>JAICIG010000469.1 GCA_025924495.1 Pirellulales bacterium | reverse complement strand
GGAAATCGAGAAGATCCACGGCGCCGAAGGCGCCAGACTGGCCGCCGAAAGCCATACGGCGGCGATCGAACGCATCGACGCCATCGTCCGCCGCGAACAGATCGACTGCGGGTTCGAACGAGTGGATGGCTATTTGTTTACGCCGCCTGGCCACTCGACCGATATCCTCGATCGCGAATTGGGCGCAGCGCGTCGCGCGGGACTGGAAGACGTCGAACTGGTCGTGCGGGCGCCGATCTCGTCGTTCGACACCGGCCCAGCCTTGCGATTTCCCAGGCAAGGCCAGTTTCATCCGCTCAAGTATCTGGCTGGTTTGAGCAATGCAATTCGGACACAAGGCGGAAAAATCTATACTCGAACGCAGGCCTCGAAGATTGAGGGGGGCGCGAAGGCGCGAATCGAAACCTCGCGCGGCCCTGTCGTGACCGCTGATGCCGTGGTCGTCGCCACTAACGTCCCGATCAACGATTTGATTGCCATCCATACCAAGCAGGCGCCCTACCTGAGCTACGCCATCGCCGGGCGCATTCCGCGCGGCTCGATTACGCACGCACTCTACTGGGATACGCTGGAATACTACCACTACGTGCGTTTGCAATCGGTTTCGCCGGAGCATGATTTGCTGATCATTGGCGGCGAGGATCACAAAGAGGGCCAGGTCAACGACCAGCTCGAGCGCTGGAATCGCCTGGAGAGTTGGGCTCGCGAACGCTTCCCCATGCTGACGGCGGTCGAGTCTCGCTGGTCGGGCATGGTCATGGAGACGACCGACGGGCTGGCATTCATCGGACGCAATCCGCTGGACAAAGAGAATGTTTACATCGCGACCGGCGACTCGGGCATGGGCATCACGCATGGAACGATTGCCGGCATTCTGTTGACCGATCTGATTTTGGGACGCGAGAACCCTTGGTCGCAGATTTACGATCCGTCGCGGAAGCCGGTCTGGGGCATGGCGTGGAAAGAGTTCTTGCTTGAAAACATCAATGTCGCCAAACAATACGCCACCGACTGGTTGAGCGGCAGCGAAGTCGCCGCGGTCGAAGATATCGCCCGCGGAGAAGGCGCCGTCGTCCGCCGAGGCGTGCAAAAAGTGGCGGTTTACCGCGACGATCAAGGCGTCTGTCACGAACGATCGGCCGTTTGTCCGCACCTGGGATGTATCGTTCATTGGAACACCGCCGAAAAGACCTGGGATTGTCCTTGCCACGGTTCGCGGTTCGATGCCTTGGGTCAGGTCGTCAATTCGCCGGCAAACTCGCCGTTGAGCCAGGTGAAGAAATAGCTTTCCTGCGCCGATGTCCGCCGCTGGCGCGTTGTAGCTGTGATTGTCTACCACTCTGGCTTGTGCGTCAGGCTGCGCCAGCGCCATTACGCTTTATGCCATTCGCCACTCGCGGTCTCCAGCCGGCAGTTCCTCGTGCGGACCTTCCGGCGTCAAGGTAGGCGCCAGTTCCAGCCCCCACAGGCGATAGCCGCCGCGAAACGCGCACAAGTTACTGCCCAGTCGAGCCCAGGGAGGCGGTTCCTTGATGCGTTTGGCATTGCCGCCGCCGATCATGATATAATCGGCGAGGAAAGCGGGTTTAAGAAACGTGACCGCATCGGCCACTGCCTCGCGCCATTTGCGCACGCCCAATCGCGCCAATCCCGCGCGGCCCAGATAATTATTGAGGGTCGACTTGCGGCGAATTCGCAGTTCGCCCAACTCCAGGGTCAACACTGAGCGCTGAGTAATCAATGCCGAACCGACGCCTGTCCCGAGGCCGATGAACAGCATTCGTCCGCCTGCATAGCTGCCAATGGCCTGCATGGCCGCGTCGTTGCTCACCTTGACCGGCATGCCAAACGCCGCCGCGAAGTCAAAACCGACCCAGCCTGGCGCCAGGTTGGTATTATCGGCGCGCGGTCCTTCGGGCCCTACCTGTCCTGCATAGCCCAACGAGATCGCTTCAAATTCCCAATCGTGGGTGAGTTCGCGGACGACGTCGACCATCTTTACCGGCGTCATCTCGCGGCCGGAAGGCGCCTTGCGGACTTCGGTCTGTCCTGTCGCCAACACCTTGACCTGTGTGCCGCCGAGGTCGATGACCAGAATCTTAGTCGGTCGTTTCTCAGCGGTTTGTTCGACGTGCAAGTTTGTTCTCCGCCAATGTCATTAACAGAATGCCGCGTCGCGTTTCTCCTGCAGCTTGGCTTTCGCGAGCATATCAAGCAATCAGCATGCCAGAAACACATAAAGCCGAGGAACAATATTTGATGGTGCGTGGCAGAAAAGGAAACAAGCGACTGCCGCGTGCATCTGCTCGCTCGTACACAAAGCAGATGCAAAACGGCGGCGAATATGCTCGGCGCGATTATTCAGGCAGTTCCGCGCCGAACGCCAGATCCGCGGCCAATCGAAAACCGATGGTTGAAGAATGATGGTCATCGGGCGTTTCCACGATCGGCGGCTGTGTAAATAATCGCGATGCATTGATCCTGTCAACATAACTGAAGCCGAACACGCGCCGCGGCTCCGAGGTCCACTCCGCGCAGTTGCCGAGCATGTCGTAGAGACCCAGATGGTTGGGCATTAATTGGCCCACCACATGCAAACGCCCGCCCGAGTTGTTTTGGCGCCACGCCTGCTTATCCAGCAGACTGCTCAAAACTTTTTGGTTCCGATAATGAGCGCCGCCGCAGGCGTGCAACCATTCCGCCGGCGTTGGCAAGCGGAATTCAAACTGCCCAGCCAGCGGAGAGCGATTCAAGGCCTCAATGAATTCCTCGGCTTGCTCGTGCGTCAGGTCATGCACAGGAAGCGAGCCGTCTCCGCGCTGAGTGCTCGGATTCTCGCTCACGAGCGCGGCCCATTGCTCCTGCGTAACTTCCGTAGCAGACAGGTAAAACTCTGCGATAGTTCGGCCCTGAACGAGTTGGCCAGGGACCTTGATCAATCGTAGCGATACGCCCTCTCGCAGCGTCACTTCTGCTGCCTTGACGCGCGGATTGATTCTAGGCGATTCTACTCGCAGGATCGTATTCATGGCCTGTTCGAGCCGTTGGTTCGCCCTCGCTTTTGCCTGACCATCCAGGCCGCCGATTGCTTGCCGATACCAGTACGCGGCGCGTAAGATGATCCGCGCTCGCTGCGCGGCGCCATCTGGCGCGATGCCTAGCTCCCACCAGGCATCGGCCAAAGCCAGCTGCTCTTCGGGTATGGCCGGCGAGCGCATCTCGTCGCGGGCCAGTGCCGCCAGCGATTCGTCAGCGCTGCGTTGCAAGTGTTCCAGGCCTCGCTCCCAGTCGCTTTCCGCAAAGCACAAGTGCCTTCCCAGATCGCCATGCGCCCCGCGATCGTCCGGGTCCTCCGCCAAGCACTCTCGGGCGGCAATCGCAGCTTCGTTTATTGCCGCCGCCTGATCTCGAGCGCGCTCGACTACCAGCTTAAAGCATCGCACTTGGCGGCGCAAGTTGTGGTCGTTGTTTGCCGCTATTAAGGAGACTTTCGCAAATCGCTCGGATAGTTCGAACTGTTCCGCACGCAACGACTCTTCCAGCAGAGGGCGAGCGGCTTCCAAGAGTCGCCGGCGGCTTTGCTTGGTAAGCGCCGATGTGGCGAAGCCTTCCAGGCTCGACGCCTTAGCGCCCAAGCAATTGAACTCATAACGCTCGCTCAGAGCATCGATCGACTCCAGCGCTGGAGAAATGTCGCCGGCAGCCTGAGCCAATTCGCGAGTTCGGATCAATAAGACGCACTGCCCGATTGGATCGTCTTCGTATCGCGCGACCAGTTCCCGCCAGGCGGCAGCTTCTTCCGTTTGGCCCTGCTTTGCCAACTCCTGCTTGATGGCGCTTAGCAGACGCGATTCCGCCGCCTGCAGGTCGGCAGGAGACGGCAAAGAAGGCTTCGTCGAACGTTTCGCCGATTGCGCCCAAGTCACCGGCGCTTGAAGAGCTGCGACGACCGACGCAATCAAGAGCAGATGACGTCGCATAGAAAAGCCTCGTTCAACGTCCAGAAGTCACGTCAGTTTATGAAACGGCGCAATCGCCGGCAACCAGCGGCGCCCGCTAATGGGCCATACGGCAGTTATAAAATCTTCGTGGCGAGATCGTACCTAGGCGCTATAGGTTGGCGATTACATCCACGACAGGACGTCTTGAATTGCCATCCCGCATTGCCGTGCTCACTCGCCGATTCGTTCTCGAAGTTGTTAATATGCAGCTACCATCTGAGGACGAACCATGATGATTGAGCAACTCTTTGGCGACACGCCCTTCACGAAGTTTGTCGAGGAGTATTACCTCAAACTTCCCTTCGCACGGTCGAGCGGCTGCAGCCAATTGCAGGAACTGGCCAATTGGGACGCAATCAACAGATTGCTCGCCCATCAAGAGGTCGATGCAATTGCGGGACGGGCAGGTGAGCGCTGGCCCGGCGAAAGAATTGTTCCCGAGAACGCCCGGCAGATCGTGGACGAAGGCTATACGCTGGGAATTCGCCACGCGCAGCGACACGATTCGGCGCTCGCCGGCCTGGCGGCTGAATTCGAAACGGCGTTTGGCGGCAAGGTCGACATTCATCTGTATTGTACGCCGGCGGGAGAGCCGGGCTTTGGCTGGCACTACGACGCCGAGGAGGTCTTTATCCTGCAGACCGCCGGCAGCAAACAATGGCGACTGCGCAAGAACACCGTTCACCCTTGGCCGCTCATCGAAGCAATTCCTAGCGATCAACGCTACGAGCGTGAGATCATGCCGGTGATGCAGTGCAATTTATCGTCAGGCGACTGGCTCTATATTCCCGGCGGTTATTGGCATTCGACGCAGGCCGGCGAGGAGTCGATTTCGCTATCGGTCGGAGTGCAGGCGCCGACGGCGCTTGATGTTTATGATTATCTCCGCACCGAGTTGCTTGATTCGCTCCGCTGGCGGCAGCGATTGCCGCTCGTCGGTTCAGTGCAGGGAGAGTCCGGCGAAATCGCGTCGCCGCAACTGCAAGAATTGTGCGTCGCTTTAGGCAACGATCTGCTCCGACAGTTAACCGAACCGAACTTCCTGCAACGTTTTCTCGAAGGTCGGCGGCGCTCGTGACTTGTCGATTACGATTTAGCAATCGTAGGTGATGCTATTTGACGGCGAGAATCTTGCCGCCACGGAAATAATTGTGCCGCTCAAAATTGGGATGCCATGCTTTGAGCGCGAGCGTAAGGACCGAGAATCAAATAACCTCTCAAACTGCGGAGAAATCGTCGCTAGATGATTTTCTACCGGAGTTTCGAGCCGATTGTGCATAGAGAATTATTTGTTCCTTGGTGCGCAAGAGGCGACCGGCAACGAGATATGACAATGAGCGAGCGGGGCTGCACTGGCATGCTTGCCACCGAGCTTCAGCTGGTGGTAAGAGAGCCATTGATGAACCGTCGTGCAGCCGGCATTCACCTGAAGAGGGCGCAGTCCATGTCGACTCATGTCTTCCACGAGATTTATCTCCACGCTGGCAAGCGCCTGAAGGCTTGCACAAGTCGGCTAAAGCCGACTGAAGACAACAAATGTTCTTGCTCGAATACCACCAGCTAAAAGCTGGTGGCAAACAGGAAAAAGCCTGGCCACTGAATTCCCACCCGCTGGGAATTAGGAATTATTTAATCGCCGTTGCTAAGCGAGCGGGTAAGTTCGCCGCGCTATGATATTAATGGTGACAGTCTTGCCGAATTTGCGTGCCATGCTTTCACGCGAGCGTCAGCGAGCGGGTAAGCATGTTAGCCTTTGCGGCTTTAACATGCCTACGTCGGCGAGGCGCCGACGAAGGCATGGCGCCCGAGAAGTGTTGTCACCGCAATTCTTGCTGCAGCGAAAATACTTTGATTGCGGCTTCGCTGCGATATGCTAAAGCATAACCTACAGGATTCTCGCTGCGGCTTGCGCACTAAGCCAAGATCTCGTGCACTACGCGACCGTGCACGTC
>JAICIG010000468.1 GCA_025924495.1 Pirellulales bacterium | reverse complement strand
GCTCCAGATACTTGCTGCTGCCGATGATGTTGGCGATGGCGTCGACGCCGCGAATGGTGCGGCCGAAGTCGGCTTCCCACTGGCGATATAATTGAGGCAGATCGTCGCGCGTGAGCTCGTCGGGGTTGCGTTTCTTGGCGATGCGCTCCGCTGCCTGACGAACCGTTTTCGCCTGGCCGGTGCGTTTGGCCTCGACCGCCGCACGCTGCACCTCGGGCGGCTGATCGACGATGCCCGCCGCGTCGGAGACAGAGATTTCGCCCGCTTCGACGGCGGATATTAGCGTACGGTCTCCATGTGCTTCGACTTGGCGCGCACGTTTGATCCCGTCGCGGCTGACGTTGAGCAGTTCAGCGGCTTGCGATTGAGTTAGTGGCGAAAAAGTAGATGGTGCAATTGCACCATCTACTTTTTTCTCGTAACGGTTCGAGTATTTCTCCAGCCGGGCCAACTTCGAAGCGACCATGGCCCGCTGGCTGGCGTCGAGATGGCGGCGGTGCAGATTGCGGCTGATGACCCAGGCCGCCAGCGAGCCTTCGCCCGCGTACTCTTCGAACCGCGGCTCGACCTGTGCCCGCTGGCAGGCCAGGTAGCGGTTGCGGCCGTCGACGATCTGTCCCTCGGCCAACACGATCGGCTCTCGCAGCCCATGCTCGCGGATATCGTCGGCCAGGTCGTTCAATTCCTTCTCGCCCATCGCCGGGAACAAGCAAACCAGCGGATGGAAAGGCGAGCCGGAGGCGTCAGCCTCCTTGTCGGAATAGGCGTCGGGCGTCAGGCGTCGGGCGTCGGGTTGGGAAGAGGAAGCAGGCGAGCCGGAGGCGTCAGCCTCCGTGTCGTTATGGCCTCGCCAGGATGAATGTTGATCGGCAGCACCATCGAACGATGCAGGCTCGAAAAGATCGGCCGGGGCGAAAAAATCCGCCTCCGCGCCTGCTTCCGCCAGCGCGACATTCGCGGCGTCGAGCGAAGCGCCTGAGCGAAGCGCGGAATGCAACTCGCGGACTGCGCAACCAGATTCAAGCACTTGCTGATTCATCAGTATTTCTCCCTGCAGCAGGTGCGCTTAACCGATGCCTGGCGCCTGGCAAACGGAGGCCGGCGCGTCGGGCTCGCGTGCATCCTGCGCAGCAGCTTGTTGCAACTTTGCCAGATAGGTCTCGGCCTCTTGTCGGCTGATTTTGACGCCGGCGAGCGGAACCCAAGGCCTGATGCCGCTGATCCGTTGCATGACGAACCACAGGCCTTCGTTTCCTTGGGCGACTTTGCGCTGAAGCTTGATGTGCATGGAGGTAGTAGGTAGTAGACAGTAGGTAGTAGACAGTAGGTAGTAGACAGTAGGTAGTAGACAGTAGGTAGTAGACAGTAGACAGGGGTTAGGAAGAGGAGTCAGACGCTGTAGGGAACGCCATCCGTGGCGCTGCGTGAATGGCATTCGGTTTGATGTCTAATGGGCTTCCGTTGAACGTTGCGGCGGGCGTTGTCTTCGGGCTCGTTCCTCTCGTCGGTTTTCACGCCAGCGTCCTCTTCTTCATCCGGCGCGAACATCGAGCCCGATGCGGCTTCGTCCTGAATGGCGGCCAGCAGCAGCCGATGGGCCTGCCACAGCTCGGCGTGCGAGGGGCCGCGAACCAGCAGCCGCCCGCGCTCGTCGTGGTAGCTCCAGCAAAACTCGGCGTCGACCGACCGGCAGACAAACCGCCCCGACGAACAGGCGATCGCCCTTTGCTCGGCCGCCGGCATTCGTTCGTTCGGGTTCGACATGACGAGCTTCACGAGTCGGGTGGCGTGCCTAAAGCGGCGGAAAAGCCCTCAGTTGCCACCCCCGCAATATATCGCTCAAGCCGTACCGAGGCAACAAAAATGTCGACTAGATTAAAAATAATGCAAAAGACTCGATTGGAGCTATACTTGCGGCGAGTTGGCAGATTTCCTGCCGGCCGATACGATGGACGAGATCCACCCAGGGGCGGCCTGACGGACCGGCGATGGCAAAGAAAAAGAACCTGCGGCCCGGCGATCCCAACTATCGCGGCGAGCGCGAAGCGTCGCGCCCCCTCTCGGCCGAAGAAGTCAACGTCTGGGCCGATAAATTGAGCGCCTTGGCCGATCGATTACGCTCGGTGGCCCGCGGCATGCGGAGCGCCGGCATCGACACGATCCAGCCGGTCACCGGCGGGTTGCGCACGGCCATTCACGACGCCGACGAGAAGATCGACAGCCAGTTCGAAGCCAAGCTGCTCAAGGCCATCAAGAAAAAAGCCCGCTCCTCGCACGACCAGATTTAGCCCAAATAGAGCAAAATATTGTCGACTAGTTTATTGACTAGATGTCCATCCTCCGTAGGTTATGCTTTAGCATAACAACCCGACGAGAGGGACTTCGCCAGCCGCCTTTCACTCCCGTGAAAGGGCGTGCTTTTGCGGAGCAAAAGCCGACGCTGACTTCGCCTCCGCTTACGAGGTCACGCGCAGCGCGCGGCGATAGAGTTTCGAGCAGGCTTCGCAGAGCCAGAAGCCGACTTCGAAGACTTCATAGACGGCGACCGTGGCGATAAAGAACGACGCCGCCCCGACGAGCGCGACCACAAACGCCAGACCGGCCCAGGCGATGCCAGGCCAATACTCTTCCGGGATCACCGTCAACCCGATCGCGACGATCAGGATCAGGCGGAACCATGCCGCCAGCGAGAATTGAAGCATCCGATGCGCCATGGGCGTCATTGTATATCAACCGCGACCAAAAACGGAAGCAGAGAGCCGCCCAAAGTAGCAGGCATACTCCGTCTGCCGCCCGCTGAAGCTGATAGCGCCTCCCGCCTCGTAAACGCATAGACCGCCATGGCCATTCAAGCTCCGACTCGGTACGGCAAAGTAGCAGGCATACTCCGTATGCCGCCCGCTGCATGGCAAACACGCTTCCCACCTGGTAAACGCGTTGACCGCTATGGCGATTCAACCTCCGACTTGGCACGGCACACGGAGTGTGCCTGCTACTTTTGTGCCTTCTTTGTGAGCTCCTCTTGCTGACAGGAAGGCTGACGCCTCGAGGTCGCCGGAGGCGTGTCGACCTTCACGTTTGCGGCGGCATTTCTTATAGTGACAGGGCTACTTGCCCGTTCTAGCAGGAGGCGAATCGCATGGCGGCGACGATTGCAGAGACAGCACTTGCTTCGGAAACGATAACGTTGCCGGCGACAACTACGCCCGACTGGCGCGAGCGGCCGCATTCGCGGTTTCTCGTCGGGTTGTTCGTGGCGAATATCGCCATCGACTGCCTGATGTCGAACCTGGTTAGCGATGGCCAAACCTTATTCCTGTACGGCATGCTGCTCGGGCAACTGTTTCTGATGGGCTTATGGCTTGCCTTGGGCGGGCTGCATGTCGCCGCGAGAGTGCTGGCCGTCGCATTAACCACGACCGTGGGGACCATGGCATTTTTTATTGCTTCGCAGACTGCGGTAGACGAGAGCCGCACGCTCTCCCTGTTTGCGGCAATTGCGGTGCTCGCCACGTGCGCCGTGTTGCTGCCGCTGCGGATTCTGGCGGGCTGGCGAATCGATTTCGACCGGGCGTATCACGCGCCCTCCTCGGTCCGCAAGATGCAGTTGCGATTGTTGCATTTGATTGTCTATACGGCCGTTTGGGCGCTGGCGTGTGCGCTCTTGCAATGGTTCGGCGATCGAAACATCGGGGCCGCCGCGATCGCGCTGTCCGCGCTAGGTTTCCTGGTTTCATTTCCCATCGCCTGGGCGATCGTCGCCACGCGCTACTCCTGGCGATTCTGGGCCGCTTCGAGCGGCATGGCGCTCGGAGCGATTGTCTTGAACGTGCTATTGATGAGCGGTTCTCTGTTGGGCGACGTATGGTCTGGCGACATTCTGTTCGGCTTGCAAGCAGGCAGCGTGGCGATGGTCGCCTTGAATCTCGGCATTCTTCGGTTGGGTTTCGATCTGCGGCAGTTTTCGGTGCTGGATCCCGCAATGCCAGGCGGCGCGCGGACGTTGCCTGCGATCATCAACGCCGAGCTGGCCTTTCTCGCTTCCGCCTGGCCGCAGTTGCCCGACGTCAAACGCAACGAGCTATTCAACCAGGTGCGGGCCGCGCTGGCCGAAATCAGCGAGCCGTAGGTGGGCATTGCCCACCAGAGTTGCGCACGGTCATCAAGAGAATGTGATGTGCGATCTACGGATTGTGGACCTGCTGTGAGCGGACGGCACACGGAGTGTGATAATGTAGCAGGCATACTCCGTATGCCGCCCGCTGAAGCTGATGTATGCTACAGCCCTCTTTAACGCGTCGACCACTTTCGCGCCTCGATCTCAAGCGTGGCACGGCACACGGCGTGTGCCTGCTACTTTGGCGTGCTACTTTTAGCTGCGATTGAAATATTCGCTGCTGGAAAGGAGCTGCTCGTTGAAGGTGGAGAGATTCAACGTGCGGCCGGCGAGCAGGCCGAGCCAGAGCTCCATGCCGGCGGAATCGACGCTGCGCTGCAAGTAGTTCGTGTAGGAAGCGCTGATCTGGCCTCGCAAGAACTCGGGGCTGCTGGCGAACCACGAGGTTACCTGCTCGGGCGTCCAGCCGTGTTGCAGGTTCGTAAGCCAGAGATCGACGCCAGCCGTGTCGGGAGCGCGCGAAAGCAAGTCCTGGTAAATGGCGATTAAAAACTGCCCGATCAGCGGATGATGCGTCAGGAATTCGCTGGAGCTGGTGATGCCGGCGATCACCCCCTCTTCGTCGCCCCCGGCAGCGAAGAATTGCTCCCAGTTGGCCAACCCGGCCGCATCGGCGCCGCGGCCGAGGTATTGCTGATAGTAGCCGTCGATCTCGATCGCACGATGTTCCTGGCTCTGCCAGATGGAGTCGACCACTTGCTGTCGGCTGGTGCCGGCATGTAGCGCCGCCACCCAGCCGTTCAAGCCCGCCGTATCGGCCGCGCGATTGAGGACGTCGTGATAGAGGTTGGTCACGAACGTGATGAACGGATCGACCGGGTTGACGGTCACCGTCAGTGGCGTCGAGTTACTGGCCGTGAAGGCGTAATCGCCTAGCGTATAGCCGGCATACTCAACCGTGATGACGTTATCTCCGGCCGGCAGCGTGCTGGTGGTGAAGCTTGCGCCGCCGAGCGAAAGCGAAACGGTCGCCGCCGCCGAACCATTCACGAAGAACGTCACCGAACCCGAGGGCAAGTTCGAGCCGGGCGCATTGCCGGCAACCTGGGCCGTGAACGTCACGCTGTCGCCGACCGTGATCGTCGGGGCGCTGGTCGAAAGCGAAGCGGTCGTCGCCGGCGGCTGATACTCGAAGGCGCCGAGGTCGACCGTGTTATTGATCACGCGGGCGTAGTCGGGCCCGCGCTGGTCGATGGCCGACATGATCAGGCTGTTGTCGCCATGGTCGATGACGGGGCTGGTGCTTTGCGGCGCCATGGTCAGCGTCGGTCCGCCGTTGTTCTTGAGCGTGCCGAGTTGCGGATCGGCGATGAGCAATCCGGCGGCGTTGATCGTGCCGTTGCCGCTGACGCCCCCTTCGACCAGGTTGCTAAACTGTACGTTCGCCGTCGCCGCGTTGGCGAGTTGATTGTTCTCGACGTTGCTGGCCGAGCCCGACGAATCGGCCACGATCGTATCGCCCAGCAGCAGATCGCCGCTGCCCGAACTATCGGCCAGGTTGTAGACGCCACCCCCTTGGGCATTGCCGTTGGCGCCGCCATTCGTTCCGGCGCCGGCGGTCACGGTGTTGCCGGCGATCGTCGCGTTGACGAGCGTCACGCTGCCGGCGCGATTGAAGATCGCGCCGCCGAGTCCGCTGCCGCCATCGCCGCCGAGCGAAGTTCCGGCCGCCGGTCCGCCGGTTCCGCCGGTCGCGGTATTGGCGGTGAAGGTCGAGTTATCGGCCGTGAACGCGGCGCCGGTATTATTGAACACGGCGCCGCCGAGCCCCGCGCCACCACCGCCGCCGCCGATG
>JAICIG010000467.1 GCA_025924495.1 Pirellulales bacterium | reverse complement strand
CCCGCCCCTGATCGGATCGAGGCTCTCCGCGCTGCGGGAATCATCCTCCTTGCAACGGCTACGAGTCTCGAGGAGGGGAAGGCCATCGCCGCTGCCGGGATAAACGCTATCGTTGCTCAGGGATATGAAGCGGGCGGACATCGTGGGGTGTTTGACCCTCGTGGGCCGGACGATCAGCTTGGCACGATGGCCTTGACGCGACTTCTGGCGGCAAAGCTCGATGTCCCCGTGATCGCGGCTGGCGGAATCATGGACGGCGCTGGAATTGCCGCATCGCTCATGCTTGGCGCCGCCGCCGCACAACTCGGCACAGCATTCATTGCCTGTCCGGAATCGTCGGCCGACGCAGCTTATCGCGCCGCGCTCCTCGGCTCGCCCGCGCATCATACGGTAATGACGGCTGCGATCTCGGGGCGCCCAGCCCGCTGTCTCGCCAATCGCTTCACTGCTCTCGCCATAAGCGTCGACCGGGAAGCGATCCCAGACTACCCAATTGCGTATGATGTCGCGAAGCAGTTGCATGCCGCGGCAAAGGCGGCAGGAGAGTTCGGATATGGAGCCCAATGGGCCGGGCAAGGCGCCCCGCTTGCCCGTGCCGCGCCCGCGGGCGAACTGATCGCCAGCCTTCGCAGCGAGATGGAAAAGGAATTGTCCGTCAGGGATGATCTGACCAGACCGTGATTACTGCCAAGCCGGAAAACTGGAGTCTCTCGCGGGCGGCGCAATTAGACTCGTGGACTGCCCACGATTCTCAAGCAGCTCCTGCGGAAGCATTGGCAGAATCACATGCGAGGGATATTGAGCGCTGTGATAAACAGTCTGTTCAGCGGCGACGTAATTGGCGTCCATCTCATTGTGTCCGCCGGTGTTCAGGTTCCGCGAGAAGTTGGGAAACGCCGCCGACGCCACTTCGACACGTAACCGATGGCCTGTTGGCACGGTGATGCCCGTCTGCCACAAGTCAAGCGTATACGCATAAACCTTGCCGGGTTCGAGCAAGGTCGGCTTGGACATCGACTCGCGGAAGCGCGCCCGGATGGTCCCGTCGCCCAACAGCAAGACTTTTCCCTTCAGATCAACTGTCATCAAGCGCATGAACCAGTCCGTATCCTTAGCCGACGTGCCGGCGTACAGCACTGCCGAGACGGGCCCCGCAAAGGTGTACGGCGCGTCGAACGGTTCGGTCACATATACGAGGATGTCGCGCCGGCCTTTAGTCAACTCTTCGCGGCGGTCGTTGTTTTTATCTTCGGCATGATCCGGGTCTTCTTCGGGGATGTCCGGGTGCGGCGTGGGATCGCCTGGGTCATAGCTGTAGCGATCGGGCGTCGCATCTTGGGAGGGCGGCACACGAGTCAACTTGCCGCCGCCCAAAGACGTGTTGGCATTGCCGCCGCTCGTTAAGTACCACTTCTCAAATCGCGTCTCGGCCAGTGGATATTTTGGGCCATACAGCCATTTGTTGCTATTCATAACAAAGATGCTGACCAAGGGCTCCTTGGCCGCGCCATTGTCGATGCCCTTGAGCCAGAAGTCGAACCAGCGCAAGTAGTCGCGCGGCAAATCGCGCAGGGCCTCAGGTCCAAAGTCGTGACCTTCGTGGGTGCGTGTGGCCACGTCGGTATGTCCCCAGGGGCCGAGGGTTAACTTTTGGTTGGCGTGGCCGAGAGCGGTCATCCGAGCGTAGTTGAGCTTGCTGCCGATGCCGTCGCCGTCAAACCAGCCCGATTGATGAAACACCGGAATGCTCACTTTGTCGAGCCGGGCGTGGAAGTCGATCATCTGCCAATAGGCGTCGTCGGTCGAGTGTTCGATCCACTTCCGCCAGTTCGGGTCCTCTCGGCCCAAGACGGCCTTATCGAGGTCAATCACGGGAAGTCGTTTGAGCTGCTTGTGGTATCTCTTATCGATGAGCGTCTTCAGCTTCGTCCCGGAGATGTCATCGGTGGCGTCGGTCTTCAATACCTCATACCACCAAATGACATTTTGGAGGTTGAAGGCGCCGTACTCGTAAGGGAAATTGTAAAATGGGTCGGGCGGCGTTACGTTCGGGATAATAGTGACCAGGTGCGGCGGCCGCTCCGCGGCGGCAAACCACTGCACATAGCCGCAATACGACGCACCGATCATGCCCACCTTGGCGTCGCTGAAGGACTGGCTGGCCAGCCACTCAATGGCGTCGTAGCCGTCCCTGCCCTCGTTAATGAACGGTTCCCATGCTCCCTCGGAAGCAAAGCGGCCGCGGCAATCCTGAATCGCCACGACGTAGCCGCGCCGCGCATAGTATTTGTAGGCCAGGCTGCTCAAATCTTTCTTATAGGGCGTGCGCACGAGGATTGCGGGATATTTGCCGGGCCGGTCGGGTCGGTAGACGTCGGTGGCCAGATTCACGCCGTCACGCATAGCTACTCGCAAGTTCAGTTCCTCTTTGACGGCAAATTCCGGTCGCGACAGGAGCGGGTCGCTCACCTCGGCCTTGCGGAGCGCCTCATATCCGTCGCGGACATAGGCCGCCGACTGCGATGGCGCGTCGGCCAGATAGACCTTGCCTGCGGCGTCAGCCCAAACGGTGATCTCGACGCCGCCTAGGACGAAGAGGTATCTCGTCAGTTTGAGGTCTTCGCCTGCGACGGTGCGTTCAACGGCATCCTTGCGTTCGATGACGGCGTTCGCCTGCGCATGGGGAATCACCACGATGGGAATCGTTTGCTTACCCCCCTTGGCAGCATCATAAGCACGTACGCTCAGGCTCAGCAGGGCCGGCGCGAAGTTCTCGAAGAGGAGCGCGCCGGACTTGAGCGAGAAGTTTTTCGTTTTGCCTGCCAGGGTTGACTTTACTTTGCCGGGCGTACGTTCCAGGTGGAAGTCGCCCTCGCGCGACGTACCCGCGATGGTATTCCAGTAACCATCCTTGTCGGGCGTGATGTTGGTACTCATAGCCAGCTTCTGGCCGGCGAACTCCATCACGCTTTTATTGTCGAAGCTTCCGTCTTCTTTCCAGGCGAACTGAATGAGCACCAACATCTCTTCGTTGAAGTAGAAGCGGAATACGCCGGAATCGCTGAATCCAGACATGCTGCAGGGCAACACGTCGGCCGGCGCCGGATCGGATGTCTTACCGTCTTTGGCGTGTTCTTCGGATTGAGCCACGGCGCGTCCAACGTCCAGCGATCCAGCCAAGGCCAGAGCCAGGGCAAGCCCGATACTTCCGCGCATAGATTCTCCCTTCAGGCGTGTTGTAAACACATCAATCGACATGCAGCTTGTGCCTTGAAGCAGTTACGGACCCGCTTCTTTCGGCAGTTGGTGCGGATCGAGATCCGCCCAATGAAGATCGGCATAGAGGACGCGCGATTTGGCGCCCTCGGCGGGTCGATGCCAGAAGAGGATGGCGCCGGCATCGCCGAGCCTGGCCCCGTCCGGTCTATAACCGTAATCTCGCTCCAAGGAATCGATGAACATCATCGCGCAAACAAAATTGAGGGCGCCCTGCATATCCTTTGCAATGGCGTCTTCCAACCGGGTCGGGAACTTGCCGCCGGACGTTTGCGCATACGAACGCAACATCCGTACTAAGCTTTCCTCGGGCGGCAAGGCTTCAACATCAAAAGGTATGAGCTTGTACCCCTCAGGCGCCTCCAGATCGAAAAGTGCATCATCGAGTGCAGGGTTGAAGCGGAAATCGCTGAACGAAATCCGCGCTCCATCGGCAGAAGACGTTTCGATCAATATCGGAAGCCGCGTCGTCGGGTCGGCCCAGACAAGTGTTTCTTGCTCGTCTTCCCTGATCAGGAAACCTTGGGCCTCCACGGCGCCGATTCTGCGCTTGCCGGCCGGTTGCGCGCTCTTCCCAGCCAGCGCCCGTAAGGCATTGATCCATTCCATGGGATCTGAGTATCCGAGTTGCTGCAGGTTCCCCTTGGCTACCACCAGCACGGCGATCTTGGTGAGCGGATGGAGCACGAGAAGCTTCGATTGGTCTTGCTCCAACGACGCAACGCCGATCAGGCCGAAGGCGCCTTCCGCGCGAAACCGGCCTGGCTCTTTAAGGAAAACTTGCATCTCCATGTTGCCAGTTTTCCCTGCCACCAGCTTCGGAAGCAGCGGAGACTGCAGCGTCATCTGGAAGCTCAGCGTGTTGGCATCCCGGAACTGCTGCGCCACATCTGCAAATGCCAGCGTGGCCCCGCTGCGCAGGAAGGCGCTAACGACAACGAGGCTTCCGGCCGCAAGCACCACCGCCGCCCGGAGGGCCATATTTAGTCTGCGTCTTCTCAAAGCAGGTGCAAGCCGTTTCTTTCTCTGCGGCAAAGCAATCGCTGAAGCTCTAAGCTCTTCAATGCCGGCTACCGTTCCTAACGCTGTTATTCGAGCCAACACCTCGCGTGGCGGCTCCTCTGCCAACGCTTCCTGCCGAAGTGCTTGAATTGCAGCATTGAGAAGATCATCTTCGTTCGAGAGCTTCTCGGTCATTGTCTTACCTCATTGTCTTCTGTACGTGGCGCCCCTCGGGACGGCAGGTCAGCATTCCTTCGCACGTAGGTCGCAAGCAGCCCGCGCAAACGGGAACGAGCACGGTGTAGCGCCACGCCGACCGCATTTACCTCGATCCCGAGTTGATCAGCGATTTCTTGGTAGGTCAGCTCTTCCAGACACCGCAGGTAAAATACTTCGGCTTCCTGCTGCGGCAGTTCTGTCACAGCGATTCGGAGCGCCTGGGCCAATTCAGCCGCCTCCGCATTTTCCACCGGTCCGGGCTCGGCAGATCGTGTCGCGCAGTTCGACAGCAGAATCTCATTTCGTGCCTTTTCGCGGTATCGATAGCGAAGCCGCTGAAGAGCTTGAACCGTGGCCAGATGCCGCAGCAGGCCCGCCCAGTTTGTCACCGGCTCGCGCCGCGATATCTGCAGGGCCTGTGTAAAGACTTCTTGAACGCAGTCTGCCGCATCCGCGTGATCGCCCAAAAGGCGACGGGCAAGTTGCCACACTTGCGGGCCCTCGTCACGAACAATCCGCGGCCAATCAATCACGCAGCTCAGCTCCTGACAGTGAAGCGGTCTCGACGCACCATGTAGTTGCGCCATGGCGGCGAATTATTACTGCGAGCGCCGGATTTTTTTCTCTCGCTGCCTTTTTCATGCCGCTTACGCTCGCGTGGGCCAGTTCGTGCCGCCGTATCCCTTAGCCAATGGCGGAGTTCGGTACAATCGGAAGGAGACGGAGTTTCGCCTGATGCGATCATGTCAAAGGTCGCCTCGCAAGCGGCTGGGCGGGCCGTTGAAGCACGAGCTACCGGCGGGCGGCGTGAAGTGGAAATCGGCGAGATGTCGCTTAACGATCCTGCATTCTGGCTGCGCCGCTTTGGCTCGTCGACAACTGACCCGCCCCATCCGACGATCAGCCTGCCCCATTGATGCGACAAGCTATTGCCTCTCGATCGCCAAGATGACGCTGGAGGCGGGCGAAGCGCCGAGGAAGCACAAAGCGCGAAAGCAGCAACGACGTTGAGTCGGGGCGCAGAAGCGGGCTATTCCGCGTGGCTGGGTGATCTTTACAGTTGTAATAAAAGGGCATTGCTCGCCGCCGTGATTTGAGCAAGCGAAGCCAGTCGATAGCCATGCGGCCATTCTAGCCATTGCGCATGAAAAAGCCCTATCTGCTGCTACAATACTCCTATGCCCCGCCGATTCCAGTACAGCTTGAGGGCGTTGCTTCTGGCCATGCTCGTGGCCGGTGCTGCCTTTGGCTGGCTCGTGTGGTCAATCGAGTGCCCGGTGTGCCATGGCGGCAATGTGGATGCCGAGGGCCGCTGCCAACTGGGAGACGAGTGCCCTTACTATGGCGATTGGGACTGGTGGCGCGATAGCCGTGGGAGCGAGAAGGCGCCAGCGGGTGCAGCAAGCTGTAGTCCGTGCCAGGGCGTTTCAGGCCAAACAATCAATGCCTGGCGCCGGGCACTCAATAGGAAGGCCAGATGAACGAAATGTCGGCTGCCATCGAACGCTTGCGGT
>JAICIG010000466.1 GCA_025924495.1 Pirellulales bacterium | reverse complement strand
GCTGCAAATCGTCCGTTCGGCAGCATCTGCAGTTGATCGAAAAATTGATCGCCGAGGGAATCGAAGGCCTCGTCGAAAAATGCTTCGTTGGCGGCGTCTTGAGCAAGAGCTTCGAGTAGCTGGCGAAAGGAATGGTTCAGCTTGCATCGATCGGCCGGCAGCGCGCCCCCCGGAATCGACTCCCGAAATCGCACGTCTCGGCGGCTGACGGCGTCCAGCGCGTGGTGCAGCAGATCAGCCCAGCGATAGACGTTAACTCCGACGGTCAGGTGCAGCGACGTCTCGTCCGACGTGAACGCTTCGTGCAGGTGCCCCCGCGGGATGTATAAGAGATCCCCCGGCTCCAGCCGGATCTCTTGTGCAGGTCTCGAGGGCCGGGCTGGCGCGGCCGCTCCGTCCGAAGCCAATGGCAGTGCCGCCCCTGGACCGTATAGCCGCCAATATTTGACTCCTTCGAGCTGTAAGACGAACACCTCATGCGGATCGAAATGGGCGGCGAAGCCCTGCGATCCGGGCGGAGTGAGGTACATGTTGGCATGCACCGGACAGTGGAATTGCGCTTCCAAGTTGCGGCACAACTGAGCGATCGCCGGCCAACGATGCTGCATGGCCATAATGACCAGGCTTTTGCCCTGTTCGAAGACTTGCCGCAACTGAGCCACGCCTGGACTTGAGGCAGGCATCAGTGGCTGCGAATCAGCGAGAAGGCCGCGAACATAGGTCGGAGGACTCAGCGCTGCGGATCGAAACGCGGCCTGATCGGCAAACTTGGGCCGGCTAAAGGCAATGACCTCGTCGATGTTGCGCATCGAAAACAACCCAGCGTAGCGCCCTGCATCGGCCCGGCTCACGGCCAACGGTTCTTTTTCCCACGTGTCGCGGAAAAAGGTCGCGACGTCGATCGGCGCGAGCAAATCGTCCAGTTGCAAGCTGGTTGCTGTCATCGAGCATTTCCCGGCAATGATCGGTTAAGCGACGCTGATCGGGCGAACAACCCGCCAGCGGAGTCATCTCGCCCGTCAGGGACGAGTCTTGCGGCGACAAGAGCGGCGTCGGTCCGCGAGCCAGCAACTCAGTGCTGAATAGAGCGTGGTTCGATATCGCGTAGGCGCGGAAGCTGTTGCCGAATTCGAGATCCGCCAAAGCGGCAGCCAACATGGCCGGGAAAAGTGCGCCTGGTTGATTTATAGAATGCCCCACACGGGCGTCAACAGTGCACCTTTGACCAGCTACAGTTATCGACGGCGCCGATTAGCAGGCGGTAAGATGAGGCGATTGTCGAGTCGGCGCCCTGTGACAGCCCCGCCAAATTCCTCGTTTAGCCCGGGCCAAAGCCTCAAATTCACTGAGCCTCCGGTGATCTCGGGCGACGGGCGCCTGTCTCACGAGGCAGGCATTCGGCGCCTGGGAGAGTCATTCGAGATGCTATCATCGTGCGCACATGCGCAGCGATTCCCCCAATCAAATCGGGAAATCCCTGGTGCAGAAAGCGCTCTGTCGGCCATAATAGAACGAACGTTCCCAGTTCAGCATGCCCGTCGATCTCAGCAATGCGCGCCATGGCGATGCGCGTCAGACCTGGCGTCGCCTAGAAAGTCGGCAGGCCAGTTGGAGATGATTCAAGTTCCTTCGACCAGCGGCGTTTCTTTTTCATGCGGCGTTTTCTGCGAGCGCTTGGGCGAGCGGGTTTTCTGATTATCCTGGCCGTCCTTCTGGCCAATACGGTCATCTCGTTCTGGAATTCCTCGCGCATCGCCGAGACGGAGGAATTGGTGGCTAGCAGCCAGGATGTGCGCTTGGCGATGTGGCGGGTTCTGTCAGCGCTGCAAGATGCGGAAGCGGGGCAGCGCGGTTTTCTGTTGACTGGCCTGCCCGAATACCTCGAACCCTACCGGTCGGCTCGCGCAGAATACGATAAAAACATCGCCGATCTGAAGTCGAAGCTTGCCGGCGACGCGGAAACGGCTGCGTTAATGAAAGAGTTCGATGAACACGTCGACCGCAAGCTAGATGAACTGGCCGCCACGATCGCCTTGCGCTACGAGCGAGGACACGAAGCCGCCAGAGCGATGGTGCTCAGCAATACCGGACAACAAGAGATGGATTCCATTCGCAGAATCATGGCCCAACTTCGCGAGATCGAACGCAGTCGTTCGAAAGAGCGCGCCGAGACGGCCCGCTCGACCATCGCGACCGCTCGAGTCACGACCCTCGTGGCAGGCCTATTAAGCCTGGTCTTGCTTTCGGCCGGCTATTACGCGGCAACTACAAGCATTATCTCCGAGACGCGCGCCGACGCGTTGGCCATGGCCAATCGCAATAAGGACCAGTTCATGGCCATGTTGGCCCACGAATTACGACATCCGCTCGCCCCGCTTCGAGCAGCGCTGGAAGAGCTCGAAACCGAGCGCCTCAATGAGGCCGAAACCCGGCAACTCCATCGGACGATGCAGCGGCAAGTCGGTCTGCTTGCGCGGTTGGTCGAAGATCTTCACGATGTTTCGCGCGTCGCCAACGGAAAGGTTGCGCTCGACCTCAAGCCGATCGATCTCGCAACGGCCGTCTCATCGGCCGTCGAGATGGCCCGCCCTCGGCTCGAAGCGAAGCAACATCAATTGACGGTATCCATCGCTCCGGGCTCCATGCAACTGAAGGCCGACGTCGATCGGCTCTCGCAGGCCGTCGCTAATCTGCTCATCAATGCCGGTAAGTACAGCGAGCGAGGACGCCCGATCTGGCTTAGCGTCGACCGGGAAAGCGCCGAAGCGGCGATCTGCATCCGCGACGAAGGCATCGGCATTGCTCCGGATATGTTGGAGCGCATTTTCGAGATCTTCACGCAGGCCGATTGCTCATTTCGAAATCCCGAGGGTGGTCTTGGGTTGGGCCTCTATCTGACCAAGAACCTTATTGAAATGCACGGAGGATCGATTCGAGCGCACAGCGCCGGCCCGGGCCAAGGAAGCGAGTTCGTCATTCGATTGCCGCTGAGCCGCGAACAAGCGTTGAGCGGCGAAGAGGCCGAACGAGCGGAACGCTGCGACCGTAGGGAACTAGGAAAAACCGCCGCCCAAGAGGCGTAAATATTGCAAGAGGCGGCGCGCCCGTGCCGGTTGCGTTACCGCTGCCGAAAAATCGATCTGGCCCGGTTTACGCAACCGTTGCGGCCGACCTGAAGACAAAACGAACGCCGAAAGTTTGCCGCCGGCCTGCTGTCAAAATTGCCCAAAAGCGTGCCAAAGGACGATGATCCTGGTAAGCTGAAAGGGCCGGGATGATTGAAATTGCCAGGGAATTGTAAGCAATGACAAACCGAAGTTGGACCATTGCGGTGGCCGTAATCGTTGCCTGCCTGGCCTCAAGCGACGCGTGGGCGCAAGGTTTAGGCGGGGGCGGGGGCGGCGGATTCGGCGGCGGCGGAGGTCTCGGGGGAGGCGGCGGAGGATTCGGCGGTCAAGGCGGGGCTGGTCGCACGCCGGGCGCGAATACAAACTCGATCGGCGCGAATATGAACTCGGCGGGCAACTTGCCTCTGATCACCGCTCGGCAGACGCAAGGGGTCTTTGGCGCCCGCACGCTCAGCGCGCCGCACCAGCAACGATACCGGGCCATGATGGGGCGCAGCCAGGCAGGTTCGGGCGCCGGCCAATACGCAAACAGCGCGCAAGTCCGCCAGCGCGGAAATTCATCATCGACGTCGGGCCTGGGCAGTTTCAGCAGCTTCTCGGGAATGGGAGGCCAAGCGCAGGCCAATCCCAACGCCGCGACAAAACGGCGGCGCAATGCAGGCGCCACAGGCACGCTGAAGCCCGGCGCGCTACAACTTGGCTTCAGGCCGCCTACCCCAGTTAAGACTCAGCTCACGGCGACGTTGGAGCAGCGTTTGGGAAAGCTGCTTGACCAGTCGGCGCTAGCGGTGCACCTGGAGGGGCGTACTGCGGTGCTGCAGGGTTCGGTCGCATCGGAGCGCGATCGCGACCTAGCTGCGCAATTGGTCCTCCTAGAGCCCGGGATCTCGGCCGTGCGTAACGAGATATCCACGCCTGACTCGCCGCCTGAGGATTTACCCCTCTCGCCGTCTCAGGACCAAAGCCCGATGTCGCCGCCGGATAACCCGCCGACGGAAGCGTTGCCTGATCAGCCGGCTGGTTCTGAGCCTGCGGCGCGTTAGCTCCGAATCCCACTGAGCCGCGGGGAGCCATTTGTTGACCGCTGGACAACTGATTGAATTCCGGCGGCTGGCTGATCGTCGATGGCATCGAAGATCGGGTGGCCCGTGGTCGCGCGAGCGCGGAAGGCGGTCGCCCGCCATGTAAATGTGGAACGACGATCGTCGTCGATGTCATGCGTCGTTGGGCCGCTTCATCCGGAGAGGCCTGATAGTTGACAAGTTGCACAGGCGAAGCCGCCACGACTTCTTCTTGGTATGGCGTCGGCGGCGGAAATCGGACAGCTTGCTGATAGGGCGGAACTTGCTGATAGGGAGGCGGTTGGTTGACAGCCGGCTGAGGGGACGTTTGTGGACGTTTTTCGCCCGGCAGGAATTGCTTGACCTGCTCGCTGACGACAACTCCTCCTTCAACAGGCGTAAAGCGGACAATTAAGCTGATCTCTTTCGGTTCTCCTCCGACTTCGTCCCATGGCGCCCAGACGCTATAGGAGTGCCCGAGGTCCGACTTGCTGTAGTGCTTTGCAAACTGCTCCTCGGTAAACACGAACTTGCGATCGGGCCGCGTGTTCGTCTTATCGCGATTCGCTTCGTCGAACGCGTAGACCACCAGGGAGCCTGCAACCTTGATGGGCTTTTCATCGTCGAGATCGTAGAACATCAGTCGGGCGCCGAAACCGCGCACGGGCGTCTGGCCAGGCGTCGTCAAGACGGTATCGCTCCACATCGTTACCACGCGCATCGGCCGGCGGAACTCGCCCGTCTTGCCCGTCAGCCAGGGCATCTTCTTTTGCAAATCGAACTGGCTACAACCGGGCGCCAGCGCCAATAGCAGAACTGCCGAGCACAGGCCGGAAATCCAGGCTCGGTAAAATGGAAGCATCATAGTCGGCTCGCAAACACCTGCTAGTCGTTCGCCTGAGCTGCTGTTCCCGGTCGCGTCACAGGCGGTGTCGGATAGATTCAACTGAATTCAACGTCGATAACGCTGTTGATTGATCGGGGCGTCGTAGATTACGGGCTGTACCTGCCCGGGCGGCGCGTAGCGCGGATCGTAGCCCGGTGGGGCCGCGGGCGCCTGGTAGTCGGCCGGCATCACGCGGTTCTGCGGCGGTCTCGATTGAGCGGCAGGGCGCAGTTTTAGCTCACCCGCGGCAGGACGCGGCGCCGTGCGCGGCGGCAACGCCTGTACGGACGGCAGTCGTTGAGCCGTCGCCGCCGCTTGCGCATTACGAGAGGAGATGCGCGGCGTTTGCGCCGTGCGCTGTGCGGATGCCTTGGCGCCGCGCTGGGCCGCCGGTTCCGGCATTAGCGCCGGTCCGTTCGGACCGGGGGGCGGCAACGGCTCGGCATCTTTCAATTTGGCGCCGGCCGGATCGGCGTCGGGATAGATGGTGATGGTCTCATCGTCGGCCCACATATCGCCGCGGCGGCGCAGCCCGGAATCGCCATGCAGCTTTTGGACGTCAGCCAGGCACCAGCTCATGCGGCCAGCCTCAAGTTGCTTGAGCGATTCCGCATCCAATTCGTTTCGCACGACGCGCGGCGTCATGATGATCAACAATTCCGTTCGTTGAGTCTGGTTGTAGTCGTAGCGGAACAAGCGGCCGATAAGCGGAATCTCCGAAATGCCCGGCACGCGTCGCTGGATGATTTGATCGCTCTGCGTAATCATGCCGCCAAACACGACGGTCTGGCTGTCCATGGCGCTGATCGTTGTCTGCGCCTGGGTGATATCGATTCGCGGTTGTCGGAGCACGGCCCCGTTCTGGCCGAAACCGACCGGGATGCCCTCGGTGATCGGCCCCAACTGCGATTTTTCGGCGTCGATTTCCATCACCACCATGCCGTCGGGACTGATGCGCGGCGTAACGGC
>JAICIG010000465.1 GCA_025924495.1 Pirellulales bacterium | reverse complement strand
CGACGGTTCATGAATGGCTCTCTTACCACCAGCTAAAGCTGTGTGGCAAGCACGAGCTGCAGTGAATACGTCTTGGGCGCCATGCCTTCGTCGGCGACTCGCCGACGTAGGCATGTTGCCATTGTGAAAACGAGCATGCTTACCCGCTCGCTGACGCTCGCGGGAAAGCATGGCGCCCAAATTCGAGCAGCAAAAGTTCGTGCGGGGGCGACAAGACTTAGGCGGTCCGAGTTGCAACGCTTCCCGCTGCCGCTGTTATGCTAAAGCATAACCTACTTAGATTCGCCTTGCGGAGCGGGCTCGCCGAACAGCTTCTGCAGCGATTCGAGCTGGCTGTGGCGAACCGTTTCGTCGGCGGCGGGATCGAAGGGAAGCTTGCGGCCCAGCAGGCGTTCGAGTTGCTCGAGCGCCAAGCGGCGATGGCTCTCGTCGTCGCGCGCAAGCAATTGCAGCCACAACTGCGGATCGCGAATGAGCCAGAGGGCGATTCGCTCGGGCGTATCCGCTTCGCCGCCCCCGGAGAGTTCATGGAACATCGTCTGCAGCCGGAACCGCTGCTCGGCGTCCAGTTGCCGCCAGTCGATCGACATCAAGAACGGCAGCGCGTCGCGGCCGATGGCGCGCAGGTTTCGCTCAGCCGCCTGGCGGCGGGCAAATTTCGGGCTCGCCAGTTGGTTGACCAAGGTTCGCAGTTCCGTCTGGTCGGCGCCCGACATCGTGCGCACCGCCGCATACAACGCTTGCTCGGCGGCCTGCGCCGTCTGGGCCAAATTCCAGTCCGGTTTCAGCAACTCGATGAGGGGCGTCAGATGTCGGCTGCACACTTCCGGTTCGGCAGCCAGCAACCGCCAGAGGTTATCGGCCTGATAGGTCTGTTCGGCGGCGCCCTCTCCGACACGCAGCGAGAGCGGGCCGGCGGCCGGCTGATGAAAAACAATCGGCGAAAGTACGGCAGGATCTTTCGACTGCCGCCGCAGCACCACTTCCTTGCCGTCGAGAATTTCGAAGCTAATCTGCCATTCCGACGTGGCCAACTCGTAGCTGATCGTCGTGGCGTCGCCCGAAAGGGTAATCGACAAGCGTTCGCGGCGATCGTTGTTGGACGCCTGCGATTCCAGCTTGCGATCTTTATGAGCGCTGCGAGCGGCGATGCGGCCCGAACTAATCCGCAGCTCGAAATAACGCAAAAGCGGCGTCAGTCCCGGGTTCATCTGCACCTGCTGAGCTCGGGCGGTCCCGCTCAGCGGTAAGATTGCCGTCCAGACGGCCAGCATGGCAGTCGTCCGTAACGCCCATCGGCCACAAGGCTGCGGCATGGAGATCACCTGAGTTCAGGCGACCGACTTGCTTTCCTCCACGGAAGCAGCGGCGGCCGCGGGGTGATTAGGGACCTTTTTTTTTAGTCGACGTAGACGGATTCGGTGCAGACGGCGTCGGCGGCGCAAGAAGAAATACAACACGACCCCCGCCGCGGCAATGCCAAGTCCGCCGGTCAGCCACAGTTCGGCATTGCGAATGTAGTGCCATAGACCTTGGAACGCTTCGGCAAAGACATAGCTCAGTCCAAAAAACAAACTGACCACGACCGTCGCGCAGACCGAATCGACGAGGACGAATCGTCGGAACGGCATCCGCAGAATGCCCGCCGTCACGTAGACGGGCGAACGAACCCCAACCAAGAACCGGGCGGTCAGAAAGACCTTGAACCCATGCTTGTGGATCATCTCTTCGACCTGCCGCTCGCGCTCGGGGGTCATATAGCGGGCAAACCAGTGGCGGTCGCGAAGCAACCCATGGCCGAAGTGGTAGCCGATGGCATACATCACCGCGTCGCCAAGCAGAGCGCCGACCAGGCAAGCCGCTAGCGCCAGCCACGGCTCTAAATGGCCGTTATGAGCGGCAATGCCCGCGCTAATGACGAACACTTCCTCAGGGATCGGAAGCCCCATGCCCGTCAGGACGAGCGCCCCTACGACTACCAGATAGGGGGTGACTTGATGGAACACTACGTCGAGCATCGAATGCGAATCGTCAAACCTGATTAGCCGTCGGTGGAGGAAGGTTCGCAGGGTATTCTAACCGGATCGCGCAAAGTGGGTATATTGGTTTTAGCCGTTTTGGCCGCCCATGCAGGCCCGGGGTCCGGATTATTCGGCGTTTGGCTTGTGGCGCCGACCGAAGACAGGCGACGCGGACAAAGCGGGGCGACGCTTTGCCGCCCTGCTACAAGGCGGACGTCATCCGCCAATCGGCTTCTTCGAGGCCGGCTGTAACGAGTTTGACCCCTTTGCCTGCATCGCCCGGCGTGAACATGAGCAGGCCGATCTCGGGATGCTGCTCGCACCACGCCGCGGCCTGATCGGGCCCCAAGATGTAAAGTGCCGTCGCCAGCGCGTCGGCATCGGCAGCGGTCGGCGCCAGCACGGTCGTGGAAAAGACCCCTGTGGCGGGCCAGCCGGTGCGAGGATCGAGAATGTGGCCGTAACGCTTGCCCCGATGGCGAAAGAACTGCGTACCCGCGCCCGAAGTGCCGAGAGCCCGATCGCGCAAGCGGATTTCGATTACCTGCCGCTCGGGATAGAGCGGATGCCGCACGCCGACTAACCAACCCGGTTGCTCGGCCGGCTGGGCGGCCTGCGATCCCCTGGCCAGAATGCTGCTTTGCCCGCCGTGCCAAAGAAAGTCGGTCGCCCCGGCGGCGAGCAAGACTTCCGCGGCGCGGTCCAGCGCATAACCTTTGCCGATGGCGCCCAGATTGAGTTCCATGCCTGAGCGGAGGAACTCGATCGTCTGCTGTTCTGCATCGAGCCTGACGAATTGACTGCCGACTCGCGAGAGCGCCTCGGCCAGGGCTGCTTCTTCTGGAATGGCGCCCTGCCGGCGATAGAACCCCCAAACCTTGGTAAGCGGCCCCGAAGTGATGTCAAAGGCGCCTTCGGTCTGCCGGTGCAATTCCATCGCCCGTTGGAGCAATGAGAACAGCCGCGACTCGATGGCGACGGGGCCTTGGGCGGCCTCGCGGTTGACTCGCATGATTTCGCTCGTCTCGCGGTAGACCGTCAGTTGATCTTCCAGTCGATCGACCAGATCGAGCGCCGCAAGCGCCGCATCGCTGGCGTCGCGATATTGACCGGCATTGAAGAATGCCTCGAACTGGCAAGCCATCGCCTGCCGGCCAATCTGCAGCAAGTAAGCTTCGCTGGCGCGCTCGCTCGGAGACGCGAGCTCCGCAGCTTGCGGATCGATGCGATCGGCGAAATCGGCCACGGCGTCGAGCGCCGCTTGGCCTTTGAGAAACTGCCGCCGGTTGCTAGTTCGCTTGGAGCCCATCAAGCCATTATAGGCCATGGCCGCGCCGGCAGGGCCGCAATTGGCGGGCGGGTCGGCACGACCATTGCTGCGCTCAGCGCGTCGCCTGCGGTTCGCAACTGGCCAAGGCGAGCAAGGCAAAGGCGGTGCCGGCGTGGCCGATGAAGTGCTTGTTGTCTTTATTCAGCGAGCGGGTGAACCAACGTCCGCTCTCGCGCTGATTGGCCTTCAACCAGGCGATGCCGCGCTCGAGTCGTGCGTCGTCGGCCGGCAAACCGGCCCGGCGCAGCACATAAATGACGAAGCCTGTGCCATAGCCGTCGCTCGTTTGCGGCTCTTGTTGTTTGTCATCGCTCCGCTTCCAATCGCCGAGCGAGGCCAGTCCCCAGCCGCCATCGGCGTGCTGCAGCTTGACGAGGTCATTGATAACGGCTTGCCGCTCTTCGGCCGACATGAAACCATCGAGGTAAGTCGCCGCCCAGAGAATCATGGCGCGATGGTGTAGCGTCGGCGCCGGGTTCGCCTTGAGATACGCGCGGATCTTTTCGAGTCCCGCTTGGGCTGCGGGCGTTTGTGCGTAGCCTTCAGGCGCCGCCCCGACGCCGATCGCGGCCATGGTGGCGCCGAAATGATCGTCCGACTCCATCGGCGGCCAGCCGCACTTCAGCCAATCAAAGCCGCCATCTTCGTGCTGTACGGTCCAGGTGCGATCGAGCGCTTCGCGAGTGAGCGGGTGCAGCTTGCCCGTCGTCGCGGCGTCGTTTAGCGCCAGAATGGCTCCCGTCATCACGACCTCGGCATCCCAGCGCGGTCCTTTCTCTCTCCAGCGCTCGCTGACCAACTGCTCTGCGTAGGCGCGGACCGTGGCATGAGCTGGCGCACTCGCCGAGACGGCCGGCCGCGCTATCAGGAACGCATAATTGGTGTGGCAGGTGAAGCACTGCCGGCTCTTTTGCCAATCGAGCGAGGCCGAATCGAGGAAGCGGGCGGCCCGTTCGAGCGAAAACTCCTTGGCCAGCGGTTCGTCGGCACGATTCGGCTCCGGGGCGACAAAGTTCTCCAGCGTGACGGCGGATGCGTCCTGCCCCGACGTACTCGCCGGTTCGGCGGCGCTAACGAGAGCGGACGCAACAAGCCACCACCCAAGGCAGATCGCGGACCGGCGCACGACGCTCATCGTTAGCTCCTATTGTTCAGTGGTTGGCACGTCGGCTTCTTCACTCGTTAGTCGGCGCAGTTCACACGGCTGATCTACCGCTCCTCACTTACGGCGCCGCAACCGTCACTTTCACCGGCTCGCTCGAATATGTGTACTTCATCACGAAATTGATCGAGACGTTCGCCATCACACAGATCTGTTGGTTCTCCACCGGCTTGGCATCGGCCGCGGCCGTTAACGTGATGTGGCCCTGCGATTGCTCGCCGGAGAGCAAAGTCTGGCTGTTCTTGTCGTCGATCTTGACGCCCGGCGGCAGGCTGTTGCCGAAGATGCCGCCCAAGTGCTGCATCAGACAGTCGAGCGTGACGTTGCCTTTAAAGCCTTCCTGGCGTTCGATCGTGACCTCGATCTTCTGTGATTCGTTCGGCTTAAGCGTGATCGTGTTCGTGCTCAATTTGACGCTCTTGATGTCCATCACGTCGCCGACCGAGACCGTGTGCATTTCGACCGGGTAGTGGAATCGCCCGCCGCCGGGCATGTAGATTTCCTGCATCGGGTAGGCCGTGGCCGAAAGCTGTAGCGGCGGCTGGCTGGCATCGGCCGCGGGCATGGTCGCCGTGCCGGTAATCTTGATGTTGGCGGCCCCATGCGGAGCATCGGGCGCAGCTTGCAGCACGATGCAACCATCGGTTCCGCTGGCAAGAATCTTGCCGCACTGCGCCGTGACGCCGGGAGGCAATCCTTCGATGGCCAGTTGCACATCGCCGGCAAACCCGTTCTTACGGTAGACGCGAGCGAAGATGGCGGCGCCGGCGCCGGGCGCCAACAACGACTTGTCGGTATCGAGATCGAGCGTGAAATAGGGCTCGCTGCGGTTGACCTTGAGGAAGTAAACGAACTCGGGACCGCCGCGAAGGTGCAGATCGCGCACTTCGAGGTAATACTTGCCGTCCGCAGGCACGGTCCAATTCTCGCTTTGCGAGTCGGCATAGGTGTGCCGACCAGCGTTCATATCGTCGATTTCCAACAGCGCGCCCCCTTGCTCGTTGAGCACGCGGAGGATCGAGTCGAGCGCCGACTGGTGCCGTCGCGCCACAATCTCGAAACTGATGTGCTCTCCCTTCTTCGCTTCAAAGACGTAGTAGTCGACGTCGCCGGACTTGGAGATGCAGCCGCTCACGCCGGCCGGCAAGCTGATCGACTGAGCCTGAGCAATCAAGTCATTGTCGGCCTGCGTCTCCAATGCCTCGGGCAGGCGACTGACGATCACCGGCGCCGCGGCCGTGGCGCCTCCGGCCAGCGGCAAATTGATCCACTCCAGGCCTTCGGGCGTCTCGGGCGGCAGCGTGACGAGGGCGGTCGGATCGGCCGGCAAATTGAAGCCAACCAGGTTGACTCGCGTGGCCGTGCCCGGCGTGATGCGCGGCGGATAGATGTTGGTGATGAACGGCCGATCGTTGGCTTCGATGCTGTACTGCCACTCGACGTTGCCCTGGTATCGAGCGTCGCGAATCTCCAGGATGTATTCGCCTGCCGTCTGAAACTGATAGCTTAAGAGCGGATCGCCGAAGAAGTAGTTGTCGTTCAGCGCCAAGACGG
>JAICIG010000464.1 GCA_025924495.1 Pirellulales bacterium | reverse complement strand
TTGCTGGCGCTCTTGGTATTCATGGTCGATTACCGAACGTCTTTGCTCGATCGCATCGGGCAGTAATGCGAATTCGGCCTCGAGGCGGCTGTTGAAATCGTGCAGGTCTCGCATCCAGGGAACTCCTTTAAAGCAAGGCCGAGGCAATTCGCCTTGAGATTTTCACTCGTTTACGATTCAACAAGAAAGCCGACGCGGCGAAACACCCGAAGCTGCTCCGCCACGTCGGCTTACTCTTCAATATGCCACCCTGAAAAAAGCAGGGGTGCTTTTCCGGTGGTCCGACTAACGTCCATTCAAATTTCGGCCAATCCGCTGCACTGGGCTGACGTCCATATTGTGATGGGAACCGCTGATTAACGGAAACCACCCTGCTCCGTTTGTCCCTCACGGTCTCCCCTGATCCATCCGGCCTAGATGCGCCGGTGCTCTTCGGGCCGCAATAACTCATCCTGGTCCCGAACGCGCGCCGACAATTGCTCAAGTCGCTCGTAAACGTGTAAAAGGAGTGAGCCGAGAACCTTCAAGTCGCGATTTAAACCCCTCTCTCCAAGAAGCTTCTTGAGTTCGTCTAATCGCATCCGCGTTTCAGTAGCTGCAAGCATCGTCGCTTCTCCATTTCGCCCCTGAGCTGACAGCACGATCTGGTTAGCGGAGATCGTGGAGCGGCTCTTTCTCGCTTAAATTATATGGCTGCAGCATCGGAAAGAGGGATTAATTCCGCCAAGAATTCCAGCAGCCTGTCGGACTGAAGGATCGAGCCGGATGGCAAAACAATGCCGCCCGTAGCGCCGCGGTTGTCGTCGACGATCATCGCGCGGCGGACTAAGTTCCTCTTCTCCCATCGTCACTTCAACGACCGGCAGCCGTACAATGAACTCGCTGCCGGCGCCAAGGCCTTCGCTTTCCGCAGTCACGCTGCCGCGGTGCATCTCGACGAGGCTGCGCACAAGCGCCAGGCCGATGCCTAAAGCGCCTTGCGACCGGTCGAGCGATTGCTCTGCCCGCGTGAAATGATCGAAAACATGCGGCAGCATCGCAATGCTTTCCATGCGGACTCATTTCGGGCCTGAAGGTTGTGAGCCTGCACCACGACGTCAGCGAGGCGACCGGCGATGAAGTGGCGCTGTTCACGCTGGCATCGACGCCTTATCGTCGCCAAGCCGTAAAGAAGTAGCCGCATCCTGTCTTTCGCGGTCGGACGCTGTACAATTACGGAGACAGCGAGATCGGACCAAAGGCGGATGGACGTTCTTCGTCGTATCCGCGGACGAAACGGCGCCTGGCCTAGTTGCGGGCAGGCAGGCTGCAACGGAACACCGATTAATTGATCTGTTCCCGACGCGCCTCGAGCGAGGCAAGCTGACACGAATTGAATCCACCTGCGCGCAGCGGCATTTTTTCTGTTGATCACACCTCTCTCAGCGAGCCTTTCCATGAACGCCCCTCTCGATTCAACTGTCGCCCCCAAAATTGACCAAAGGTCGGCAGCGCCGGCAGTCCGAGTCGACGATTCGCACCTGGTCGCGTCGTATGCCAACTTTTGCCGTATTACGGGCACGCCCGAGGAGGTGATCATCGATTTCGGGCTTAACCCGCATCCGTTCACCTCCTCGCCAGATGCCATTATCGTTTCGCAACGGATCTCCACGAACTTTTTTACGGCCAAGCGCATGCTGCACGCCTTGCAGATGACGCTGGAACGACATGAAGCGGCCTTCGGAGTGGTCGAGCCTGACGTGACGCGCCGCGCGATGAACTCGCAGTTTCCGCAGGCGCGGGAGTAGGCAGCGGCGCAATGCGAGTTGCTGCTTTATCGCAACCGTTGTCGATCTGTCGGCCGCCGCCATTTTTCCGCCGTTCCACCGTCGATTTCGCCTGTGGCTGGCGTTTCCTTTGATCGCGAGAGAAGGCGAATCAAGAAACAAGGATGACACAAATGGCGATCCCGGGAATAAAGGCATGCGTGCATCCGCTCGCCACAAAAGCGGAAATGAGCCGCAAAACCCCACTCGTCAAGACGCCTCAGGTGGAGATTATCCAGTTGATCGTTCCGGCAGGCCGGGACGTCCCCACCCATCAGGCTCAAGGCGACGTCGTCGTTCAGTGCCTCGAAGGGCGGATTACCATGATTGCTGCTGGGAACACATATGACTTGAAGCCAGGGCAACTGTTACACCTGTCGCTGGACGATGAATTCTCGCTTCAAGGCATGGAGGATTCCTCGGTGCTTGTGACGTTAATTGCAGCAAAAACGGGCGGCAATGTCGAATTAATTGGCGGCTCATAGGGCGACAATGCTGCTTAACGCTCGATTCTTGTCACGCGAAGCATCTTTCCCTCGCCTCAGACCTGTGGCGAAATGCCGACAGTCGTTCGGATATCCGATGGGACGAATGAAGACAAGGCGAGGGAAAACCCCGAAGTGGCCACGTAGCTACGCGACTTGTTCGTATTTTCGCCGAGCCTGATGCTGGCTGATAAGCCGGCGGCGTCTCGAGGAGAATGTCCGGTGCTTTAATCAATCAGCTCATAACGGCTGAGCCGCAGGAAAACGGGTCAAATCACCCGGCTCGATTACCCAGCCGCGGCAACTCGCGGCGCCGCATTGGCAGGGAATCGCCACTTACGGCGGCCAGTAATCGATCGTGAACTCATCGCTTGGCCGAATGGCGCCCAAAGTGATCACAAACACGCGCGGCTCGACCGCTCCGCTCGTAGACGCCTGAAGGGTCGTACCATTGGAACCGGCTGTTCGGCTGACAACTGTGGTTCATGAATCGGAACGGCGCATTAGGTTCGAGAATGCGGTGGTCGTCCATGCTATAGCCGTAAGGCGGGGCGTAGTCGAATCGGACAAGCTCCGTTCCTAGGCCGCCGGCAGCGAAATCTGTCTGAGAATGGGCGCCGCTATGTGCCTAATTGCCTTGGGGAAACGGCAAGTCCCTGTTTATTTGAGCAAGGCGGCCTTATAGCCGGCGAGAGTGAGGTAGTAGGCGTGCGCCGGACGATCCTTAACCACCAGCTTGCGGTCGACGAGGTTCTCCATCGCCGCCAAAAACATATCGTCGATGAAATTGTCCATGCATAGCATTTTGTTGGGCCCGACCCGAAAGCGGCGAAAAATGGCCATAATCTCTAGTTCTGCTGGCGTCATGATCGAGTCCTCCGAACAGCACTTTCCGGGTAACAAGGTTCTGCTGATGTCGCTCGCCAAAGAAAAATGCGTCGAAGCCTCATCCAGGAGGCGAGACTTGAAGCAAGCGGCTGCGGCTGATCTGTTAATCCAACATCGCTAACCTCCCTGCCGAGACCGCCGGCAGCGATTTCCCGCGCCTGCGCACCGGGCCCCGCCTGAACGCCGCGGCGATGGCTGCGGGGATGAGAGCTTCAGCTGCAATCACTCGCGCTCGGTTCTCGGCGATTTTGGCCTTCCTTTCTTGGAAAGTGGCGGCGGCCTGAGCCAGACGCACTTCGGCGTTAGCTCGGGCCATTCGCGTGTCGGCTTCGGCTTGGTCGACTTGCAGCCGGGCGCCGATGTTCGAACCGACCTCGATGTCGGCGATATCGATCGAAACGATTTCAAACGCGGTCTGAGCATCAAGGCCGCGAGCCAGCACGGCGCTCGAGATTCGATCGGGATTCCCCATTACGACCATGTGGTCGCGGGCCGCGCCGATCGAAGAAAAGATGCCTTCGCCCACGCGGGCCACGACGGTTTCTTCGGTGGCGCCGCCGATCAACTGCCGCGAATTGGTGCGCACGGTCACTCGTGCGCGGACTTTCAACTCGACGCCGTTTTTGGCCACGCCGCTCAGCGTCGCGTTCTTGTTTAGGCTCGGATTGGGACAATCGATGACTTTGGGATAGACACTGGTCTGCACTGCGTCCAGTACGTCGCGGCCGGCGAGATCGATGGCCGCGGCACGATCGAATTCAAGGTCGATATCCGCGCGATGCGCGGCGATGATCGCCTTGATGACTCCCGTCACATTGCCGCCGGCAAGGTAATGGGCCTCCAGGCGGCGCGTCGAAAGGCCCGATGCCGGGTCGTCGCCGATGCTGGCATGCCTGGCCATGATCTTTGCGCGCATGATCAATTGCGCGTCGACCTGCCGCAGGCGCATCCCAATTAGAGCGAGCAGGCTGATCCGGGCGCCTGACATATACCCTTGGAACCACAGGCTGCCGAAAACCAACACGGCCCAGCCCAGCGTCAGGGTGGCGACGAGGCAGGCAGCGCCGCCAATCCAGGCCAGGACGGCCGAGGCGGTTTGCACGGCCAATACGGTTTCGATCGACATCCGGAACTCCGTATCCTGAGAAGAACTCGGCGCCCGTCCGACTCGGCCCAGGCGCTACTTCCGCGGCTTGCTTCCGAAAATCACGCCGATCGGCGAGCCGCTCTGGTCCGCGCAGATCTCGCTAAAGTAAACGGCAGCCGTCGTTCTCGGCAGTTTGCACACCAGCTTCCGCGTCTTATCGGCTTGAATTTTCTCCACCAGCGTCTGGGCCAGCTCGGCTTCCTCGGGAAGATTGTCAAAAAACATCGAAATCACGATGTCTTTGCGAAGACCGTCTTTGGCCGCGCCAACACCGACTGTGTAATCCTGAACGCCCGTCATTCTCCAGCGTGCGTGAATGGCCACGCCATCGATCTCTATCAGTCCGGTTGCGCTCTGCGCGAAACCTCGACTGCGCAACTCGTCCATTAGCGGGTCTTTCACGATTGAAGTGCTTTATTTCGCTGCCGATAGTCCGTTCAAGTCTACACAGAGCGATCTCCGCCGGCTTTTATCGTGAAGGCCGCACGCACCTTGAGCTGTGCTTGACGGCCTCACAGCGCTGCGCCGAGAACAATTGCCGCGATAACGAGAAAAACCGCCAACTTTACGACCGCACGGCGAATGCGGTACTTGCCGAAATGGCCGCCGCGAGGACAACGTCTGGCAGATGCTGACATCGGCTTCCAGCAATCCGTAAAATGGATAAGCGTCATGGCTTCGACCGATCAGCAAGAGTCCACCGAACAGCATTGTGCCGTCATTTGCGCCGTCGCGCGCCCATTTGACGCGCGCGATTGGCTTTGTCTCGTGCGACTTTCTTGCCGGCCTTCTTGGCCGCCTTTTGCTCGGCTTTGCGTTCGGCGTCCGTCAACAAACGGATGCCAGGGTTGGCTGGAGCATCGGAAGTCATAGCGTGATCCTTTTCTGGTTTTTCGCCCCCTCGCGCGTCGGCCAAAAACTCTGAGCCGATTGCTGCATTCTTTCCGGGAGCAAAAACGCCGGAGCGAAACGTCGCGTCTCGCTCCGGCGTTCATTGAACATATGACTGCCGGCGAGGCGACTTATCGGAGGCCGTAGCCGCCGCGTCCGCCGCCGAAACCACGAACACCCCCGCTGCGTTCTTCGCGCGGGCGAGCCTCGTTGACGGTCAAGGGGCGACCGTCGTGTTCCTTTTCGTTCAGTGCTTGGATCGCTTCAAGAGCCGCATTGTCGTTCGTCATTTCGACGAAGCCGAAGCCCTTGCTGCGTCCGGTCTCGCGGTCCTGAACGACCTGCGCAGTGCGGATTTCGCCGAACGGGCTGAACAATTCTTCCAAACCTGAACTCGTCACGCCGTAGCCCAAGTTACCGACATAAAGCTTTTTACTCACCGCTCAACTCCTCGAAGACGGCATCGCGGCCCGTTGATTCTTTCTAGGCCGAAGGGAAAGGGGCCAAAAGTGGTGGCCCGCCAGGAGGGAAAGGCGAGAGAGCAGCGAGCGAGTTCGCTAAAACAGTCGGCACGGGGCGCGTCGTCAAACCAACCACGAGAAGTATAGCACGCAACTCGCCCGCGGAGTAGACCCATTCCGGCGAGGTGGCGGGTTAAAGTTGCGATGCTGCGTTTCGGACGCCAGTGAGCTATGGCTGCCGAGCGGCTAGTTTGTCCATGTAGAGCGTGCAACAATCCCGACAGCAGAAGTAGAGTCCCAGAGCTTTGTTAAACCAGTTCGCCGGCCCCTCGCAGTAGACGCATTCGTCCGGGCGACCGGACCCCTTCATAAAGCCGTCTTCGGTCGTGAAATGAGCAAAGGCGCTCGG
>JAICIG010000463.1 GCA_025924495.1 Pirellulales bacterium | reverse complement strand
AGCGAACTTGACGACTTGCTCATTCGTCGAGGCGAACTCGGCGGCGCGTGTCAGGTCTTGCACGCCTCCGCCCGGATAATAGCCCGTCACGACGACGTGCATTTGGGCCCGCGTTGAGCCAAGCTTGAACTGAGGCGGATAGACCTCAATCCGCTCGGGCGCTCCGACCACGATCGGTTCCAAGGCCGGCGCGTCGGCCGCGTAAGCAAGCTGGACGCCGCCGGTTGCGGCGAGCAACGAGAGGCCGCCGAAGGCGATGCGTCGACAGAATCGAGCTAAGCGGGCGCCTTGCCAGGTGCTGAACGGACGCATTGCTCCTCCCTTAATGTTTTGAGCTTGCTCGCGGTTTCGCGTGTTCTGTGGTGCAGGTTTTCGTAGGTTATGCTTCAGCATAACGGGCAGCGGTTAAGTTGAACTGACGCGTGTTATGCTAAAGCATAACCTACATGCTACTTGCCTCATCGTTCTGCCTTCATCCTGTACTTACGGCATCGCCACTTGTAAGGTGGCAGGGCCGCTCTCAATGGCCACTGCCTTCTCTTTGACCTTCACCGTGGCGACCGCCGCAATGCTGGCCGCGCCCACGGGGGCGTCGGCAGCCGCGGTCAGGTCGACCATCACCTCGTTCTGTCCGTCGGGGATCGCGATCTCCGCCGGGGCGCTGACGCCGGCCGGCAGGTTCTTCAGTTTCAGGCTGATCGGTCCGCCGATGCCGGGGGCTCGCACGACCGAAAGTTTGAGCTTCTGCGCAGCGCCTCGATTCACCGGTCCGGCGGGAGCGACAGAGACTTCAACCGGCTTGACGACCCGCAACATCGCGTTGCCGAGCACCACCTGCTTCGGTTGGTTCTGGAATGTGGCCGAGCCGATAATGCGGAAAGTATAGTCCCCTTCGGCCAGCGAACCGGGTCCGGCCAGCGCAATTGCCGCTTGGGCTTGTCCCTTGGGTATCGGCGCCACGGTGGCCGCCACGCCCGGCGGCAGACCATCGATGGCCAAAGTGACCTGGTCATCGAAACCGTTGCTCTTGCTCAGCTTGACTGTCACCGTGCCGGCGCCGGCCAACTGCGAATACAAAACCGGAGTCGGATCGACGGCCAACTGGAAAAAGTCGGCGAACACCGGTCCGATGCCAAGCGCCAGCGACCCATCGAGCGCATTGGGAGGATAGGCCAGGCCATTGAACAGCTTTCGCAAGTTGACCAATGTGCTGGCCGGCGAGCGGAATTCGGTCTCGCCGATCTTGGCCTGGCCAACCACTTGAAACACGTGCAGCTGGCCCGACTCGAGCGCCGCGGGCAAGGTGACGTTCATCGTCGTTTCATTCTTGCCTTCGGGAATGACATTGTTCGCCAAGGCACAGCCGTCAAGTCCGGCGAGAACCAGCGTGATTGGCCCATTGTAGTCTCTCCGGGCTGAAGTAACTTTCACCTGGAACACGCCGGCCTTGGGCGCGTCGAATTTGTCGGCGTCGATCGCCAAGGTGAAACCCGGCTGATACGCTTCGACTTCGACGCGATAAACAAACTCCGAGCCGCCGCGCTGCAACAAATCTTCGACCATCAGGCGATATACGCCGTCTTCAGGGAAGGCGAAGTTGATCGCGCCTTCCTCCGGCCCTGCATCTTCGGCTTCGGCGACCGCGCCGCCGGCGGCGTTATAGAGCCGCATGAACAAATCGGTCGGCGAGCCGATGCTGCGAGTCCGGCCGGCGAACACGAAACGCTGCCCTTTCTTGCCTTGAATCTCGAAGTAGTCGCGGTCCTTGGGCGTTTCGAAGCGGCCGTTGATGGCATACGGAAGCGTGACGGCCGTAGCCGTTTCGGGCGCGTCGTTCGGTTCGAACTCAACCTGTTCGGGTTGGCCCGAGGCGATCAACGTCATCGGCGCCGAACCTTGCCCATCGGGAAACTTGGCCGACACGGCCACGCGATCGCCGGCAGCAGCCATGGGCACTGCCACATTCATTGGCGGCATGCGCGACACCATTGGACCGGCCGCTAATAGTTTGGGCGTGGCGCCTTTTTGTCCGGCCATTGGAAACGGCGTGGTGACTAGCGGAAAGTCGCCGATGCGGAGCCGGTAGCGGTGGTTCGCGCCGCCTTGATAGCGAATATCGCGGATTTCGAGAAAGTAGTCCCCCGCGGCGGAAAACTGATAGGCAAAGCGGCTATCGGCGCCGATGCCTCCTTCGTCATCGCTGTAGGCCAACTCGCGGCCCGTGGCGTCGAGCAGGCGAATGACCGAATCCAAGGCGAACCCGAGACGGCGCGCCACGACTTCGACGCTGATGCGTTGGCCCGCGGCCGCCGTCAATTTGTAATAGTCGAAACTTTCCGGCTCGCACGTTCCATCGACCGCAGCGGGGAGCGCCAATGGCTGAGCTGTTTGCACTGTTTTATTGGCGCCGTTGTCGGCAATGCTCGGCAAATCGTCGACCATCACCAGCCGAGCGCTAGAAACTCCCTTGCCAGTGGCCAGTCGCAAAGCATAAATGCCGACCGGCGTTTCGGGCGGCAGGGTAAAGCGATAGGCCGCCTGATCAGCCTTCGTGCCGTTGCCTTCGAGTCCTGGCGTCAGCTCGACCTTGGCATTAGGAATTGTGTTCCAGGTCGCCGTTGGGCCGGCGAGGTTGGCGCCGAACAGCGTAATGTCAATCGGTTGGCCGACGCCGATAGCGCCAGGAACGGTGTGAGTAATGGCCGGGGGCTGGGCGAGAACCTGGGCGGCAGGCAGCAGAACTGCCGTCGCCAAAGTTGCCGCAATGAATCGCTTCATGGCAGCGTGGTCCTTTTTTCTCGGCGTAAGGCGGGGGCCGGGTTGGTCGAGCTGTTGCGGAACGTCGTTTGGCAGGTAGCGCGGGCAGGACCAAGCTAGCGGATACTCGCTCGCATACCAGCTTGCTCTCGGCCTGCGCCCGTCGTGGGTGGGCGATCCGCCTGCCAGCCGCCGACCTACCCTCTGCCCGGTCAGACCAGCGCCTGGCTTTTTCTGACATTAAACCGGCGTGCGAACCATTGCAAACAAGTTGTCAAATAAATTGCGCCGATGAACTTTCGACGCATTTAATTTGCTTGATGGATTATAAGGTCGGCGTGCGACCGCCCGCAAGAGTTGAAAGCCGGACGGACGATTGACGTCGCCGGCCGCACCAATGCCGGAGCCGGCTCCGTTGTTAAGTTGAAAATGGGAACTTGCCTTACAGCCCTGACGTCCAGGGGACGCCTCCTGGCTCGCTCACCTGGCCGAATGCCATGACTTCGTTCTTGTTGCTCGAGAGCCGGCGGAGGAAGAAGTCGGCGCCGGAAGCGGAGAGCCAGTGCTTAAGCTCTTCGAGTTTATGGTATTCATCCTGGCCTTTGAACTTGACCGTTGTGCAGAACCAACGGCACCAGCGGCGTTCCAGCCACGAATGCAGCAGCTCGAAGGTGCGAGAGGGATAAGCGATCACGTCGCAGAGCAGCCAATCGACGGCCGAAGGCGGTTCATAGCGAAAAGCGTCGCCGCGAACGAAGCTGAGTCTAGCATGCCGCATCAGGTCCTCGCGCAATGGGCTCCGGTCGACGGCGGTCACGTGGGCGCCTTTGCGCAACGCCAAATAAGCCCAACTGCCCGGGCTGCTGCCGAGGTCGACGCAATGCTCGTCGGCAAGAACCGAACGGCCGAGCCGAATCTGGACCTCCGCGAGTTTGCTAAAGGCGCGCGAAGGCGCCGAGGCGTCCGGCGGAATTTCCACGAAGCCGCCAGGAAATCGCGATACGACGCGCCGCAGGCGATGCCGTTCTTCCGGCAGAGTCGCTGAAACGAAGCCGGTGGTGGCCGTCGCGAGCCCGATTTGAACGAGCGCTTCGTCGCTCGACCACAAGGCGGCTGGCTCTTCGACCCGCAGCCGCAAAAGTCGCCGCTGCTTCTTGCGCAGCAAATCGACTACGGCTTGCTCGATCAAACGAACGCGAGCCGGGCCGACGGGGCCGTCGGGCGTCGGGACGCAATACAGGTGTAATCGCCATGGGCCTTCATGTTCTCGTAAAGCCTCGATGAGCCACGCCCCCGCCGATTGCGCCCATTTGGAAATCGAGGGAGCCGACATCGCTTCAGCCTGCGGCAGGCACTGCGCGGCGAAAGCGACGCACGGCTCGCAGGTGTGCAGCTCCGCAGGCTGCTGGCTTTCGATCCACCCCGGGCCAAGTTGCCGATTCGATGAACCTGGGAACACTCGGCCGAGTTCGCCGATCAGAATGGCTTCCCAGCCTGGCTCGCAAGTTAAAATGTGCAGACTCATGAGGCTCCGCGCCGATTATGATCGCCCGAGCTCTGATCGCCAAGGAGCGCCTCGCGGCGCCCGGTCGGAGATTGCTGCTGGCGCGCATGCGAGCGATAATCGCCTTGATTCTGGCGCTGCCGCGGGCAACGGAGGAGATGTCGTGTCGCTCGTTTCTACGTTAATACTCTCCTGCCTGCTTGGTATGACGACGGCTGAACCAGAAGGCTGCTTCCAAATCACCGTCGTCGATAGCGAGACGGGTCGCGGAGTTCCGCTCGTCGAGCTGTCGACAGTCAACAACATTCGCTATGTGACCGACAGCAATGGCATCGTCGCATTCGACGAGCCGGGCCTGATGAATCAGTCGGTGTTCTTCTCCGTGAAAAGCCACGGATACGAGTTTCCGGCCGATCGTGTGTTCGGATTTCATGGACAATCGCTGGATGTGAAGCCGGGCGGCCAAGCGCGGCTGGAAATCAAACGCCTGAATATTGCCGAACGACTCTATCGTGTGACGGGCGCGGGCATCTACCGCGACAGCGTGCTCTCCGGCGCCGTCGCCCCAATTCGCCAGCCCCTGCTGAATGCCAAGGTGCTTGGCTCCGACAGCGTGTTGACCGCCGTCTTTCGAGGAAAAATGTTTTGGTTCTGGGGCGATACCAACCGCCCTGGCCATCCGCTCGGCAATTTCCACACGACCGGGGCGACCTCGCTGTTGCCGCGCAACGGCGGTCTCGATCCGGCGCGGGGCGTCGAGCTCACATATTTTCAGAACGACGAGGGATTTGTACGGCCGATGGCGCAAATGCCGGGCGAAGGGCCGACCTGGCTCGATGGCTTGGTCGTTCTCAACGACGGCGAGAAAGGCGAGCGGATGTTTGCGGCTTACGCCAAGGTGCAGCCGCCGCTGACGATCTACGCACGCGGGCTGGCAGAGTTTAACCCGAATAAAGAGGCTTTTGAGCAAGTCGCCGAATTCGACGTCCGCTCGCCCGTTCTGCCTTCGGGGCATCCTGTGATCTACGAGGGGGGCGACAAGCAAAAGTACGTTTACTTCGCCGATCCGTTCCCGCTGGTGCGGGTCCCGGCAGAGGCTGATGCCTTGCGCGATTTGACTCGCTACGAAGCGTTTAGCTGCCTGAAACAGGGCAGCCGGCTCGATCTGGATGCCCTTGAAAAAGTCGAACTGGATCGTCGCTCCGACGGCAGTTTGCAATGGGGCTGGAAACGCGAGACGTCGGCCGTCACTGCCGTCGCGGCGGCAAAGCTGGTCGAAGCAGGGCGGATCAAACCAGAAGAGTCGCTTGTCCGATTGGCGGATGCCGACACGGGCGAGACGGTCGTCGCCCATCGAGGCAGCGTTTACTTCAACGCCTATCGACGGCGGTGGGTCATGATTGCCGTGCAAATCGGCGGCCAGTCGATGCTGGGCGAGCTTTGGTACGCCGAGGCGGACTCTCTCATCGGCCCTTGGCGCTATGCGCGCAAGATTGCGACCCATGATCAATACAGCTTCTATAATCCCAAACAGCACCCTCAATTCAATCAGCAGGACGGCCGAATCATTTTCTTCGAGGGGACCTACACGCACATGTTCTCCGGCAACACGGAGACGACGCCGCGATACGAGTACAATCAGATCATGTACCGGCTCGACCTGGCCGACGAGCGACTGCGGCTGCCCGTCGCCGTTTACCGCAGACGGCAAACCGATGGCAGTTCGAGATGGACGACTCAGCGTGCCGCGACTGACACTGCCACCGCCGCCTCCGCTCCGGCGTTCTTCGCAGCGGATCGCCCGCGCGCAGGGCTCGTGCCGGTCTT
>JAICIG010000462.1 GCA_025924495.1 Pirellulales bacterium | reverse complement strand
GAGAGATCGGCCATAAGTAAAGAAATGCTGCGTCAGGATACCCGCACGCTTCAGCCGCTGAAATCAATTCGGCCGCAGAAACCAGCCCTTGGTCGTTGGATCGGTTTTGAAGAACTTAAGGAGCAGCTCTGCCACCTTGCGCCGACCTGCTTCGTCGGGATGCGTTCCATCGGCGCCGAAGTCCGAACGTTTCCAAACGAGGCCATCGGCCGCGCGCGGCTGGTCGCCATCGGCCCACAGGTAAGGGCCCCAGAGCAAGAGCGGCGCTTTGACTTCGCCTTTGCCGGGATCGAAGTTTAGCTCGGCCTTGCCCGCGATCTGGTCGCGGATCAGCCAGCGGACGGCAAACGCCGATTCGAAGGCATAGGGCTCGGGGTTGAGTTGCGACTGCGCATACCCGGCATAAATGCGGCTGGAGAGGTAAGCGATTTTCAGGTTCGGAAATCGCTGCTTCAATTGCTGCAAGATGGTTACCAAGCGAGCTTCGAGCTCTTCGGCATGCGCTGGGAATTCGCCTAACTGAGCGGGGCCGGCGCGGGCCTGCTTGATCCACGCCACTTGCACCTGCGGGGCCGTCACGCCGGCCTTCACTAGGCGCTCTTCGAGCACCGTCCAGGGATTTCGCAGGGCAGCGCGGTCCATTTTCGCGGCCTCGGCCCAAGCCTTCGCTTCCATGCCGCCCTGCGCGCCATCGATCAGGACGACGTGTTCTGATTTTTCCGAATCGGCGTTTGCCAGTTGCATGAATGCAGAGAATTCTTGAGTCGTATTGGACATGCCGATCGAGAGCAGCCCGATTTTGCCCGTATCGGCGGGCATGCCGTTATCGATCTTGCCGTCGGCATCGAGCGGCACAATCAGCTTGCTCAGTTCGATCGCCGCCTGCAGGTGACCCGGCGGCGGAGTGTTGCTGTTGCCGCCGTAGAGGCCGCCATCCTGTCCCTTATAGCGTTCCTTGGCTGTGAATTCGGTGAGAGGCTTGAACGCCTCCGGCCTGACGAATTTGGGCGGCGCCTGCGATGTTGCCGGCCGCGCGCCCCGTTGGCGCGCTTGCCTTGCTCGATCCAAGTATGACCGCTCTTCGGTCGAGAGTTTCTCGCCTCTCTGATCACGTTGGTAGAGGCTTCGCGCCTTCTCCCAGTCGATGGTTTCATTGGGCGGCCATTGGCCTGGCGGCGTCAACAGGGTTAGATCGTCGAAGTAAGTCCGCGCATCGGCCTTGCTCCACAGACCAATCTTGCCCGGCCCGGGGAACGTGGAATCGCGCGCTTCGAGATATTGCTTGCCGTCATACTGGCAGCGAATCTGTTCGCCGCGCATCATGATTCGCAGCATGTGCCAGCCTGCGCTGTGCTTGATATCGGCCGTGGCGAGCTGCGTCCGCTCGCCGTCAACCACTTTGTAGACGCGAAAATTGTCTTCCAGCGGGTTGTAGCGAGCGATGTAATAGTTGCGTGCGTCGCGAGCGCGCCAGACGATGCCGCCCCCTTGATCGAGCTCGCCGGCAATCGCCTTGAAGCGCACGCTCAGCACAAGGTCTTGAGCACTCGCGTCCTTGGCTAGACAAACATTGAATGTCTCATCGGGGTTCTTCGCTTGCTGCGCGAGGGCCTTTCCGCCTTCGGATTCGACCACTTGCCACTGCCCCTCGTCTGCGGAAAAGCCAGCGGCAATTTCGCCGGGCGTTTCGTTTTCGAAGTCCCACACGCGTTTCTCTGGTTCGGCGCCTGCACAGACAGCAGACCAGAAGAGCCAGACAATCGATGCGACGTGGGCGAAATGCGTTCTCATGAGCCGTTCTCCCCGACAAGATGATTCAGCGAGCGCATTTTAGACCGCCGAGCAGCCCGTGTCGCGTCGGCAATCAACCGCGGCAGGAGAATTACATCAGCCGCTCCCCGATTCGCTCGCGCGGCGTCGATCAGCGGCAATAGCTTTTCTGCCGGTGAATCGGTAATATTTACGACAGAAATCCTCGTATTCACTCGCCAAGTTTGGTTTCCATGTCTGGTTTACAGCGTCCGCGCGCCGTCGTTTTCGATCTCGACGGCTTACTGTTTAACACCGAAGAACTTTATCAGGACGTAGGGACTGAACTGCTGCGACGCCGCGGGCATGTGTTTGGCGCCGATTTGCTCAATGCGATGATGGGACGACCTTCGCGCGTGGCCTTGCAATTGATGATTGACCATCATGGTCTTAGCGATACCGTCGAGACGCTGGCTGCCGAAACGGCCGAGATCTTTCCAGCGGTTCTCGACGCTCGTCTGGCTCTGATGCCCGGCGCCGAACAGTTGCTCGCCGCGCTCGAGCACGCCGACATTCCCAAGGCGATTGGCACAAGCAGCGGGCGACGCTTCGTGACGGGCGTGCTAGGCCGGTTCCATCTTGAACCGCGATTCGAATTCATCCTGACGGCTGAAGATGTCGTCGAGGGGAAGCCGCAACCAGAAATCTACCTGAAGGCGGCGTCTCGCCTCGGTGTTGAACCTGCCGAGATGATGGTTTTGGAGGACAGCCACAACGGCTGCCGCGCTGCGGTATCCGCCGGCGCGATCGCGGTCGCTGTGCCGGGCGGCCACAGCCATTCGCATGATTTCACCGGCGCAGCGATTGTCGCCCAGAGCCTCGCCGATCCGCGGATCTACGAGCTGCTTGGGCTGCCGCCACGGTAGGCCGGCGGCGCTGAAGGCGCCGCAATGCGTCAAGCTGCGACGGCCAGGATGCCGCCGGTTAGCTTCTCACGGTAATCGACCCGCGCTTGGGCGGCGAAACGCATCAGCCCTTCTCGCAACAACGGCAGCGGCATTCCGAGTTGCCGACGAACGAGTTGTGTATTGAGAGACGTTTCGTCGACGTTGCCATGACGCGGTTGCGAACTTTCGATCGGGCGGACCTGCCTGCCGGCAAAGCCGCACGCGGCAGCTAGTTCGGCTGCAAACCGGAACATGCTGGTGCGCTCGGCCCCGGCGATGTGGAGCACGCCTTCGAGTTCGAGTTGCATGGCCCTGTACAGCAGTTCCGCCAGATCGCTGGCCAGAATCGGCGTTGCATGACGCTCCGCGTCGACGTCGCATTGGTCTCCGGCGCTCAACGCGTTCCAGATTCGCTCGGCATAGCTCGCTTTAGAGCCCGCTGGGCCCCAGCCGTAGGCATGGGTGCGAATCAGGAGCGATCGAGTTCCCGCCAGCGCTTGTTCGATCGCCAAGGCGGCTTCGCCGTTTCGGCCGGAGGCGCGTGTGCGTGCGTCTTCGCCATGAAACATGCGCGGCCCCGCGAACACGCCATCGGTGCAGATGACGATCAACCGCGAAGGGCCGTGCTCGGTTAGTTCTGCCAATTGGCGGACCAGATCGATTTCGTTGGAGGATTTGGCGAGCGGCATTTGCGCCAAATCCCAGGCCGAACGCGAAAACGCGCCGCAGTAAATGATTGCGCGCGGCGCTTCGGTTTCGATCTGCCGCTCGAGCTCGCTCAGATGATCGACGCTGCAGTCCAGCAATCGACAGCCGGCCGGCGCCGCCCCGCGCCCCGAAACCGCCAGAACGTCGCAGCGATCGGCCAGCGTCCAGGCGATGTTCGCGCCGATAAGTTCGTCTACCCCGGTAACCAGGACCTTATCCACAACCGGCCTCCATGCCTAGGAATGTCGAGCTATTTCAAAAACCAGCCGACGCGGGAGCGCATCGTGGCCGTCGCGTCCTGACTGGCTGTTACTTCCTTGCCCCCAGGCCGTCCATCGTCAGACGACCTGAGAGAACGAATTTTACCGAGGCCGCCGATTCGCTCCAACCCGAGTTCGGGGAGCAAGTTTACCGTTCAATGTCCGGTTTTGGGTGCAGATGACCGCTTGGAGCAGGCGGCACTACGGCAATTCGCTTTGGCGCCGTGATGCTGGCGCCCGACAAGTTTTCAACCTCGAAGCTTAGATCGCCTCAAACCGATCTAGCTGGCTCGCCACAATCCGCAGGCTGTTCCGCCAAAAGTCGGGTTGTGTGATGTCAATTCCAAATCGGGCGGCCAGCGGGGCGGCGTACTCCTGATTCGTGGCGCGGAGCAGCTCCTTGTAGCGCGGCACGAAGGCGCGCCCGTCCTGGCGATAGATGGCAAACAGGCCGAGAGCGAACAAGTGTCCGAATGCGTAGGGAAAATTATAGAAATTGTGCTCGTGGCTGTAGTAATGCGGCTTCCACAGCCACATATAGCGATGGTAGGTGGCAGGGTCGATGCCGTCGCCGTAGGTTTCGTGCTGGGCGCCGAGCATCAGATCGCAGAATTCGTCGGGGCTCAATTCGCTTTCCTGGCGCCGAGCGAATACGGCCGATTCGAACAGGAACCGGGAACTGATATCGAGGCAGACCTGCGTCGCGCCGGCAAGCTGGGCTTCGAGGATCATCAACTGCTCGTCCGGCTTGGCTTCGGCCAAGGCCGCTTCGGCGATCAACGTTTCACAAAAAATGCTGGCGGTCTCGGCGAGCGTGGAAGGGGCGCCTCGCAGCAACGGCTTCAGTCCGCGCTGACAATGATTGTGGTAGCCGTGCCCAAGTTCGTGAGCCAACGTGCTGACCTGCTCGAAGCTGCCGTCGAAATTGGCGAGAATCCGACTCTCGTCCACGCCAATCACTGGCATGCAAAATGCGCCGCCTCGTTTGCCATCACGCGGCAGGCCATCGATCCAAGCCCGATCGAAGGCCCTCGCGGCAAAAGCTCCGAGTTCCTCGTGGAATGAGCCGAATTTTTCCGCGATGAAATCGCGCGCCTCGCGCCAGGCGAACGTCGTATGTGCGGCGCCTAACGGGGCGAATAAATCCCACCAGGCCAATTGGTGCTTGCCGAGCTTCCGCGCCTTTGCGGACAGATAGCGGCGGAACATCGGAAATGCTTCCCGAATGGCGCCAAGCAACGCATCGAGCGTCGGCCGGTCGATGCGATTCTGGTCCAACGCCGCGTCGAGCACGCTGGCGCGCCCACGTCGCCGGCTGAGCGTTAACGCCGTCCCCTTAACGCCGTTCAGGCAGGCCGCCACGGTGGTGCGAATTGAAGTCCAGCCTTGTTGTTCCGCTTCGTAAGCTCGGCGGCGGACCTCAGCATCGGGATCGAAGCAAAAATTCCTGATCACCGTGATCGGCAGGATTTCGCTGCGGCCATCGCGCTCGAATGCAACCTTTAGTTGGCTGGTCACATTTCCCTGCAACTTGCCGAAGGCTCCGCCGGCATCCAGGCTCAGCTCGGAGGCCAAGGCCTCGAGTTCCTCGCTCATCAGGTACCGGCTTTGTTTCGCCGTATCCTGCAGAAAGAAGGCATGCTCTTTAAGCACTTCGTTGCCGACGATCAACTCGGTTAGCAATGGCTCCAGTGAACCAATCCAGCCCTGCAGCCGCACGTGCAGTTGCCGCCGTCGAGTCTCGACGAGTTCGAGCTTCGAGGCCTCGCGCGCCGCCAGCGCGTCGTAGCTGTTGGTGGAAACGAAAGCATGAATGAACGAGTCGAGCGTTTCGGCGAGCAGCGCGACAGCATTCACTCGTTCGATCGCTTCGACGAGTGCGAGCGCTAACGATGGTTCAGCCTGCGGCGCCGCGCTGAGCCGACGAATTTGTTTGTCGTCGCAAAAGGCCGCCAGCTCGCTCAGTTCGCATTCCAGCTGCGCGAAGGCGGCGCGATAATCGTCCCCCTCGAGGCTCGAATAAATATTGGACACATCCCAGCGCGAAGGCGGGTCATGCGGTTCTGCTGAAGTCACGTCGCGGCCTTTCTAGCGTCTCGTGCGGCGGGCGTCGAAAAGCCCACTTTAACGCTAGAGAACGAAGGCCCACAACAGGTACGCCGCCAGCACGAGAAATCCGGCCAGCGGATACCCGTCAATTAATGCGCTGTGCCAGGATCGGCTGTTTTCTGTGCGCATGGCTGAATGCTGTTGCTGTGGTAGCGCTTTTCGCGAAAGTCGGACGATCATCCGAATTCGCGCGGCTGGTTTTCGCAGCCTCTTGAATTCTGCAAATTCAAACGGCGCCAGCGTGATGGTTTCCCGTAAGCGACCGGCTCAAATGGCCGCCTAGGTGAGTATCGGTTGCGATGATTGCCGCAGTTGAATTGCTTTCAACGCGAGCGCGTCAGCGATGAAATTCTCTGAATTC
>JAICIG010000461.1 GCA_025924495.1 Pirellulales bacterium | reverse complement strand
CGCCACTGGTCCCTAATCTGTCTAGAAGCCTGGATTTTGGACCATCCGGCCCTTGAAATCAAGGCTTTAACGTGACTGTTATGCGACGCCCTCTCCCCCGCCCACCGTCAGCGGCGTGGCAAGCGTCTGCGCCGAATTCTCGAGCGCCGCCCGATCGGAAAGAGTGATGGTTAGCCACGGCTTGCCGTCGCCCCTTTTAACCGATGTGCAACGCCTGCGAAAAGCGGCGGCTAGCTCGTATTAGCGTCTATTGGTTCGGTCATGGCAGGACAAGTTCGTGCGTGCCGCTGCGGAAGTGCGGCGAGGCGCCTGTGTACTTGATGATGGTTTGCTTGCGGGCGGCATCGGCGAGTCTCAAGAACTGCTCGCGCGACCAGGCGCCCGCCAATTCGCGGCGCTGGCTCTGCCAGGTCTGCTGGCCCGGCTTCACTTCCGTGCATTGGATCAGATGTACGCCAAAGGGCGTAACCACCGGCTGGCTGACGTCGCCGGGCTCCAATTCAAAGGCCGCCTGCGAGAACGTTGCAGCCATAGCGCCGTGCCGCGGAATGAAGCCAAGATCGCCCCCCTGCCGCCGACTCGGTCCGGCCGAGTACTTTTCAGCCGCGGCAGCAAACGAAAGCTTCTTGCCGGCGATCTCTGTACGCAGTTGCTCGGCCTGCTTGGTCGTCGCCGCAAGGGCGGCCGCGTCGTCAAGATTTTCGACTTTCAGCAAGATGTGGCTGACTCGCAACTCCGAGCCGTCGAATTCGCGGCGATGAGCGGCGAAATAATTTTCAAGTTCGGCGTCGGTAAGCTGCTGCTCCAGGTAGCGATTCCAGGCCCACTCCCAGGAAAGCTGCCGTCGCACCAGAGCCTCGGTCAGGTCATGTCGTTTCAGAAACTCGGCGAATGGAAGTTGCTGAGTCGCCAAACGCTGCTTCAGTTCGGCCAATAGTTCGTCCACCTGATCGGCCGCGGGTTCGTAGCCCTGCCTGGCGAGAAGCTGTGCGACCAGGCGTCGATTGACGACTTGCTCCAGCGCCTCGGCCTGCAATCTCAGCAAAGCCGCAGGCGTCGCTCGCTTATCCGCGCCAGAGTCTTCGAGGACTTGCGCAACCTCGGAGGCAAAGACCGATTCTTTACCGACTGTCGCCGCCACGACGGTGGACGAGCCGGTGGCGCTCGGCGTGGGTTCCGCGGCCAGCAGCCCTTCAGCAGCCAGCAACCATGTGGTCAGCCAGGCAAGCAAGCCGCAATGTCCGATTCGCAGTGGATCGGCGATCACGGCAGCTCCAAGTCTTTCAATTCGTATTCCAGCGGCATGCTCATGATTGCGGTCGGGGTGCGGTAGACGAACGTGCAGCCTTTGAGGCCTTCGGGCACGTCGAAGTAATAAGCAGCGCCGATTTCGTTCTCGGTCTCGCGAGTCTGGTCCATGCCAGCGAATTGCAGCGGCTCTTTCTTGCCGGGCAGCTCCAGGAAGGCTGGATTGTTCCAGACCCAATCGCGGTGCGACTCGAGCGCGCCCGACGCTTTGTCGAAGACCACCCGAACGCGCACTTCCCACAGCGCATTGTTTTTGCGAATTTCGTCCAGCACCACCGTAACGGCGGCCTTGCGCCGTTCGACGTTTTTGGCTTTTTCCAGCCCAGTGAAGCGGAAGGTTTCCAACTTGCCGGGCAACAGCACCGACAGCTTGCCTTTAAGCAAAGCGATGCGATTCACGCTGCGCGCGGGCGCGGTGAATTGAATCGGCATGTCGATCGACCGCATGTCGGAGTCGATCGGGAACTCGAGTTCGTTACCCGACATCGCCACCTCGATCGGTTCCCCCTTTTCATCGACGGCTTCCATTCCCTCGAGCACGCGCATGATCAGAATCGGCTGCAAGCGCGGTTCCCAGGCCGCGCTGACCATCAGTTCCAGGGTGTGGCTGTCCGGATCGCGAAGATCGCGCCGCGCGGCGAACTCGCCTCCTTCGAAACGGAATGAACCGGCATAAGTGGCTGTGCCAAATCGCGGAATGCGCGTTTCCGAGCGATTGACGATCGCCACGCCCGGTTCTGACGCGTACGGATAGACATTCAGGTCGGCGCGGTCCAAGATCTGATCGAGGGCGGACCAGAAAGGCGTCTTGTCGAAGTCGACTTTGATTTCCGGATCGGTCGCTTCCTGGCCGAACTCCTCGCGGAGATCGTAAATCTTGTTGCCGGTCTGTTTCATGATTTCGGCGAGCACCTTCGAGACGGGCATGTCTTCGCCCTGAAGCGTGATCGTTGAGGCCTTTACCGAATTCTCGGCTCGCGTACGCTCGAAGTGCGAGCGGATGCGATCGAGCCGCAAGGCAACCTCGGCCGGAGTACGATCGTTGGTTTCCGGCAGCAGCTCGAGCGCTTCGGGGCCCAACTCCATGAGCTGCTGTTCTGCGGCGTCGCGCCGCGCTTTCTGTCCGACGTCGAGTTCGCGGACCAGCTTACGCACCTGGGCTGCGAGATCCGCGGCAGGCTTTGCATTGGCTGGCGCCGCCGCGTCGGTTTTGTCGCTCTTGTCTGCAGCCGCTGTGGAGGATTGACCACATGCTACGACTCCTACAAGTACCCACGTCGCTAACATGGCCAAGCTCCTGAAAGAAAGACTGAAGAATGCCCGGAAACTGGTTATTCCGCGATCGAGCCCGAAGTGTGGCACGCGACGCCCCCGGCCGCCTTCATTTTACGGCCAACTCAAACAGCTTGCCACACTCTTCCGCCTTCTTGGTCGTCCCGCGCGGCCGGCGGTTATGGCCTAGACTTTTGATGCAACGAATCCGTATCGGCGGGCGTCACGCCGAGCCAGGCATTCGGCATCCGCGCCGCCGATCGAAATTGCCACCGTCCGAAAGCGTGGAACACGGACGCCTGAAGACACAACAGACGCCCCTAAGCATGAAAAACGCCGCGTTTTCAACCGCTGCTTGCGTCGTATTGATGTGCTGTTCGACGCTGCCGCTGCGCGCCGCAGAGCCCGGTCGCATCGTGCTTGATCTCAAGTTAGGCAGCGACCGGCTCGAAGGATTGCTGCTGCGGCTAACGACCGCCGAGGCCGATCTGCTGGCTCGCGACGGACGTCTGTGGATGTTCGACCCGGCCAAGGCCCAGGACTTTCGCAAGCTGACGATTCCGTTTCGTGGCTATACGGCCGCCGAAGTGCGCAGCCGGCTATCGCAAGAACTTGGCAGAAACTTCGAAATCACCGGCACCGGACATTACCTGGTAGCGCATGCGCCGGGACAGCGCGACTATTGGAGCCAGCGATTCGAGGAGCTCTATCGGTCGTTCGTGCGCTACTTTTCCATTCGTGGATTTCGTCTGCAGGAGCCCGAGTTTCCATTGGTGGCGATTGTGTTTCGCAATCAGAGCGACTTCATGCATTACGCTCAGTCGGACGGCGGACCGGCCCATCCGAACGTGCTGGGCTACTATTCACGAGTCAGCAATCGCATCGCCTTGTTCGATCAAGGTGGCGGCGCCGCCGATTCGGCCGCTTGGAAAGAGAATGCCGCCACGATCGTCCACGAAGCCTCTCACCAGACGGCCTTCAATACGGGCATCCACTCGCGCTTCGCCGATCAGCCACGGTGGCTGATCGAAGGGCTAGGCACAATGTTCGAGGCGCAAGGCGTGTGGGATTCGTCGCGGTATCCCGCCCGCGCCGATCGCTTCAATCGCGGCCGGCTGCAGCAATTTCAAGAATACTTGCCGCGCCGCCCAGCCGGCTCGCTCGCCGAGTTCATCAGCTCCGACCGGCCGTTTCTGGCAGACATCAATGCGGGTTACGCGCAAGCCTGGGCTTTGTCGTTCTTCCTGGTCGAAACGCGGCCGCGGCAATATTGCGATTATCTGGCCCGAGTGGCCAAGCGCGAGCCCTTTTCCGAGTATTCCGCCAACGCCCGCCTGGCCGACTTCCGCGCCGCATTCGGCAGCGATCTGCGATTGCTGGAATCGCACTTCCTGAAGTTCATGGCCGAACTTAGGTAGCCGCGATTGCCGCCCAATCAAGCGGTGCGGCCTTATCAATTCTGGGCAGCTCCACCGCCATGGCTTCGGGATATTTCTGGGCGGCGCCGGTGTTGAAGATGAGGACGCGGTCGGAAGGCTTGATCCAGCCTTCAACCGACAACTTCTCTAAAGCGCCGACGCAGGCGGCGGATTCTGGGCAGATGGAAATTCCTTCGAGACGGGCGCCAAGTGCCATCCACTCGCGGATTCGCGCTTCGTCGACTGCAATCGCCCGGCCGCCGCTAGCGCGCACGGCGTCGAGAATCATGAAGTCGCCGACCGCGGCGGGGACGCGGATGCCGCTGGCGATGGTGGCGGCGCCGGCGAAAGGCTCGGCGAATCGCTCGCCGGCCTCGAAGGCCCGAGCGATCGGCGCGCAGCCGGTCGATTGCACGGCCACCATCCGCGGGCGGCGGTCGTCGGCCAGCCAGCCGAGCGTGGCCAGCTCGTCGAACGCCTTCCACATGCCGATCAAGCCGGTGCCGCCGCCGGTCGGGTAGAGCACGACGTCGGGCAGCCGCCAATCGAACTGTTCGGCCAGTTCAAGGCCCATCGTCTTTTTGCCTTCGATGCGATAAGGCTCCTTAAGGGTCGAAAGGTCGAACCAGCCGAGCGGCTCTTTGCCTTCGCGTACGATGCGGCCGCAGTCGGTGATCAGACCGTTCACGAGAAACGTCTTGGCGCCGGCCAGATCGCATTCGTACTGGTTGATGGCCGGCGTGTCTTCGGGCATGAAGACAAAGGCTTCCATGCCGGCCCGCGCCGCGTAGGCGGCCATGGCGCCGCCGGCGTTGCCCGCGGTCGGAATCGCCACGCGGCGGATGCCGAACTGCCTGGCCATGGTGATCGCCATCCCCAGGCCGCGGCTTTTGAAACTGCCGGTCGGCAACTGCGATTCATCCTTGATCCAGACGTCGGTCAGCTTGAACTCGGCGCCTAATCGCGGGCAAGGCAGGATCGGGCTCATCCCTTCGCCCAGCGTAACGATCGAGGCGTCATCGAGCGGAGGCAGCAGCTCGCGATAGCGCCACATCGTCGGCGGTCGGCTGGCGACTTTCTGCTTCGTCATCGCCCGCCCGACGGCATCCAGATCGTAACGCACCCACAGCGGCCTGTCTTTGTGCAAGGTTTGCACGCGATCCGCCGGGATTTGAGTTCCGTCGAGGGCGCTTTCGAGATGGGTGACAAAGGAAGGCATGGACGGAAGTTCCAAGTTTCAGGTTATTTGTTCCCTCTACGTTTGGGAGAAGGCGGCGCTGCGTACTCTCTCAAAACCGTTGAATGCACTGGTCCACGGCATTGGCCGAACCACCGAATTCAATCTTCAAGTGCGTGCCGATTCCCAGCTCGGATGATCGCGAAACCGATTCGTTGGGGAAAGAACGCATCGGCGATTCGCCCTCACCCCGGTTCTCTCCCAGAGGGAGAGGGAGTTTTTTGCTCCGACTTCCGAATTCCGACCTCCGACTTTCCTCTTCAGCCCAGTCCCGCATTCAGCGCCTGCAAGTCCTCCGGCACAAATCGCCCATTGTCGCGAATCAATTCGTCGTCGAACCAGATTTGGCCGCCGCCGTAGTCAGGCGTTTGGATCAGGACGAGATCCCAATGGACGCGGCTGCGGTTGCCGTTGTCGCATTCGTCGTAGGCGCTGCCGGGGGTGAGATGGATCGAGCCGCCGATCTTTTCGTCGAACAGCGTGTCGAGCATCGGATGCCGGATGCGATTGTTGCAGCCGATCGACCACTCGCCGATGTAGCGTGCGCCTTCGTCGGAGTCGAGGACTTGATTGAGCTTCTCATTCTCGCCGGCGCACGTCGCCCGGATAATCTTGCCTTCGCGGAACTCGAACTCGATGTCGCGGAAGATGACGCCTTGATAGCGCGAGGGCGCGTTGTAGCGAATAATGCCGTTGATGCTCTCGCGAATCGGCGCCGTAAACACTTCGCCGTCGGGAATATTGCGCTGGCCATGACAAGGCCGCACGGCCATGCCGCGAATGGAAAACGAAAGATCAGTGCCGGGAGCGACCAGGCGGACGCGATCGGCGGCCGTCATCCGCCGCACCAGCGGCTCCTGATCTCGCGCCATCTGCGCATAGTCGGCCGTGCAAACCGAGTAATAGAAATCCTCGAAGGCCTCGCTG
>JAICIG010000460.1 GCA_025924495.1 Pirellulales bacterium | reverse complement strand
GCATCATGTGTACGCGCTGCATCCGATTCTATCGCGAAGTATCGGGCACAAGCAGACTATTGGTCGTTAATCGTGGCGCCTGCCAAGAAATCGACTCTGTTCCAGGCTTTCCGCTGATCAACGAACTGGCCGGAAACGTGGTGGATCTCTGCCCGGTGGACGCTCTGCCCGACGTCGAGTTTTTCTATCAGCATCTTGCAACGTATCAACTCGCGGGCGCGGCTTTTTGCAGAACGTTGCGGGGCCGTACGTCAACTACGCCGACCGGATGCAATCGGTTTCTTAGGCCGTTCGGCCTCCCACAGGCGCCTGGGTCGAAGGGCGACTCCATGGGAGATTGCTGGGCCGGACCGGGTCGTTCAATCCCCGAAAAGTGCTGAACGAGGTTGCTACAGAGATCCCGCTTTTTGCCGAGGCCGAGCATGAAGTTTCCCCGCCGGAGTGAACCTGAAGCTGGCGGGTCAAGAATTGCATAAAGCGGAGCTGCGAAAACGCACTTCTCAGCTCAGTACAGCATGACAATCGCAAGGTTCACGAGAGGAACAGAGAGCTATGCCAGTGCCAAGGGTTGCGATCAATGGATTGGGGCGTATCGGCCGTGCCGCGCTGAAGATCATCCTCGATTCAAGCCAGCTCGAACTGGCCGCCGTGAATGATCTTATACCGGCAGACAACCTGGCTTATTTGCTCCGGTATGACACCGTCTATGGCCGCTACGCCAAGCAAGTGCACAGCGTGGGCGATCAGATAATCATCGACGGCGCCTCCATTCCAGTTTTCGATCGACCTGGCCCCGCCGAACTGCCCTGGGGATCGTTGAGCATCGATCTTGTCTTTGAGTGCACAGGACGATTCTTAAAGGAAGAGGAGTTGACTTGGCACTTGCAGGCCGGCGCTAGGCATGTGATTCTATCCGCGCCGGCGAAGAGCGAAACGCTGACTACCGCGATCGCCGGAGTCGGCCGGTCGCCGCAGGCAGGCCATCTATCGATTATTTCCTGCGCAAGCTGCACGACGAATTGCATCGCTCCGGTCATGGAAATCCTTGATCGCCGAGTCGGCATTGCCAAGGCGATCTTGACCACGGTCCACGCTTACACAGCGTCTCAGGCGCTAGTCGACCGAGGCGACAAACGCTACCGTCGCGGCCGTTCGGCAGCATCGAACTTTGTCCCTACGACAACCGGCGCCGCCTCAGCAGCCGCCAAACTGCTGCCGCAACTACAAAACAAATTCGACGGGATTGCGATCCGCGGGCCGGTTGCCGCGGGATCGATTGCCGACGTGGTTTGCTTGACCGGGCGAGACGCGACGGTCGAGGAGGTGAATCAAATCTTCCGCGAGGAGGCGATCAGCGAGCGTTATCGAGAGATTCTCGGCGTTACGGAAGAGCCAATTGTATCCGCCGACATCATCGGCGACCCTCGAGCATCAATCGTTGACCTTGATATGACGCGCGTCGTGGGAGGCAGCCTGGTACAGGTGTTGAGCTGGTACGACAACGAGTGGGGCTATGCGAATCAGCTGGTGCGGCACGCAGTGGCGATGTTATCGAGCGCTGGCGCCGGCTAGTGTTTTGATCTTGGGAGGAAGAAAGATGCAAACGTCGAACAAAAACGAGGTCTATGTCGGCAATAAGGTTCCCGCTAATCATGTCAGGCGGCTGAAACTTTATGGCATTCACAACTGCTGCGGGCCGTGTTGCGACGCGATCACAGCAGCCATCCGGCGCGTCGAGGGCGTGACGGGCAATACGGCTGAACCGGGAGAGAGCCATTTTGAAGTAACTGGCGACTTCAGCCCGGCGGAAGTCATAGAAGCGCTTCACGGCGCAGGTTTTCATGCGGAGATCGATCAATGACGGTTACACGAAGACTCCACGATCTGGGCCAGAGCATTTGGCTCGATAATCTAACGCGCGGTCTGCTGAATAGCGGTACGCTCGAGCGGTATATTAACGACTTCTCGGTTAGCGGCATTACCTCGAATCCAACGATTTTTTACCATGCAATTCAGAACAGCCGCGAATACGACGATGCCATCCGCAAGAAGTGGGCGCCAGGCGAATCCGCGGATGTACTGCGCGAACTCGTCAGCGAAGACATCCGCCAAGCGGCCGATTTGCTCCGGCCGATCTACGACGCGACGGACGGACTTGTCGGTTGGGTATCGTTGGATGTGTCGCCGGTGTTGGCGGACGACGCGGCGGATACTATAGCCGCCGCCGAGCGACTTCATGCCGCGGCAGATCGGCCTAACGTGTTGATTAAGATTCCTGGCATTCAAGCTGGATTGCGCGCCATCGAAGAGGCAATCTTCGCGGGCGTCCCAATCAATGTGACGCTCCTGTTCACGCGCAGGCAATATGTCGCAGCCGCCGAGGCCTACTTGTACGGCATCGAACGGCGCATCGCGGCCGGACTGAATCCCAGGGTCGCTTCCGTAGCTTCCTTGTTTGTGAGCCGTTGGGACGTCGCCGTGAATGACAACGTGCCCGAACGGCTGGTCGATCGGCTCGGCGTCAACATGGCGAAGCAAACCTATGAGACATATCGCAGCCTGCTCGACACGCCGCGCTGGCAGCGTATCTTGGACGCCGGCGCTCGGCCTCAACGGCTATTGTGGGCGAGTACGGGGACGAAGTCCCCGTCGGCTTCCGACACGTTTTATATCACCTCGTTGGTCGCCCCCTCAACAATTACCACGATGCCCGAAGCCACGTTAAAGGCTTTCGCCGAGCATGGCGACGTCAGGCATATCCTGCCGATACACGCCCGGTATTGCGATCATACGCTGGCTGAGTTCGCCGAAGCGGGCATCGATGTCGATGCTTTGGGAGAGCGGCTCCAAAACGAAGGAATTGAAGCCTTCGCGAAGTCGTGGAATGCGTTGGTCGAATGCATCACGTCGAAGGGAGAATTGCTGCGCGCGGGCGCAGAGACAGGCGTTAGGGGTTGAACTGATCGCTGCGTGATGACGCAAGAATTTAACCTTGTGCCGCACTTGGAATAAGGTTGTCCCCGGCATAGTGAACAGCGATTTCAAGCGGCCTTACTTAGGAGTACGGAGCCATGTCGGAGCAAGAACAAGTTTACCCTCAGGCCACCAAGGAACTCGCCGAACAACGCAAGGCCCTGGCGCCCAAACCTGCCGAGGCTTTCAAAGCCTTCAGCCGAAGCGTATTTGCTGAAGGAACGCTGCCCGCGAAGACCAAGCAGTTGATTGCGGTTGCCATAGCGCACGTAACGCAGTGCCCCTACTGCATTCGGGGACATACCAAAGCTGCCCTTCTGCAAGGAGTAACGGCAGAAGAGATCATGGAAGCCATCTGGGTCGCCGCCGAGATGCGTGCCGGTGGCGCCTACGCCCATTCGACCCTAGCGATTGACACGATCGCGTGGTCTCAGAGGCAGGGAACCGGGCAATCGTGAAAAACTGAGTCCAACACAGAAAGATGACCAAACATGCACATTCGGCGCAAAACGCTGTTGCTGCTTGCCTTGCCCTTCATCCTGTTGTTCGCGGCCGCTTACGTCCAGCGGGCCTTTGCCGGACTGCCTGTGATATCGTCGGCCAATGCGGTCTCGCTCGAAACGTCGACACCGTTGGGGTTTCCTGCCTGGCTGCGAATCACCCACTATGTCAATTTGCTGTTCATGATTCTGCTGATCCGCAGCGGACTTCAAATCCTTGCCGACCATCCGCGCCTGTATTGCAACGTCCATTGCACGCCGGGCACGGAGTGGATTCGCTTTACGCCTATTGAAGTGCCAAAGGACCGCATCTGGACCGCCAAACAGGACTCGCGACACCTTTCGCCCTGGATCGGCTTGCCCGGCTACCGGCACACGATCGGCATGGCTCGGCATTGGCACTTTTTGAGCGCGCTATTTTGGGTAGGCAACGGCGTAATCTATGCGATCCTGCTGTTTTTATCGCCACAGTGGCGGCGGATCGTGCCGGCTGGTTGGCACATCATCCCCGATGCATGGAACGTCTTCGTTCACTACGCCACGTTTCACTTGCCCCCCGAGCCGAACGGCTTTTACCACTACAACGCCTTGCAGCAGCTTTCCTACTTTGGCGTGATATTTGTGCTGGCCCCTTTGGCGATTGCAACAGGGCCATCGATGTCGCCCGCGCTTACGAACCGCTTCTCATGGTATCCCAAGCTTCCCGGAAATCGACAAATCGGCCGGTCGCTCCATTTTTTGATCATGTGCGCGTTAATCGTCTTCATCGTGATGCACGTGACAATGGTGGCCATGACCGGGTTTGTTCGGAACATGAATCACATCGTCCTCGGCTCGGACGAAACCAGCTTGGGTGGCGTCTATTCTGGCCTATTGGGATTGGGCGTGATTCTAGGCGTAAATGTCTTCGCCAATTGGGCGGCATGGCGCCGCCCGCGAGCGGTCCAACATGTCGCCAAGGCGATCGTCACGCCCATCATGAGGCTCCTCCTCGACTGTGCCGCCCCGCGGGCGGAATTTCGCCCTGAAGACATTTCCCCTTTCTTTTGGGCCAACGGGAAAGTCCCAACCTGCGATGAATGGAGTTCTTTGGCCGCAGGGAGCTTTCGAGATTATCGGCTGAAGGTGTATGGCTTGGTGGAAAACCCCGTCGAATTATCCCTCACGGAGCTACAAACGCTTCCGGCAAAAACCCAAATCACCTTGCACCACTGCATCCAAGGCTGGTCGGGCATTGCCGCCTGGACTGGCTTACCGCTGGCGGAGCTGATCCGCTTGGTCCGGCCCAAGGCCGATGCGCGGGCGGTTGTCTTTTACTCATTCGGCGAGGGCGGAGAAGGCGGAGAATTCTACGACAACCTTTCTCTGGAAGACGCGATGCGTCCGCAGACCTTATTGGCGTACGAGATGAACGACGAGCCGCTCAACAATTTGCACGGCGCTCCCTTGCGCTTGCGGGTCGAAAACCAGCTCGGCTTCAAAATGGTCAAATGGATTCGCGCCGTCGAGTTCGTCGGTTGCATCCGCAGCGTGGGCCAAGGAGAGGGCGGCTACAACGAGGATCATGAGTACTTTGGCGAGTTGGCCAACATCTGATTAGGAGTGAACCATGCCCGACTACAAATACTTGATCGTGGGGGGCGGAATGACGGCGGCGGCGGCCGTGGAGGGTATCCGCGAGAGCGACGCCAGCGGGTCGATTGGCATCATCAGCGCCGAAACGCATCCCCCTTATAACCGACCGCCGTTATCGAAGGGGCTCTGGAAGGGGAAAACGTTTAAAACAATCTGGCGAAACGTCGAAAGCCAGCAGGTCGCGCTCCACCTCGGCCGCACTGCCCAGCAGCTCGATCCCGCGGCCAAGCGCGTGACTGACGATCAGCAGACGCTTTATAGCTATGAGCGACTGCTGTTGGCCACTGGCGGTTCGCCGCGAAAGCTGATATTTGGAGGCGACGAGATCGTCTACTTCCGCACGATTGACGACTACGAGCGCTTGCGCGACCTTTGCAACCGTGGGGAGAAATTTGTCATCATCGGCGGCGGATTCATCGGCTCGGAAATCGCCGCGGCGTTGGCCTTGAATGGCAAGCGGGTGACAATGATCTTGCCCGAAGCCGGCGTTTGTGGCCGCATCTTCCCGCGCGAGCTGACCGCCTTTCTCAACGATTATTATCGGCAGCATGGCGTGGAGATCCTCGCGGAGAAAATGGTTGCCGGAGTCGAGACTCGCGCGGGGCAGGCCGTTGTTAAGGTGCGCGACGCGCACGACCAGAGCGAACAGGAACTAGCAGCCGACGGCGTGGTGGCGGGCGTTGGCATCAGACCGAACGTGGAACTCGCCCAAGCGGCAGGATTGGAAGTGCAAAACGGCATCGTCGTCGATGAGTCGCTGCATGCCAGCCATCCGGATATTTACGCTGCGGGCGACGTCGCCAACTTCTATAATCCCTTGCTCAATGAACGCTTGCGCGTGGAGCACGAGGACAACGCCAACACGATGGGCAGGCTGGCGGGTCGGGCCATGGCGGGGCAAACCGTCCGCTACGATCATCTGCCATACTTTTATTCCGACTTGTTCGATCTAGGATATGAAGCCGTTGGCGAGACCGACTCGCGACTGGAAACCGTAGCCGACTGGAAGGAGCCGTTTCGCAAGGGGGTGATCTGCTATTTGAAAGAAGGTCGTGTGCGAGGCGTGCTGC
>JAICIG010000459.1 GCA_025924495.1 Pirellulales bacterium | reverse complement strand
TGCCAGCGGGCGACTACCGCGCCGAGGGGCTGAATCCGACTACCGGTAAATCGGCAGGCCACAGCGAATTCAAGGTCGCTGGCGATACGGTTCGCCTGAAATCGCCGCCCTACGAGCAGGACGCGGCCCTGGCCATTCGTCGCCGCGGCAGCGGAGATTGAGCATGGAATCACAAGCGGAATCAGCGGCGGATCAGCCGGATAAGAAAGCGCATTGGGAAAACCGTTACCAGACGGGCGACACGCCTTGGGACACAGGTCGGCCATCGGCGGAACTCGCCGCAGTGCTCGACAGCGGCGCGGTTCAACCGTGCCGAGCCATCGAACTGGGCTGCGGAACGGGAACCAACGCGGTGTATCTCGCGCAGCGAGGCTTCTCTGTCACCGCGATCGATCTTGCGCCCCGGGCGATTGAACAGGCGCAACAGCGCGCCCGTCGCGAGGGGGTCGCGGTGGATTATCTGGTTGACGATGTTTGTAATCTGCAGATGGCGCTCGGTCCTTTCGACTTCGTGTTCGACCGCGGCTGCTACCACTGCGCCCGCCGGGCCGACCTGCCCGGCTTCCTGGCGACGCTCCGCCGAGTCACTAAGCCGGGGACCAAGTACCTGCTATTGGCCGGCAATGCCAACGAACAATCCGATGCGCCGGGGCCGCCGCGCGTTCATGAAGGCGAAATCCGCAGCGAACTTGGCGGGCTATTCGATGTCGATTGGATTCGACCCTTCAGGTTCAAAGACCCCGGCGGCGTAGAAGGACCGCTCGGTTGGTCCTGCTTGCTGACGCGACGAGCCTAGCAGCTCTTTTAGTCGCGGACATTGGCTGGCGCCCCCATCGCTCGTTACGCTGGCTCCAGATAGTCGATGCGAAACGGTTTGTTGGTGATGAACACCACGGTGACGTCCCCATCTGCGCTAGCGCCGTGTTCCATCACCTGGCCCTCTGGGAACCAGACAAAGCTGCCAGGCCCAAACGTTCCTTGATGCGTGACGAGCTTTCCTTCCAAGACATACATGCCGTGCCCGCAGGGATGCGTATGCCGCGGGTTGATCACGCCGGCTGGATACCGCACGAGACGCACGAGCATGCCTGTGTCAGGATCGTCATAAAGTGCCTTCCGATAAATGACGGCCCCGACCTGATTATTGAAGCGCTCTTCCCACGGGGTGGCATTGGCATCCACGAAAAGCAAGTCGTCATCGCCCATATTCATTCAAAGGCCTCCGTTATCGCGCGCATGACGGAGCGCCAGAAAACAATCGTCTGGCCGCGGTGGATTCTATGTTGCGCCGCCGGGCAGTGCGACCAGCGCGTGTGCCGTTTCGGAACTACTCTCTAACTTCGCATGTTCAAAGGCGGTACAATCAATTCCGGCGAACACGATCTTGTTAGCGGGCGGCACTATGACGTTTCATCGATTCTATTTCTATGCGGCGGTGCTCGCGTTAACCGCATCGGCGCGGGCGGATGAAAGTCCTGTTCCCGCTCAAGACGCCCGGCACAACTGGCCCCAATGGCGCGGGCCGCTCGGTACGGGCGTCGCGCCAGACGCCGATCCGCCGATCGAGTGGAGCGAGACGAAGAACGTCCGCTGGAAAACCGAGTTGCCCGGCCGCGGGCATTCGGCGCCGATCGTGTTCGGCGATCGGGTGTTTCTCACGGCCGCCGTGCCGTATGGCGACGCTTTGCCGCCGCGGCCAAGCGCCGCGCCCGGCAATCACGATAACCTGCCCGTGACGCACCGGCAGCGGTTCATTGCCTTGGCTGTTAACCGGAACGACGGCCGCATACTGTGGCAGCGCAAGTTGAAGGAAGCGCTGCCGCATGAGCAAGGTCACCACACGGCGAGCCTCGCTTCCAGTTCGCCCGTCACAGATGGCCAGCGATTGTATGCCTTTTTCGGATCGTTTGGACTTTATTGCCTGGACTTCGAGGGCAAGCCGCTGTGGCAGAAGGATTTTGGCCGCATGGAGTCGCTGCACGGGCACGGCGAGGGCGCATCGCCGGCTTTGTACGGCGACACGCTCGTCGTTAACTGGGATCATGAAGGACAATCGTTCGTCGTCGCCCTCGACAAGCAATCCGGTCAGGAGCGCTGGAAAGTCGAACGCGATGAAGTCACTTCCTGGGCCACGCCCATCATCGTCGAGCATAAAGGCAAACCGCAGGTCATCATCAGCGGAACGAATCGGGTGCGCGGGTACGATCTGGCCAGTGGCAAGATCCTGTGGGAATGCGGCGGACTGTCGTCGAACATCGTCGCCTCGCCGGTGTACGGCAACGGCGTGGTCTATGTGGGCAGCAGTTACGACAAACGCGCCTTACTGGCCATTCGGCTCGACGACGCAACAGGCGACATCACGGGCGGCAGCAACGTGCTATGGAGCCGTTCTCGCGGCACGCCTTACGTGCCCTCGCCGCTCTTATACGGCGATGTTCTTTACTTCCTCACGCACTACCAGGGAATTCTCAACCGTGTCGACGCGCAGACTGGAAAAGATCGTCCGGGCCCGCTTCGGCTAGGCGGAGTTACCGAGGTGTACGCCTCGCCGGTCGGCGCCGCCAACCGCGTCTATGTCACTGATCGCAGCGGTCTCACGCTGGTCATCAGCCACAGCGACACGCCGCGATTATTGGCCAGCAACCAACTCGACGACACCTTGAGCGCATCGGCCGCGATAGCGGGCAAAGAACTATTTCTACGCGGTGAAAAGGCCCTGTATTGCCTGGCCGAAAGTAATTAACGGCTCCCAATCGGAGCGACGTTGCAAGAGGCGTGGTTACTCGGACGTGTGCAGCGAACCACATGACCATTCAACATCAACCAACGCCTGATGAAAGTGCAGGGAGCGCCGGCGCGGAAAAACATTTCCTGGCGCCGGTTCGCGACTTCCGGCGTCGCGCCATCATTTGGGCCGCATTGTGCCTCTTCGCGCTGATCGGTACGGCCGGTTTCTTGCCGAAGCTTGCTTTCTGCATCTCGATGGGCTTGTTGCTAGGGAGCTTTCCGCAAGCGTATTTAAAGAACGCCGCATTCCACTCCGAACTCTATGTGCTGTTCGTGCGCGTCCGCAAGAAGCGCTGGAAGCTCGAGCGGTTTGTGCAGATCGAGACGGGTCTGGAAGAGCGGCCGTTCGACAGCTTCGCGAACGTCTTCAAGTCGGGCGAAATCATGAATCGCATCTGGAGCTGGTTCGACGCGTGCGTGCCGTGGTTGGGCGGCGATTATAAGATCTGGCTCCGCGCCCTTTCGGGCAAACGAGTGCAAGCCTGGCAAGGAAGCAACGATGATCAGTTCGAAGCGAATCTCGATCTCCTTCGTCGAGTGACCCGCCTGCCTGTAGAACGAGGTTAAACGACCAATGCACTTGCGGCGCTTTCTCATTGCCATCGCCTGCCTTGCCGCCATGCCGCTGCGCGCGGTTTTCGCTGGTCCGATGGCGGACATCGCGCTCGTCGACGGCAGGGTTTGGACGGTCGACGCCAAACAGCCCGAGGCAGAGGCGGTCGCGATCTGGCAAGATTGCATCCTGGCAGTCGGAAGTTCCGCTTCCATCCGGGCGTTGATCGGGCCGCAGACACAAATTGTGCCTCTCGACGGGCGACGCGTGTTGCCAGGATTCTTTGATTGCCACGTCCACTTGCTGGCCGGCGGCCTGCAGATCAAGCGGGTCGATCTGAAAGATGCCGAGAACGAAGCGGAGTTCGGCCGCCGCCTGCAGGCGTTCGATCGTCGCTTGCCGCCCGGCCGCTGGATGCTGGGCGGAAACTGGGACCACGATCGTACGTTCGGCGGCAAGTTGCCGACCGCCGCCACGCTCGATCGCTATGTTCCTGATCGGCCTTGCTTTCTCGCTCGCTACGACGGGCATATGGCCTTGGCCAACTCACGAGCATTGACTCTGGCTGGCATCAGCGAATCCACGGCGGACCCGGCAGGCGGGGAACTCGTTCGCAACCCGCAGACCAGGCGACCGACCGGCCTTCTGCGCGACACCGCCATGGACCTGATCGGCGACGTTGTGCCGGCGACGACTGATGAGGAAATGGCGGAAGCGATCGGCGCCGCGCTTCAGTTGGCCGGCCGCTTGGGCGTCACCAGTATCGACGACATGGCCGGCGTCGGCCCCGATGTTCGCCGCAAGCTGCTGCGGCTTTATCAACAAGTCGCTCGCGAGCGCCGCCTGACGGCCCGGATTCAGCTTCGTTGGCCGCTGGAAGCATGGTCGGAACTGGCTGATCTCGGCATTCAAGCCGGTTTCGGCGGCGAGCTGGTCACGATCGGCGGAGTAAAAGGATTCATTGATGGCTCGCTCGGTTCCAGTACCGCCAAGATGTGGACGCCGTATGTGAACGAGCCCAACAGCACGGGCATCTTCGTCACGCCTCCCGAGCGGCTGGGCGAGCTGATTCGCAAGGCTGATGAATCCGGTCTCGCCGTGGCGGTTCATGCAATCGGCGATCGGGGCAACTCGACTCTGCTGGATCTGTTCTCCGAAGCCGCCAAGACGAACGGTCCCCGCGACCGACGCTTTCGCATTGAGCATGCGCAACATCTCCGCCCGGAAGACTACCCTCGTTTTGCCGGTTTAGACGTCATCGCTTCGATGCAGCCCTATCACGCGATCGACGACGGCCGCTGGGCCGAGGGTCGAATCGGCGCCGAGCGATGCAGGTCTTCATATGCCTTTCGTTCACTGTTGGAACACGGAGCTCGTCTGGCGTTCGGCTCCGATTGGCCCGTAGCGCCGCTCGATCCGCTCGCTGGCATCGACGCCGCCGTCAACCGCCGCACGCTTGACGGCGCCCATCCGCATGGTTGGTTTCCCCAGCAGCGCATTACCGTCGCCGAAGCAATCCGCGCCTACACGTTCGATGCCGCCTACGCAAACTCCTCAGAAGACCGGCTCGGTTCGATCGCTGTGGGCAAGCAAGCCGATCTTGTCGTCCTCTCGCGCGACATTCTGGCCGAACAAGAGCAATCGAAAATCGCCGAGGCGAAAGTAGTCATGACCGTCATGGGCGGCCAGATCGTTTATCAGGCCGAGCGCCGGGACGCTCACTAGGGCGAGGCTGGCAGCATCACCCGCGGGGCTAGCCTTTGCCGAGCGATATACGCGCTGATCGCTCGCGGGAAATCAGCGCGTTTCGCGTTATAAATGTCGACGAACTTTTCGGGATTGCGGTCGACAAGGGGAAACCAACTGCTTTGCACTTGCTTTGATGCTGCATCGAAAGGGACTCCCGGAACGCCGCAGAGCTTGTTCCCTCAGATTCGCATCAATTCCCCGCGCTCAAGAGCACCTCGCACCGTTCCCGGATATCATTCAGTTCGGTACTTCGACCGATCAGCTTTCCATCCCGGTCGATCAAGAAGTAACATGGCACGCTGCTAATGCCCAATTGGTCCAGGGCTCGCGACTCGGGCAGATCGGCGATGTAGCCTTGCAACCACGGTAGCTGCCGTTGCGCGACGAATTCACGAACTGCATCCGGCTTGGCTTCCACGTCGATACTGACGATCGCCAGCCGCCCGTCATCGCGGTGCGTCTCATATAGCTCGCGTAGGTCAAGCCTTGATTTCAAACACGATGCGCAACCGGTCGCCCAAAAGTCGACGAGCAGGAGCTTGCCGCGCAATTCGCTCAGCTTTCGCTGGCCGCCGGTCAAAAGCTCGAACTCGACGTCGGGCGCCACTTCGCCGGGGGCGGGACCGACCGCGGCTTCGATTTCGATCTTGCCCAGATCAATTCCCCCCTTGGCCGCCTGGTTCTCGTCAATACGAAAGCGCACCACTTTGCCGCCCAGCGGATGAGCCAGGCAATCTTCGGCCCGCTCGTAGATCTGGAAGGCCAGTTCGTAATCGCCTGCCGAAACGCCGCTGGCGCGAAATGTGCCGTCGCGATTCAGCTTGATGAAGTGGTGGTGCAGCGTGCTCAGGTAAGCGCGGCCCGCCGGCGTGGCGGTCCAGGCAGTGTTCCAGCCATTGCGCCAGTCGAATTTCTCGCCAGCGATTTCCGGCGGCCGTTTGATGCCCTCGGTCTTGCGCAGCAGGTAATTCCGCGAGTAGTTCAGGGCAATATCGCGGGCGGCTTCGTCCTTGAGCGCGACGCGGCCGCGCACGACCGGCCCGGCGCCCAGATACGCTTCCACTAGCTGGCCTGGCTGCAGATCGAGCGGAATCGATTGACTCGAGATGAGCGGCTCGTCT
>JAICIG010000458.1 GCA_025924495.1 Pirellulales bacterium | reverse complement strand
GGCCGAGCGCGAACGAGCCGAGCGAGCGGTGACGTCGGTCGAGCAGTGGGAGCGATTGAACGACCGCCTGGTGCAGGCCTCGGAACACGCCGCCGAGGCGCGCGATGCAAGCGAAGACTTGATTGCGATCAAGGAGACGATTCTTTGCGGCAACGACGATTTGCATCCGCAAGCCGCCCGCGCGGCCCTGGATGAGCTTGTCCGGCTCCGCGAGCGGCTGCAGGACGAAGCGACCGAGATCGCCGCGGCACATACCGGGCTGGACGGCCTGTTGTCGCTCAAGGACAGGATTTTAGCGCGCACTGCCGACTTGGCCGAGACGATTGAAACCCTGGAGTTAACCGGCGACTTGAACCGCCAACTGCAGGACGCCATGCGGCAGTTTGAAGGGGTGCGGCGTTGGCTGGTCGAGATGGTCATGCTCGAACCGACGGTCGAACGTGCGGTCGGCGCCTTGAAGCCCCTGTCCGACCTGGCGAATCTGCGGCGGCTGAGCCCGAACGAACTTCGTCAGGCGGCACGCGCCATTGCAAACGACCGCGCCGCTCGCTTCGCCGAGAAGCTTCCCGCCGCCGAGACGCGCGGCGAAGGAATTCTGGACTCCGAAATCCCGGCCAAGGCGAGCCTGGACGAGATTGAGAACGATTGATCTGCCAACCAGATTGAGTCCCGCTGCGGCCAGGCCGCCGACCACGATGGCGTCGGCGGCCGGGCGCAGCTTCTTCACCTCGCGTCTTCGGGCCGGTAGGATGCGGCTTTCGCAGCCCTGAGGTGACGAGCGGTGGATTTACAACTGCAGGATAACGTGGCGGTGGTCATCGGCGCCGCCCAAGGAATCGGTCGGGCAATCGCCCTGGCCTTCGGCGAAGAAGGCGCCCAGTTGGCTCTCGTCGACCGCAACCCGGCGGTCGTGGACTTCGCGAGCGAAACCGCAGGTCGTCTCGGCCGCACCGCGATCGGCCTGAGTGCGGACGTCTGCCAATATGCGGATCTGCAGCGTGCCGCGAGCGACATACTAGCGCGCTTTGGGCGCTTGGATCATGTCGTCTTCGCTGCGGGAATCGGGTCGGGAAAGTTCGGCTTTCCGTTCTGGAACCTCGAACCGGCCGACTGGGAACGCGTGCTGCAAGTTAACTTAATCGGCGCCGCCAACGCGGCGCACGCGTTCGCCTCGCCATTGGTCGAAGCGCGCCGCGGCAGTATGCTCTTTCTGGCTTCCGTCGCCGGTCAGATCGGCTCGCAAACCGATCCGCCTTACAGCGCCGCCAAAGCGGGTTTGATCAACTTTTCGCAGTGCGTCGCCAAGGATCTGGCCGCATTTAATGTGCGAGCCAACTGTATTTGCCCCGGCATGATCAAAACGGCTCTCAATCGCTCGGTCTGGGCCGCCTGGAATGCGCAACAGCCCGCTGACGAGCAGCAGACCTACGAAGAATGGGCCGACGAGAAGATCCGTCGCACGGTTCCGCTCGCTCGCTGGCAGGAGCCGGAAGACATTGCCGCATTAGCCGTGTTTCTCGCTTCCGCCAAAGCAAAAAACATCACCGGCCAAACCATGAACGTCGATGGCGGCCAGGTCATGCACTGGTGAGCCGTAACAGGAAGACTGTGTAACCAGTGGGCCGAAGGACCGAATCGAAGAGGGCTAGACTTCCAAAGGATGAAGTCGGGTGATGAAAAGATCATAGAGGTAGCCGCCCAAGACTCCGCCTAAGCAGGGACCGACGATGGGAACCCACCACCAGTGGTTGCCGGCGCGAAAGACTTCGCCGCCCCACCCGGCTAGCGCGGTAAATAGCCGCGGCGCGAAGTCGCGCGCCGGATTGATGGCGTAGCCGGCGTTGTAGCCAAAGGTCATGCCGATTAAAAAAACTGTAGCGCCGACCAAGATCGGGGCCAGGTTGCCCGGCGGCGCCAGGTTGCGCCGATCGCTGAACGCCAGGATCATCGCCATCAACAGCGCCGTGCCCACGATCTGATCGATCAGTCCGCCGGGCATCGTCGACAGAAATGTCTGGGGATAGGTGGCCCAAATGCCGGCGGTCGCTTGCGGACCGGTCACTTGCCGCATGCCGCCGTCAAAATGATCGAGCGCCTCGCGATACGTCACATACACCAGTGCGGAAGCGGCAAAGGCCCCGGCGAACTGAGCGAGACAGTAGAGCGGCGCCTTGCGCCAGGGAAACTGCCGGTGCACGGCCAAGGCCAACGTCACCGCCGGATTCAAATGAGCGCCCGAAACCCCGCCGGCAATGTAAACGCCCATTGTCACCGCTAGCCCCCAGCCGAGATTGATCGACAAGTACTCGCCGGCCGCCTTATCGCTGAGGGTCACTTGGGCCACGACTGCTACGCCAAACACGATCAGTACGAACGTGCCCAAGAACTCCGCGGCCATCTCTCGCCAGGTTTCACGCGACATAGATCAGTCTTATTCAAGAAGAAAGGAACCACAGAGGCTCAGAGACACGGAGAAGGAAAGAGGAGCGAAGATGGAAAAATGACGGCGATTATAGAACGAGACGTTTCATTCCGTCTTTCAGCACGGCGACATTGAAATTGAGGAGCAGGCCCACGGGCGTCTTACTAAGCCGCATATAGGTCAAGAGCTGAGCGTCGTGTACTGGCAATAGCTGTTGTACGGCTTTGATCTCGACGACCAACCGGCCCGGAAAATAGCAATCCATGATCAGAAGTTCGTCGAGCTGAACTCCCTTATAAGTCAGCGGAATGCGAACTTGTGATTCGAAGCCTATCTTCCTGAGCCAAAGCTCTCGCTCCAAGCATTTCTGGTATACCGATTCCAACAACCCAGGGCCGACCTCTCGATGAACCTCAATCGCCGCGCCGATCACTTCCCGCGTCAATGGATCGCGCTCATCAGCCATGTCTCCGCCCCTTTAACTCTTTCTTAATTTCTTAAACTCTTCTCTGTGCCTCTGAGCCTCTGTGGTTTTTTATTTCCGCGCTGCAACCAGCGCCTCCAGGGCGGCGCTCAGTGGGTCGGCGTCGGCCGCGCAGAATCCTAAGTGCAAGTGCTTGCGCCAGCCTTCCGCGTACTGGAATCGCCCTGACATGCGGCCCACTTCGCGCATCAAGTCTCGCATGGTTTGAATGTAGGAATCGAGCCCTTGGCTCTCATCGAGCCATTGCTTTTGACTACGGTGACACGCGAGCATGGTCGCCTTCTGCTCCAGGCAGCCGGTCACATCGACAAACAGGCCAGGCACGACCGGCTCTCCCAGCGGCGTGCAGTTGCCGTGCGGCTGCGCGTGGTAGACCGTTACCGGAGTCTCGACAATCGGCGTGGGCGGGTCGACGGGAAAGTTCGGCATGCCGCGACTGAAGGCGGCCGTGACCGCCAACCGGCAGGCGTTCGTATGATCCTCCATGTAATCGACCGGCGCATGAGTCAGCAGAATCTCAGGCGCCACCTCGCGCATGATAGCGCCAAGCCGATAGAGCGTGGGCCGATCATAGAAAATCTCCAAGTCTTTCGTCAGGCTTTCGTGAAACACGGCGCCGATCGACCGGCAGGCGTCGATTGCCTCTTGCCGCCGGATTTGGGCTACCGTCTCGGCATCGTGCTCAGTCGAGCCGCAACAGCCATTGGCGATATTCATGTAGTGAATTTCATAGCCGGCATCGCGAAGGTGAATCAACGTTCCGGCCATCACGAATTCGATGTCATCCGGATGGGCGGCAACGGCGAAAGCGCGTGGTGGCATAAGCAGGCATCACGGATCAAGGGTCAGGAATCAAGGGGAAGCCGACATTTCTGTAACAGAACCAGAACGGATTGCAAGTCGCGACCGCGGGCTGACGGAAGATGGCCTTCGACGAGCCGCTGCCCGCGAGGAGCGCCGACGCGGAGCGCGCAGCAGGCGGGCTGGTTCAAGGCGAGGGCGCGATTAGCGCAGCAGGCTCGCCTAGTGCATTTCGGCTTCGCACGAGCCGATGCCGCTGCGCAGGAAATTGAATTGCACGTTGGGGTGGTCGGCCAGCAATGACATCGGCACCGCTGAGTCGGGGATTTTTTTGGAGATCATCCACGTCGTCAGACGCAGCCCGAAGGGGTTGTCGTGGCAGCCAGCGTGCCAGATCGAGACCTTCTCGGCCTTCCACGTTTCGGCTGGCCCGACCGAAATGGCATGCGTCGGCACGTTCGTCACCACGCCGCCGCCAGATGTCCGCGCATTCTGAATGATCGTCATCGGGTGCAGTTCGACGATTCGGGTCGAAAGCTGGCGGTACTCGGCTGGGCTGGGGGGAGCGTCGCGATAGCGCCCTTCGCGCTTAGGCGGATCGTTGAAAGCCCAATGCTTCACTTCCCCTTGGCCCCCTTGCATGACCACGCATCGCGCACGCTCATAACTGGCGACGTATTCGCGCGGATCGGCTTGGGGAAAGTGGATGTTCTCCGCCGGCATCCGCAGTTCTGGCCGAATGCGGTTGAAGCACAGTTCCATGTCGGCGCGCGCGAAGCTCAACGGAAAGTCGGTCGGCGCTTCGCGGCCGTCCACCACCCATTCGTCCATGCCCCAAAAATGGCAATGACGTAAGTTAAGATCTAACTCATTGACCAGTCGGGCCACCAGCGGCAGTTGTTCCGTCGGCCCAATTGGACCGCAGATGCCTGCGGGCCTCTCGGGCGTCGCCTGTCGCCATGCCGTGATGTATTCCAGCGCCTCGGCCAGGTAGAAGTCTTCGATCGTGTCGTAGAACTTCACGCTGAAACCGGGGCGCGACAGCTTGAGCAAGTCATGCGCCGAAAGCCTGGCTGCGTCGTCGAGAATTTCGCGGTCAAGCGTCGTGTAATCCCACCAATCGGGACTGATTTTGCTCAAGGGGCGCATGCATTTATCTCGCATTGCAGAAGAGTAGGATCAGCGCTCGCAGCCGCTAAAGGTCGTGCGCCGGCCAAGTTTAGCGGGCTCATGTTCCGCACGCAAGGAACGCGGCAGAACACATCGCGACGCCGACAATCGATCAACCGCCGCCCGCCGACGACGGGGGTTGGCGCTTACAACGGCCGGCGACCTCCGCAGCATCGTCAGCCTCATTCGACGTTGCGACGCCAAACCGCGCGAGAACATCCATATGCGCCCGCGGCTCGAAGAGGGGCACCAGTTCGGCGGCATCGGCCCTGGGATGAGAGAGCACTCGATCGTGCTCGCTCAGCCCGGCGGAAACCTCGGCGATTGTTTCGTTCACCGTTCCCAGGATGATGCGCCGCCGCTCAGGGGACGCTGCTGCGTCCACCCAGGCAAAGACGTCGTCGCCTTGCTGCACGACCGCAGTGACCGGAACGGTCAGCACGCTAGTGTGGTGAGCCAGCAATATCTCCGCCTCGGCGCTTTGGCCGGGTCGCAAAGTTCGCGATTCGTCGTCGATGCGAATCGTCGCCGCGTAATACTTCAAGTGCTGCTGCGAACGGCGCGTGCGCTCGGGCTGGTGGGCGATCGCCGTCACCTCGCCCGTGAATTCATGCCCTTGAACGTCAATTCGCGAGCGGAGTCCGGGATGCAGCGTGGTAATTTGCGACTCGTGGACGAGAGCCCGCACCTGCATGTGCGCCAGATCGGGCAGCCAGATAATCGTTTGTCGCTGCCGGATCCGTGCGCCTAATTCAATCTGCAGCGTCTCAGAACTGGAATTTGGATCGTTGGCATGCACGACCATCCCGTCGCGAGGCGCGCGGATGGCGCAGCATGCGCTCTGCGCCTGCAAACGCTCCAACCGATCGTGCTCGAGCTCAAACGCAGCCTGAGCCGCGTGCAGCGTCGCTCCGGCCGCATCATGCAGGCTTTTCAGTTCCTCCAGCATTTTGGGCCGCGTGTAGTCTTCCAATACTTGCAAGGCGCGGCGGGCAATGCCCAAATCCAATTGCGCGTGCTCCACCGCAGATTGTTCGCCGGCCAACTGGACAGGGTCGATAAACCCGCGCCGCGCCAGCCGCCGCGCTTGTTCCAGCGTCTTCTCGGCCTGCTTCAAGCCATGCTCGGCAGTCACGGCGGCCAATTCGAGCTCCTGTCGCGTTTGCACGTAGATGCCGTCTCGGTATTCGGCGACGGCGATTTCGGCCGCCGCCACGCTCCGCTCGGCGGCAATCAGCGCAGCCTTGGCCTGCTCAACAAGGATGGTCTGCTCCGCCAACTGTTCGTCGATCAACGACGAATCGAGCCGAACCAATTCGTCTCCCTGCTTTACCT
>JAICIG010000457.1 GCA_025924495.1 Pirellulales bacterium | reverse complement strand
CTCTTCGCTCTTGGGCGTTGCGAAGGGATCGGCCGGCCGCGCCTCGGCCGCCGCGGCGTCTTCGTTCGCCGCCGGGTTCGCGGCTGCTGCGCCCTCTAACTCGGGAGGCGCCACGCGCGTGGCGGGCTTATCGAACTCGAAGGCTTGTTCACGAGCGGCCCACCAGCGCCGATAAGGCCAGCCGGCATCGGCCAACACGTCGCGGTCTCCGGAGGCGACGCCGGATTGATGATCGCGCGTGTCGTAGCCCCCTTCGCGCAGTTCGAAGTTCAACTGCTGGCGGTTTTCCGGATGCTGCAAGTAGTTGTACAAATCGCTGGCGTTGCCCGCCGTTTTCGGATCGACGCCGATCAGCGTCACCTGCCGGGTCACCATCTTACCGCCGTAGCTGAATGTGAGCATGGCGGGAACGTGCACCGTGGGCGTCATCCCGGCGATATACTCGCCGGCCACTCGCATGATCTGTTCCATGTGATATTGCGCGTCGTGGAAGCCGCTCATGCTGTGCGACTCGACAATCACATCGGAGAGAATGCCATGGATCCGGCTTTTCATCTCGAAGGAAAAGCCCGACATCACGCTATTGACCACGATCATCGTGGCCACGCCCAACGTCACGCTGATTACTGAGGCCAGCGCAATATAACGCGTGCGGAGATACCGCCAGCAGAGCAAGAACTTATACATGGTCCCATCCTTGGGAAACAAGGCGTCAAGCGTCAGGCTTGACGCCTATTCAGTTTCCGGTCTCATGAGAGGAAACAAAATCACTTCGCGTATGGTCTGAGTGTTGGTCAACAGCATGACGAGGCGATCAATGCCGAGACCCAGCCCACCTGCCGGCGGCATGCCATGCCGGAGAGCGCGGACAAAGTCGTGGTCCATTTTGGCCATCGAGTCTTCCTCCTTCTGTCCGGCCAGTTGGGTGCGGAACAACTGCTCCTGCAGGTCCGGATCGTTCAACTCGGTGTAGGCATTGGCCAGTTCCATGCCTTCGACGAACAGTTCGAACCGCTCGGCGACGGCCGGGTTCGACTGCTTGCGCTTCGTCAAGGGACAGATGGCCGCGGGATAGTCGTAAACAAAGATCGGGCCCGTTAGCTGGTCTTCGACTTTTTCCTCGAAGACGTAGCTCTTGATCACGTCGGCGTCTTTGCCTGCGGTGGCAAAGCCGATCTCGTCGGCCAGATGTTTCACGCGCGCCGCGTCATCCGGTGAAACGCCCGTGTGTTCCGCAAACAACTCGTCGTAGCTTTTGCGGGCAAACGGCTGGGAAAAATCGATCGTCTTCTCGCCCCAAGACAGTTTCAGGTCTTGCCCGGTGGCGCGAACCGCTTCGACAATCAGCTTTTCGCACAAGTCCATCATGCTCAGGTAATCGCCGTAAGCCTGATAGACCTCGAGCATCGTGAACTCGGGATTGTGCTTGGGGCTGATCCCTTCGTTGCGGTAGACGCGTCCCAATTCGTAGACCCGCTCCATGCCGCCGACGAGCAGCCGCTTGAGATGCAGCTCCAGAGCGATCCGCATGAACAGCGGAATATCGAGCGCATTGTGGTGCGTCTTGAAGGGGCGCGCCGCGGCGCCGCCGGCGATCGAGTGCAGCGTCGGACCTTCGATTTCGACAAAGCCTTCGCCGCCCAGCGTGTTGCGGATCGATTGCACGATCTTGGTGCGATTCAAGAACCGCGGCAGCACGCCGTCGGTGTAGATCAAATCGAGGTAGCGCAGCCGATGCCGCAGTTCCGGATCGGTCAGCCCCTTGTGCTTGTCGGGATGCGGCTCGACCGACTTGGTCAAAAAGTGCAGCTTTTCGGCGAAGATCGTCAGCTCGCCGGTATTGGTTCGCTTCAGTTCCCCATCGACGCCGACCAGATCGCCCAGGTCGAAACATTCGGCCAGCGCCCAATTCTCCTCGCCGACCTGGTTGCGGCCGACGAAGAGTTGGATTTGTCCGCTCCAGTCGCGGATATCGAGAAAGATCAGCTTGCCCTTCTTGCGCTGCAGAACAATGCGGCCTGCGGCGCGCACTTTGGGCCCATGCTGCTCCGCCTGGCGACGTTCGCTTCCCTCGGGAATCGGTTCGACGACGATTTCATTCTCGCGCCGACGTATCTGCTCGATCGCTTGATGATCGTCAAATCGTCCGCCCCAGGGATCGTGGCCTAGTTCTTGAATCCGGCGCAGCTTTTCGCGGCGCGCGGCCTCATGCATGCCAGGGGTGGAAGATGCGTCGTCGTTCGTCATGATGTTCTGCATATAACTCTAAGAGTCGCAACATTTTAGTGGAAGCCGCCCAAGGGTCAATGTCAGCCTCGGCGACTCGCTTGGCCCGCTGGCGATGAATGCGCCGTTCTGCTTAACCAAAGACCGGCACTGTGTTTAGCAAGTTCGCTAGCGGATGCATTCGTAGGGTGAACCTCGCCCAAGAATTCCTGGTGGGCGCGCCCTGCCCTACGGCTACGGCTTCGCTAACCTTTCCTTGACGCCGGGAATGATCCGGGCGGCATTCTCATGATAAATCTTCTTGAGCACGTCATCCGGCAGCCCGACGCCGTAGATGTTCCAAAAACCTTGCGGCGGAAACGGGTTCTCAGCATAGGGGAAATACTCGTCCTCCGTCTCCAGAAATCGCCAATACGGCAGTAAGCGTCCCGCGGGTCGCGGCCCGTCGGTCCCGAACATGACGCGGTCGGCGTACTTGATCATGAATTTCCGCGCAGTAAACGGTTGCCGCCCTAACTCGGCGGTTCGAGAAGCGATCTCGACGACCAGGTTCGGATATTCGTCGAGCCAGCGAGCGGTCTGCTCGAGGTCCTCGCCATCGTTGGCGACGTGAGCGCCGATGAAGGTCGTCTTCGGGTGACGCGCGATCACTCGGTTTCGGGCCGCATGCAATTCAGCACGCGAAGGCCACTGCGGCCCGTAAAAGCTCCATTCGGGATGTCGATGCAGCTCTTCCCAACGCTCGTTGTGTTCGTCGATAGGCTCAAAGAACGCCGCAGGGTCAGCCGTGTGAATAATCACCGGCATCCCGAGTTCGCCGCAAGCCTGCCAGATCGGGTCCCAACGCGGGTCGTCGATCTTGATCAGCGAGCCATCGGGATTGCGATAGCCCAGTCCGAAATTCTTGAACACTTTCAGTCCGCTCGCCCCCTTCTTTTTGACCTCGGCCAACTGAGCGGCCATGCGGCGAGCGAAATCGGCGCGCTGACAATCCCAACTTGCCGGGTCGTCGGCGCGGCCGCCGCCTTGCCAGTCGATATTCGCGAAGATCACGAATCGATCGCGATATTTCGTCCACAGATAACGGGCGTGCTCGTCGAATGCTTCGCCCAACCCGCCATCGAGACTGACGCAGACGGCGATGTTTTGCGCGTCCATCAGCTTCACGAAGTCATCGAGCAACTCGGGCGAATGGCGAAACCGAATCTTGGGATGGACGTGCACGTCGACGACCGAGAACTTGGCCCGCTGGAGCAGGTGCTCAGCCACCTTGAGCTGTGCCTTCGGCCGAAACCGATCGAGCGCCAGGTCGTGACCTTCGCGCCCATCGAGAAGCGACTCTGATTGTTTTGGCTCGGCGCCGTGAACGAAAAGGACGGCGCCTAATTGGATCCACATTATCGCCGCGATCAACGCGAGACGCCGGGCCAACGGCAGCAGTAGACTAGCTAGCGGGGACCCTAGGCAAGGCAGGTCGTTCCTCAAATTCAATTTATCCATTGGTTGCACGACCGTTCTGGATCACTGAGTCGCGAGTACTCACGCTGCTCTGGTAAACGCATGTTCCGAGCGGTAGCGTGCATGCCAACGTCGGCGGGCCGCTGACAAAGGCATAGCACAGAAAACTCGAGCCCGGAATCAGATGCCCATCCGCGACAGCGCGTCGATCACGCTGCCGACGGCGCCAGAGAGCGTGGGATGGGTTTCTTCGAAATTCCGCGTCGCTTCGCCCAGTCGCTCAATCAGCGATTCGGGGCTGTGCCGCGGCTCGCGCACCGCGGGTGGTTTCGCGCCCTGTGAGGCAAGCACCTGCTGAATGTCAGCCATCACCTGCTGGAGCAGTTCGCGGTCGCTCGGGTCAATGCTGTTGGCAGAGGCCAGCTTGCGCTCGAGTTCCGCCAGTTTGCCGCGTAAATCTTGCAGTTTGTCTTCCATAGCCAACAGGATAGGACGCCCCTGCCGTGGGAACAAGTAGGAGGCAAGCCGTAGGTAGATCGCGGGGGTCATACGCCAATCCCCCGGCGGCTGCGTTAAATTCGGTCTGCTATGCCTCGCAGGTCACAATCCAGCCGTTCGCGCGCAGGCGGCCGAACAGCCAGGGGCGCTTCAAAGCGTGGCGGCGTTGAGTATCGAGCGCGATGCACTCGATGATGCGAAAGCCCGCCGACTTCAAATCGGCGAATAATTCGTGGCGGGTGAAGACGTGCAGAAACATCTTGGGGATGCCGCGATAGTCGAAGAATTTATCGCCGGGCTCCTGGTTGCGGCGGAATACCGAGCCGAGCAAGTTTTCCGCCAGCCACCAACGCCCTTGAGGGTCGAACAGGCTATACCAACGGTTGTGCACGTGAACCACGAACTTGCCGCCGGACTTCAAGATTCTCCGCGCATGGCCAAGGACCTGCCGACGGTTCTCCCGCCCGCGGACCATGCCCAGCGTGCTGAACATCGAGATGCAGTAATCGGCCGAAGCATCTCGGATAAAGTCCAACTGCATCATGTTGGCCAGCACCCGATCGATCGGCAACTCCTCGGCCGCCGCTTTGTCGCCAACGACTTCGAGCATCGGCATCGATAGATCGATTGCCAGCCCGCGGTAGCCTCGTCTGGCAAATGGAACTAATAAGCGTCCTGTGCCGCAGCCCAAGTCGACGATCAGCCCCGGCCGAGCGAAATGCCGCTCGAGCACAGCTAAGTCGAACTCGAACAAGCTGTTGTGGGCGAAGTAGTCGTCGTAGTCGTAGGCAATGTGATCGGCCTGCGCGTATTGCCACAAACTGCGGGTAATTCCCGGCGGAAGGCGCCAGGAGGGCAAGTCGGACGAAGGAGCCAAGGGCGGCTATTCCGGGCGGTTGAAGGGGGGTGGAACGATCAGTATAATTCGCGTTTCCCTTCAACCACAAGTTAACGAGTTAGCGATTGCTGAGCGGACACGCGAGCTTTTACTCGCGTGCAAACGAGCCGATGCTCGCAAGCAATTGTTCTTCCGGGCAGTCTTCGCTAACAGCGCCGTCTCATGGGGAGGCGGCCGGGAACGCAAGGAGAATTTTTCGTGGCAATTCGCGTCGCAATCAATGGTTTCGGTCGGATCGGCCGATTGGTGTTTCGTAATCTGGCCGCCCGTCCCAATGAGTTTGAGGTCGTGGCCATCAACGATCTGACCGACAACGAAATGTTGGCGACCCTGCTGAAATACGACAGCACGCACCGCCGCTTTCCCGGTACGGTCGGGCACGACGAGCATAATCTGATCGTCAACGGCAAGAAGATCCGGGCTCTTTCCGAGCGCGACCCGGCCAAGTTGCCCTGGGGAGAGTTGAAAGTCGACGTCGCCGTGGAGAGCACCGGCATCTTTACCGGCCGGGCGAAAGACGGCAAAGCTGGCTACGATACGCATCTGGCCGCCGGCGCTAAGCGCGTCGTGCTCAGCGCTCCGGCCAACGACGGCGCCGACCTGACCTGCGTGCTTGGCGTCAACGAAGACAAGCTCTCCGCCAGCCATAAGTGCATTTCCAACGCAAGTTGCACGACGAACTGTCTGGCCCCCTTGGCCAAAGTGCTGCACGAGAAGTTTGGCATCGAAAAGGGCTTGATGACCACGGTCCACGCCTACACCAACGACCAGAACGTGCAGGACCTGCCGCATAAAGACGCCTACCGTGCTCGCGCCGCGGCCCAGAACATCATTCCCACCTCGACCGGCGCCGCGAAAGCGGTCGGCCTGGTAATCCCCGAGCTGCAAGGCAAGCTGACTGGCATTGCCCTCCGCGTGCCGGTGCCGACCGGCAGCGTGGTCGACCTGACCGCCGTCATGAAGCGCGATGTGACCGCCAAAGAAGTCAACGAAGCGGTCAAAGCCGCCGCCGAAGGGAAGCTGAAGGGCATTCTTGAGTACACCGAAGACCCGATCGTTTCCAGCGACATCATCGGCGACTCGCACAGCTCGATCTTTGCAGCCGACTTCACTCAGGTGATTGGCGGCAACCTGCTGAAGGT
>JAICIG010000456.1 GCA_025924495.1 Pirellulales bacterium | reverse complement strand
TGGCGCTGGCCCAGCTATTGAGCCTGTCAACATTTGTTCTTCTGGGCGCCGTGATGGTAGCGCTAGCGCGGCAAGATGCGTCGCGGCGCGCTGCAATGAGCAGCGGTGGTCGCGGCGCTGCGATCGCCGAGAGCGAGAAGCTTTCCTTCACGGTCGAGCCGGGCAATGCCGAGGTGGAACGCGGCACGAGCCTGCTGGTCTTGGCGCGCTTTCAAGGCCCGCAGCCTGCCGAGGCGGCGCTGATCTACCAGTCGGCAGGGGGCGAACCCGTGCGTTTGCCGCTGGCGAAAAGCCTGGCCGATCCCGTGTTTGGCGGCCGGATTGCAGCGGTTGATGCGCCGCTGGAGTACCATGTCGACCTTGGCCCAAATCGCAGCGCCAGTTATCGGGTGACGGTTTTCGAGTATCCGAAGTTGCAGCGCGCCGATGCAAAGCTCAAGTATCCCAGCTACACAGGCTTGGAGGACCGGCTGATCCAAGATGTGCGGACGGTGTCGGTCGTCGAAGGGACTGAGTTGACGTTGCTTTGCCATCTGAACAAGCGCGTACGTTCTGCGACGCTGACCGAAACCGAAGGCGAACCAATTCCGCTGACGTCGGCGGATGGCGAGTCGGCGCTCTATCAAGCGACGCTGCGCTGCGAGAAGTCGCGACGCTTTAAGTTGCTGCTTATTGACGAACAGGGGCGTGAAAACCGATCGCCCGCCGAGTTCGCCATCAACGTATTGCCGAATCGCCCGCCCGACTTGAAGCTGGCTTTCCCGGCACGCGACATCGAGGTTTCTCCCCTGGAAGAGACCGACGTCAAAGCGACCGCCTGGGACGACTATGGTTTGAAGCGATTCGGCTTGACGTATGCGCTGGCCAGCGCGGAGCCGGCGGATCTGGTGTTGGGCGAAGACGCGGCTGCCAAGCAAAAGCAAGAGATCGGGCATGTAATCCGCTTCGAAGAGTTGAAAGCCCAGCCCGACGAACTGCTTTCGTACTATTTTTGGGCCGAAGATTTCGGACCCGACGGCAAACTGCGCCGCACGCAAAGCGACATGTACTTCGCCGAGGTTCGACATTTTGAGGAGATATTCCGTCAAGGCGAACAGCCGCCCGGCGGCGAGTCACAACAGCAACAGCAAGCGGGCGGCGAGAACGCCCAGGCGGCGGAGAAGCTCGCCCAACTGCAAAAAGAGATCATCAACGCCACCTGGAAACTGATCCGCCGCGAAACGGGCGACAAGCCATCGGCCCCATTCGCTGACGACTCTCAGTTGGTGCATCAATCGCAGACTTCCGCCTTGGAACAGGCGAGTTCGCTGGCCGAGAAGCTGCAAGATGCTGAGTCAAAGCGTCATGCGGCCGCGGTATTGTCCTTCATGGAAAAGGCCTTGGAGCAGTTAACGGCCGCCAAAGACGGGCCCGCGATTGGCCCGCTCCAGCCGGCCTTAGCAGCGGAGCAAGCCGCTTACCAGGCTCTGCTCAAGCTGCGTGCCCGCGAGCATCGCGTGATTCGCTCTCGGCAACGGCAGTCGGGCTCTCAGGGGAGCGCTTCGAGCCGATCGCAGCAACAGATGCAGCAGCTCGAACTGTCGAACGATGAGAATCGGTATGAGACGCAACGAACGGCGCAATCGCAACAAGAGCAGGAAAATCGCGAGACTCGGCAGGTGCTCAATCGGCTCAGCGAACTGGCCCGGCGGCAAAACGACCTCAACGAGCGTCTGAAGGAATTGCAGTCGGCCCTCGAAGAGGCGCGCAGCGAACAAGAGCGCGAGGAGATTCGCCGCCAATTGAAGCGGTTGCGCGAGGAAGAACAGGAAATTCTGCGAGACGTCGATGAGTTAAAGAACCGCATGGATTCCCCCGAGAATCAGCAGCGGATGGCGGAAGCCCGTCAGCAGCTCGACGCGACGCGCGATCAAGTGCGTCGGGCCTCGGAAGCTCTCGAGCAGGAACAGGTTTCGCAGGCCGCAGCGGCAGGAACGCGAGCGGAACAGGACTTCAAGACCTTGCACAACGAATTTCGCCGCCGCACGGCCGGCCAGTTCGATGAGAAGATGCGCGATCTGCGCGATGATGCACGCCAGCTCGACGAACGCGAACAGCAGCTTGGCGCCACTCTGGCCGGTGAGGAACAGCCTCCCGAAGAGGGCAAGTCGCTGCGCGGCGAGAGCGCCGCCGACAAGGTCCCCGAACAGCTGGCGGAGCAGCAACAGCGGCTCAAAGATCTGATTGAGAAGATGCGAGAGACGATCCAGGAAGCGGAACAGTCGGAGCCGCTGTTGTCCGAAAAGCTTTATGATGCGGCCCGCAAAATCCAGCAACAGAACGTCGAACGAGCGCTGGAAGCGGCCGAGCTTTCCACGCGGCGTGGCCTGCAAGACGACGCGCGCGAGCAAGAGCAGATTGCGCGCAGCGGCATCAGTCAACTGCGCGAAGGGGTCGAGCGCGCCGCCAAGGGAGTGCTTGGGGACGAGAGCGAGGCCTTGCGGCAGGCGCGCGAGCAACTCGATCGGCTCGCACAGGAATTGAATGAGGAAATTGCCCGCAACACTAACACAGAGCAGGGGGGAGAGCCGCAACGTCAAGATTCGACCGGTCATCAACATGGTGGCGGCGAACAGGGCCGAGAACCACAACGAGGCGAATCGCAATCGGAGCGCGAACGTCGAGCCGAATCGGCAAGCGAGCAGCCATCTGCCGAAGCAGGGCAGGGGGGGCGGGACAGCCGTCGACCGAGGCCCGGCGAAGCGGAGAACGTCGGCGGTCAGCCATCGAGAGAGCCGGGAGAGAGACAGTCGTTGCCAGATCGCCAAAGGCGTGAAAACGGTCAGAATTCGTCATCCGCAGAGCAAGGCTCTCGGCCAGGCGGCGAGGAGTCGTCGAATTCGCCTCGTCAACAGGGCGACCCTGCTCAAGCGGGCCGGCAGCCGCGAGACGGCGGCCAGCAAGGCGATGGTTATTCAGGCGAAAACCGGCAATCGGGCGAGTCGCAGCCTTCACAACAAGGAAACTCGCGACAAGGCCCGCAACGACAGCCTGGCCAGCCGCAAAGTAGCCAACAGCAGGGCGGCGGACAGCGGGACGGTCAGCAGCAAAGCGCGCGACAACAAGGGGGCGATCTGCGAGGGGGTGCGCTCGATGCCGCAGGTCCCGGCGGCTTCGAGGCCTTCCGTCACGCCGCGGAGCGGACCGCCGCTCCGATCGCGGGCGAAGACTTCCGCGATTGGTCCGATCGGCTGCGCGACGTCGAAGAGATGGTCGACGATCCGCAACTCCGCGCCGAAGCGGCGAGAATTCGTGAGCGCGCCCGCGACATTCGCCGGGAATTGACGCGCCATTCCTCGCAGCCCAATTGGGATCTGATCCGAGTCGAGGTCTCGGAGCCGCTCGTCGAGCTGCGCGACCGCGTGGCCGAAGAGCTGCTGCGGCGCACCGATAAGGATGCCTTGATTCCGCTCGATCGCGATCCGGCCCCGCCCAAATACCTGGAGCAGACGCGCCGCTACTACGAGCGCATTGGGAGCGGGCAATGACGATAGGTGCAATGCTCCTGGGAGATGTGATCTTTGCCGCTCCCGATTGGGCATGGCGGGCCGGCGCCTTAGCGGCTCTGGCGACCGGAGCGCTTGTGTGGAGCTACTGGCGCAGCGGGTCGGCCGGTTGGGCGGCGGCTGCGCTGAAGGGGATGGGGCTCGCAGCGTTGATCGTCTGCCTGGTCGAGCCGCTGTTCAGCGGATCGCGCCCGCGTCCGCAGAGCAACCTGTTTCTGCTGGCAGCGGACAATAGCCGTAGCCTGGAAATCCACGACCCTGGCAATCGCCGCACGCGGGGCGAAACCATGCAGCGGCAACTGGCCGAACAGGCTGGTTGGCGCACCCGGTTGTCGCAAGACTTCGATGTTCGACCGTATACGTTCGACTCGAAATTGCAGTCGGTGCGCGACTATACTGCGTTGAATTTTCAGGGCGACTCATCCTCGCTGGCCGGCTCGCTGGAGCGTTTGACAGAGCGATTTCGCGGGCGTCCGGTCGCTGGCATCTTGCTATTCACCGACGGCAACGCCACGGATTTGAGCGAGCGTGTCGATTGGCGAAATCTGCCTCCCATCTACCCGGTGGTCCTCGGCGCCGACGCCCCCCAGGTCGATGTCGGCGTATCGCGAGTTTCCGTCAGCCAGACAAATTTTGAAGCGGCCCCAGTCACGATTGCCGCCGAGATCCAGTCGCAGGGGCTCGCCGGGCGCTCGATCGTAGTGAGCGTGACGGACGAAGCCGGCAAAGTCGTTGAGCGCCGCACGATCAAGAATTCAGCCGAAGGCAAGCCCGCGATCGAACGATTTCTGCTTCGTCCCGAGCGCTCAGGCGTCAGTTTTTACTCAGTCCAGGCAGCGATTGAAGGGGAAGAAGGCCAGGGCGGCAAGCAAACGAAATCGGCCGAAGCGACGCTGCTCAACAACCGCCGTCTGGCGACCGTCGATCGCAGCGGCGGTCCCTACCGCGTGCTCTACGTCTCGGGTCGGCCGAATTGGGAATTCAAATTCCTGCGTCGGGCGCTGGCCGAAGACGAGGAGGTTAACTTGCTGGGCCTGGTGCGGATCGCTAAGAAGGAGCCCAAATTCACGTTCCGCGGTCGGTCGGGCGAAAGCACCAATCCGCTTTTTCGAGGGTTCGGCAATCAGACCGATGAGCAGGCGGAGCAGTACAACGAGCCCGTGCTGCTGCGGTTGGGGATCGAAGACAAGGAGGAGTTGAAAGGCGGCTTTCCAAAATCGGCGAAAGAGCTGTTCGCTTACCACGCCATCATTCTCGATGACGTCGAGGCGGGTTTCTTCACGCACGAACAAATGTCGCTCGTGCAGCAGTTTGTCAGTCAGCGTGGCGGCGGGTTCTTGATGCTTGGCGGGCTGAATGCCTTTGCCAAGGGAGGGTATCAGCGCACGCCGATCGCCGAATTGCTGCCCGTCTATCTCGATCGCAGCGGGCCCCCGCTCGGCGCCGAAGGCGAAGGCTTCAAACTGCTGCTGACGCGCGACGGCTGGTTGCAGCCGTGGGTGCGGCTGCGCGCCACCGAAGAGGACGAAAAGCGGCGCCTGGCCGACATGCCCCCGTTCAAAGTTGTCAGCGGCGCCGCAGCGATCAAGCCCGGCGCTGCGGTCCTGGCTCGCGCCGGCGCCGCGGACGGGGCCGAACATCCCGCGCTGGTCGTGCAGCAATTCGGCCGCGGCCGTTCCGCAGCCTTGACCGTTGGCGATTGGTGGCGATGGAACCTGCGACGGAAAGAAGTCGGGGACAGCGACCTCGAAAAGGCGTGGCGGCAACTGGTGCGCTGGTTGGTCGCTGACGTGCCTAAACGCGTTGAGGTGGAGACTCAACGCGAGGGCGATGCCAGCCGGCCGGTCGAGATCGTGGTTCGCGTGCGCGATAAGTCGTTCGAGCCGCTCGATAACGCTTCGGTCGCGGTGCGCGTGAAAACGCCGGACGGGCGCGAGATCGAGTTGGCGGCAGAGCCGAGCCAACGGTCGGCGGGCGAGTACCGAACGAGTTTTGCATCGCGCAGCCCTGGCGGTTATCTCGCCAGCGTTGTCGCCAAGGAGGAAGACGGCAGCGAAATTGGCCGGCGCGAGGCGGGTTGGGCGATCGAACCGGCGCCGGATGAGCTGCGTTCTTTACAGCCCAATCGTGCGCTACTCGAGCGCGTCGCTAAGGAGACGGGCGGCGAGATTGTGGCTCTCGACAAGCTTGATGAATTCGTGGCCAGTCTGCCCAACCGGAAAATCCCGGTGGTTGAAGCCTGGACGTATCCGCTCTGGCATCAGTGGACCGCATTTGTCTTTGCGATCGGCTGCCTGGCGGGCGAATGGGGATTGAGACGTTGGAAAGGCCTGCCATAGGAATCGCTGCATGTGGCCAGTGTGTGTCTTGATGTCGTGCTTTTTCGTCGCCGAGGCGCAACCGGCGCCGACCGTGATCGTGGTCGTCGGCGCGCCGGGCGCTGACGAATATGGGCGTCAATTCCGCGAGTGGGCCGAGCGCTGGCAGCAAGCCGCTGCTCGCGGCAAAGCTCAATGCACCGTCATCGGTCTGGCCGATTCAGAAGAGCAAGATCGCCAGCTTCTCCAGCGAAGCTTGAGCCCGGGAGCAGAGAGTGTCGCCGACCCGCTCTGGCTGGTGTTGATCGGTCACGGGACATTCGATGGCAAGACAGCAAGGTTCAACCTTCGCGGCCCCGACGTTTCTGCACATGA
>JAICIG010000455.1 GCA_025924495.1 Pirellulales bacterium | reverse complement strand
TCGGTCCAGTCGGGTTGGCCCTGGTTCGAATACCGCTATGTGCGCCGTGCCTTGCAGGCCGACACTCCGGGCAAAGGGAAAGTGCTGGAAAGCCGGCGCCGCATGGATCGCATCGTTCTGCCCGGCGCGGCGGCGATCCTGATTACAGGCTCAGTCGTCGCCTGGCAATTTCAAAACGCCCGCCTATTGCTTCCTATCTCTCTTGTCGCTGCGCTGGTCGCCGGACTCCGCTATAGCTGTTCTCGCAAAGGCCATTACGCAGCGACGATCAGCGCCACTTACCGAGAGCAATGGGAGTTGAAAGGCATTCTGCCGATGTTGCCCATTACGCTCGCCGGCGTCATGATCTGCCGGCTCGCAAGCAAGACTGTTCCCGATGCGCTCGGCTGGTTCGCGGGCGGCGTCTTGATTGCCATGGGCGCGTTAGTCATGTCGAGCGCACTGCGCGAACGACGGCAGCGGCGGCAAATCGAACGCGAATGGCACACGACGGCGGAAACGGTCTTCAGCGAAGCGCAGGTCAACCCGCCCAACAGTAACTCGGTCGGCAGCTTGCAGGAGCCGTAGCGGCATCACCCAATGACGCATAAGGCTTCCGTGTGGTCGTGTTACGCTGAAGCGTAGCTTACAAGACTACGAGTGCCGACCTACATCTTCGCGATCAGCTCCAGACAAATCTCGCGGACGCGGGCGGGATTGACGTTGGGGTTCTTCTTTTTGGCCTGACCGACAAAGGCGCCGGCGGCTTGCATTTTGCCGGCCTGCACGTCGGCGACGAGCTTGGGATTGGCGGCGACCAGCTCGCGGCAAAGCTCGTAGAGGGCCGACTCGTCGACCTTTTCGATGCCCATCTCGGCCATGACGGCTTCGGCCGACTTGCCGGTGTTGAGCATCGCAAGCAATACCTCTCGGCCGCGCGTGGTGTCCACGTCGCCGGCTTTGACCTTCTTGAGCAACTCGGCTAGGCCGGCGGGCTTGAGTGGAAATTGCTCGATGGCGAGGTTGCGTTCCTTGAGCTCGCGCAGCACGTCCTGCTGCATCCAGTTGCTGGCCAGCTTGCCGTCGCCCGTCAGCTCGGCCAGCTCGACGTAGTAATCGACGAGCGACTTCCCCTGGTTGACCAGCACGTCGCTATCGTAGGGCGTGATGCTGTAGGTCAGCTCCAAACGATGTCGCAGGTCGTCGGGCAGTTCGCCGAGCGCAGCACGGACGGCTTCAACCTGTTCGTCGGTTACGGTCACGGGCGCCAAGTCGGGATCGGGAAAGTAACGATAGTCGCTCGATTCTTCCTTGTGGCGCTGGCCGCGAGTGATGTTCTCCACGTCGTCCCAGCCGCGAGTTTGCTTAGGGACCTGGCCCAGCCGCTGGCCCGTTTCTTTGAAGACTTCGTACTGCCGCTCCGCCTCGTAGGCCAAGGCGCGCTCGACCGCGCGGAAGCTGTTCATGTTCTTGATCTCGACGATCGGCGTCGGAACCACATGGCCGTCGGGCGTGTTGACGTGCAGGTTGACGTTGGCGTCGACGCGCAAGCTGCCTTCCTGCATGTTGCAATCGCTTACGCCCAGGTAGGTGAGCAATAGCTTGAGTTCGGTGAGATACGCCTTGGCCTCCAGCGGCGAGCGCATGTCGGGCTGCGAGACGATTTCCAACAGCGGCGTGCCCGTGCGGTTCAGGTCGATCTTGCTGTCGGCCGAGCCGGCCTGCTCGTCGTGCATGCTCTTGCCGGCGTCTTCTTCCAGGTGCGCGCGGATGATGCCGACGCGTTTCGGTTCGAAGCGTCCCTTCGGATCGCTGATCTCCAGGTAGCCGTCGGAGCTGAAGGGCAGATCGAACTGGCTGATCTGATAGCCCTTGGGCAAGTCGGGATAGTAATACTGCTTGCGGTCCCACTTGGTGTAGCGGGCGATCTCGCAATTGAGCGCCACCGCGGTGCGCAGGCCCAGCTCGAACGCGCGGCGATTCATCACCGGCAGCGTGCCCGGCATGCCCGTGCACACAGGGCAGGTTTGCGTATTCGGCGGCGCACCAAACCTGGTGCTGCAGCCGCAGAACAGCTTCGTCTGCGTGAGCAGTTGAACGTGAACTTCGAGACCGATGACAACTGTATAGGGAGCGGACACGCTAAGGGGCCTTATGCCGTATGCCAATGGATCGTCGAACCGAAGTCGGAGGTCGGAAATCGGAGGTCGGAATAATGAAGGGATCCTCTTCTTTCCGAATTCCGCATTCCGACTTCCGACTTTGCGCCGCGTTCATCCTCGCCACTCCTGTTTGCGTTCAGAGCGTAGGTCTTCTCGTGTGCCAGCCGGTGGCTTGCTGGAACATGTGGGCGCCGCGCAGCAGCCGCTCTTCTTCGAACGGCGGCGCCTGCAGTTGCAAACCGATCGGCAACCCCGAGGAGCTGAAACCGCAAGGAAAGGCGATGCCGCCGATGCCAGCCAGGTTGGCGCTCACCGTGTACAGGTCGACCAGATACATCGACAGCGGGTCGTCGGACTTCTCGCCGATCTTGAACGCCGGAGCGGTCGTAACGGGACCGATGATCAGATCGACGTCCTGAAACGCCTTGTCGTAATCCTGGCGAATCAAGCGGCGGACCTTGAGCGCTTTGACGTAATACTGATCGCTGTAGCCCGCGCTCAAGGCATAGGTGCCGAGAATGATGCGGCGTTTCACTTCGGCGCCGAACCCTTCGGCGCGGCTCAGGCGGTACAGCCGCACCAGCGGCGTATCGAGATTGTCGGCTTCTTGCTTCTTCCCGGCCGCTTCCAGTTCGGCTCGTTCGGCGGCGAGTTCTGCCTGCATCGCTTTCTCATCGGTGCGATGGCCGTAGTGCACTCCGTCATACCGGGCCAGATTACTGGAGGCCTCGCAGGGGGCGATGATGTAGTACGCCGCCACGCCGTACTTGCTGTGCGGCAGCGATACTTCTTTCACTTTGGCGCCAAGCGACTCGTAAACCTTCACGGCTTCGCGCACAGCCGCTTCGACTTCGGAAGTCAGACCTTCGCCGAAATGCTCGCGGACCAGCCCCAGCCGTAACCCAGCAAGCGGCTGCGCGACCGTGGCCGTGTAACTGTGGACCGGTCGATTGACGGAAGTCGAATCCATTGGGTCGTGGCCAGCGATTACTTCCAGGGCCAAGGCGCAATCTTCGGCCGTATGCGCCAAGGGCCCGATCTGATCGAGACTGCTGGCGAACGCCACCAGGCCGTAACGGCTGACGCGGCCATACGTCGGCTTCAACCCGGTGACGCCGCACAAGCCTGCCGGCTGGCGAATCGACCCGCCCGTGTCGGTGCCGATCGAAAGGGGCGCCATCGAGGCGGCCACGCAGGCCGCCGCGCCGCCGCTCGAGCCGCCGGGCGTGCGCTCCAGGTCCCAAGGGTTGCGCGTCTTCTGAAAGGCCGAGTTCTCCGTCGAGCCGCCCATGGCGAACTCGTCGAGATTGGTGCGGCCAATGAGCACGGCGTCGGCGGCTTTCAACCGCGCCACCACCGTCGCATCGTAGGGGGCGACGAAGTTTTCCAAAATCTTCGAGGCGCAGGTGGTCAATTCGCCGCGACTGCAAAGCAAGTCTTTGACCGCCACGGGCAATCCGGCCAGACGGCCGAGGCGCTCGCCCTTCTTGCGGCGCTGGTCGATGCGTTCGGCCTGATCCAAGGCTCGCTGCGAGTCATCGCGCAAAAAGGCGCCGATGCGGCCGTCGTGCGCTTTAATCTGATCGAGATATGCCCGCGTGATGTCGACGGAGCTGATCTCGCCCGACTCAAGCCGGGCCAGGGATTCGACGGCGGTAGCAGCGATCAACGACATGGCTCGATCAGTTCATAGCAGGGTGGACCTGGCCCACCACGAACAACGCCCAAGGCGGGCCAACCCCGCCTTACGATTACTCGCCCAGCACGGCAGGGACGAGATAAAACTCGCCATCGGCATGCGGCGCTCGAGCCAGCATTTCGGCGCGATCAAAACTCGGCCGCAGTTCATCATCGCGAAAGACGTTCGAGATCTCCACAGCGTGGGCCATTGGCTCGACGTCTTCGGTGTTGAGTTCGCTGAGCAGGTCCATGTAGTCGACCACTTGCGACAACTGCGCGGTGAGCCGCTCCAGTTCGACCTCGCTCAGCCGCAGGCGCGCCAGCAGCGAGACCTTTTCGACCTGCTCTCGCGAGAGACTCATGACTTGGCGCCGGCTGGGGCTTTCCCCGTGGTTTTGGCCTTGGTTTTGGCCTTGGGCTTCGCCTTCGCGCCGCCTTCGGCTGACGGGAGCTTGAAGGGCGCCGCTTGCACCAGCTTGGTGACCGCGCCGCTGCGCAGGCACTGGGTGCAGACGCGCATCGACTTGTTCGTGCCTTTGACCGTCACGCGTACGCGCTGCAGGTTGGGCTTGAACTGCCGGCGCGTGATGCCGGTAACCTTGGTGCCGACGCCGCCCAAGTACTTGGCCTTACCGCGGGTCGTGACCGAGTTGCCGATCTGGGGACCCTTGCCGCAAACATCGCATGCCTTGGGCATGTGAACTCTCCGCGTAACTACTGTGCTCGAAACGGAAAAAGTCGAAACCACCAATATATCGGCGCCTCGTGAACGTGCAACCCGGAATGCCGGGGCGAACTATTCCCGACGTGGCTCGGCGGTGTAAGGGCTCGGCAATGTAAAAAAGATCGTATTTTCAGAAACCGGCGGCTACAATCAACCCCTGCCGATGCGACCTCCCCGGCTGTCAATCGGTCCTCGCGAACCTTGCCTCCCCCAACCACCCGCCTTACTCGAAGGAATCTGTATGCTCTCCGCCCTGATGTCTGTGGCGGCCCTCCTGCCCACGCTCGTGGCTGCCGAAGCGCATTTTGAACCGGGCGCCCAGTGGGTTTTTCGGGGCAACGTGGCGCTGTTGCGACCCGACCGCTCGCTGGCAGAACCCCAAAAGATGTTTGATGTGACCTACTTTGTCGCAGACTCGAGCGAGGCGGGGACCAAGCTCTACTGGCTGCTGGAAGAGCGCGGGCAAGGTCACTGGCCGTGGTCAGAGCGTTTCGGCCTGTTGGAACTGGACGCCAAGGGCCAGGCTGGCGGTTCGCCCGGACCAAGTTTGTTTTACGACTACGGCGAAGGCACAAGCGTGTTGCCGCTTCCTTTGCCGCTGTTGGCGCCCGATCGCACGCTGAACGCCGATTCGGCCTGGGAACTGGATGGGCGAAAGTATCAGGTCGAGCAGGAAAAAAAGATCGAGGGGCGAGAAACGTGGCAGATTGAGGTGCAGAACAATTTCGGACGGAAAGCCACCGCCTGGGTCGGCAAAGACTCGCCGCTAGCGGTCGGAATCGACGAGCGCGTGTTCATGAACATGGGAACCGAATACCGCCTGCAAACCCGACTTGTCGCCACGGAACCCGCCGAGCCGGAAACCGCGGCTAAAACGGCCGCCGCCTTTGCCGCGCTCGTCGACTTACGCGCCAAGCTCAATCGCCCGGCGCAAAGCGAAGCGAATGAATGGAGCGATGAGCAGCGAAAACTGCTCGCGGAACATTTGCCGGCCCTGGAAAAGGCTGCAGCCAACGGGCCGCTGGCGAAATTGATCTCGACCGCAGCGCGCGATCTGGATGCTCAAGCTGGCCGTGCCAGCGCTGTCGAGGAGTTGACGGCCAAGTTCCAAGGACAGCCGGCGCCGAAGTTCGCTTTGAACGGCCTGAACCAGGACAAGCTTTCCGAAGCGGACCTCGCAGGCAACGTGACGGTGCTGCACTTCTGGGATTATCGCAACGATCGTCTCGAAGAGCCGTACGGACAGGTCGGCTATCTGGAGTTCCTGTTCAATCGCCACAAGGCCGCGGGATTGCAAGTCTACGGCATTGCGGTCGACGGCCGTTTTGAAGAAGAGACCACGCGAGGCGCCGCCGCGACGGGCGTGCGCAAGCTGAAATCGTTCATGAACCTTAGCTACCCGATTGTGTTCGACGGCGGCGCACTGGTTAAGCAATTGGGCGATCCGCGATTGGTCGGCGCCACGCTTCCCTTGTTCGTCGTGGTCGGACCCGACGGCAAAATCTTGCACTACCACGTCGGTTTCTATCCCGTCGACTTACAGCAAGGCCTGAAGGAACTCGATCAGATCGTCGACAAGGCGCTCAAGAACCGCAAGAAGACCTGACGGAGTCGGGGTTATAGCGCTCAGCCGGTCAACATCTTGGCGAGCGCTTCGCGCCCGGTCATGCCGGGCGAGATGCCAAGCTTCCGCGCCGGATCGCTGACGGCGACCACCT
>JAICIG010000454.1 GCA_025924495.1 Pirellulales bacterium | reverse complement strand
GGCGATCTCGATGGCGATGGCGATCTTGACCTGGCAATTGCGGAAACCGATCGGATCGTGCTGTACGCCAATGAGGGGGGCAACAAGAATCACTGGCTGAACATCGAGTTAGTCGCCGGGTTGACCGATCAGCAGAACCTGCATTTCCGCGTCAATCATTATGGTATCGGCAGCCTGATCGAGGTTCGCGCGGGACCCATTTATCAGCGGCAGATCGTACAGGAGAACGTCACCCACTTCGGGTTGGGGCAACGCGGCGCTCCTGATACGGCCCGTGTGGTTTGGACGAATGGAATCCCGCAGGACATCGTGCAGCCACAGCCGAACGAGTCGCTTTGCGAAGCGCAGATCTTGGGCGGTTCTTGTCCTTATGTTTACACCTGGACCGGCGAGGGATTCGAGTTTTTCAGCGATTGCCTTTGGGCGGCGCCGCTGGGCCTGCAACTGGCCGATGGCGTGCTCGCTCCCTCGCGCGCCTGGGAGTATTTGCTCGTACCCGGCGAGCGGTTGAAAGCCTGCGAGGGGCGTTACCGGCTGCAGATCACCGAGGAATTATGGGAAGCACTCTACCTGGATGCGGTGCAGCTCATTGCCGTCGATCATCCGGCGGAAGTCGCGGTCTTTTCCAATGAAAAGGTCGGGCCGGCGGAACTCGCCGAATTCAAAATCCACACTGCCCGTGCGCCTCGCCGGCCCAAAGCCGCCCGCGATCAGCATGGTCGCAATGTTCTCGATCGAGTCGCTGAGCGTGATGGGATCTACCTGAAAGTCTTCGAGCGGAAGTTCGGCTCTGGTTATGTCGAGCCCCACTTTCTGGAACTCGAGCTTGGCGAACTCGACCATCCTCGTCAGGCGACGTTGTTTTTGACCGGCTGGATCTATCCCACCGGGACGTCGGTCAATGTCGGCATTTCGCAGAATGCTCGGCTTTCTCCGCCCCGACCGCCGCAATTAAGCGTTCCCGATGCGAACGGCGAGTGGCAGGAAGTGCGACCTTACGTCGGTTTTCCCGGCGGCAAGACGAAGACGATCGCCATCGATCTGGCGGGCGCCTTTCTGACCGACGATTACCGCGTCCGCATCGGCACGAATTTCGAAATTTATTGGGACGAAGCGTTCTTTACCGTCAACGAGCCGCCGGAACCGACGAAAACGACGCCGCTCAAGCTCGCATCCGCCGACCTGCACTATCGCGGATTCTCGCTGCGTACCCCCGACGCAGGCTTTGGTCCGGAACATTACGACTACGAGCACGTTGCGACCGAGCCCAAATGGCCCCCGATGTCCGGCAAATTTACGCGTTATGGCGCCGTCGAAGTCTTGTTGGCCGCGGCCGACGATCGTTTAGTCGTGCTTGGGGCGGGCGATGAATTGACGCTCGAGTTTGAGGCGCCCCCGGAGGAGCCGCCGCCCGGATGGATCCGCGATTTTCTGCTCTATAACGTCGGCTGGGACAAAGACGCCGACTTGAACACCGTCTACGGCCAGACGGTAGAACCGATGCCATTTGGCGGCATGTCGGGCTATCCTTACAGCGCCGCAGAGACTCCCCCCGACGATCCGAGTTATCGCGACTATCTCCGCGAGTACCAGACGCGCACGCAGGATCCCTCGCGATTCTGGCAGCGGCTCTCGGCGCCTCTGCCGCCTGATTAACTCAGCAGTTCGCGGTACAGCGCCGCATGTCGCTCGATCATCTGCTCGACCGTGAATTGCGAGAGGACGCGATGCCGACCGGCTTTGCCAAGTCGGCGCGCAAGATCAATGTCTTCGAGAATCCGCTTCGTCTCGCGCGCAAAGGCGGCGCGTCCGCCGACAGGGACCAGGAAACCCGTCTCGCCGGGAACGACCAGATCGCGATTGCCTGATATATCGGTGGCAACGACTGGCACGCCGACGGCCATCGCTTCCATGATGACGTTGGGCATGCCCTCATATTCGCTCCCCAGCCACAACACGTCGAAGTGGGGCATCAGCCGCGGCACGTCGGAGCGATGGCCGAGAAAATGAACTTTGTCTTCAATGCGAACCTGATCGCGGAATTTCTCCAGACGCTGGCGCTGCGGGCCATCGCCGATGATCAACAAGTGGACGTCGTTACGGATGACTTTCAGCAGATCCGCGGCCCAGATCAGGTCCTTCAGCCGCTTTTGCGGCCACAGCCGTCCGACGGCGCCGACCAATCGGGCTGCGGGCGGCAACTCGAGTTCGGCGAGCAGTTCCGCGCGGCTGATATCGCTCGGCGGCGGCGGTGCGATGCCGTTGGGGATCACGACGAACTTTTCGGCCGGCAGGCCGTGATAGACATAGAAGTCGCGCACCCCGGAACTGTTAACGACAATCCGATCAGTGCGGCGGGCCAGCCAGCGGTCGATCGCCAGTTCGTGCCAGACTTTCCAAGGATCGACCGAGCGCTCGCCCGCCACGATTCGCTTCACGCCTGCAGCGAGCGCGGCGGCCCGCCCGTAACTGTTGGCGGCGAACAGCCAGGTATGAACCAGGTCGGGTTTCAGTTCGGCAATCTGCCGCTTCAATCGCAGGAAACTGAAGGGATCGAGCTTGGCTGATTTGCCGATCAACGTGACGGGCACGCCAGCCGCCTCCAGGTCGGCCGAAAGCGGTCCCAGCCGCGTCAACGCGCAAACGTGCACATCGAACTCACTGCGCGGCAAGCCGGCGGCCAGCAGGGCGAGCTGTTTTTCAGCGCCCGAGCGGTCGAGAGTCGGAATGATTTGGAGGATGCGCTTCTTCAAAACTTCACCGCGCGGCGGCCAGGAGCCGCTGGAACAAGGTCAGATGGTCGCCGGCCATTTTATCCAGCGAGAACTTGGCGATCACGCGATTGCGGGCTTGTTGGCCCAATCGCGCCGCTTCACTGGGATGGTTCCACATCTCGAGGATCGCGGCCGCCAACGCCATAGCGTTCGACGGAGCGACCAGCCGGCCATGTTCTCGGTCTTTGACAAGCACTGCATTGGCCGCAATAGCCGTCGCCACTACCGGCAAGCCGCGAGCCATGGCTTCCAGCAGCGCCAACGACATGCCTTCTTCCAAGGAGGGAAGCACGAACAGATCAGCAGCCGCCAGGAAATCTTCAACGTCGTCAAACGCGCCGGTCAGCAGCACCCTGCCGCTCAGCCCCAGGTCGTTGATCCAGTCGGTCAGCGCCTGACGATAAGCCCCTTCGCCGACCAGCCAGAGACGCGCCTGAGGGCGATGTCGCAAAACTTCGGGCCACGCGGCAACGAGATACTCCAGTCCCTTGCGATCGTGCAGCCGCCCCGTGTAGATCGCTAGAGGAGCCTCGGGCTCCAGCCATAACGCCGGATCGAGTTCGGCCAGAGCGGCGCGGGCCTCGTGTCGGGTCGCGGGCTCGGCCGGCGGGGGAATCGGCACGCCATTGGCCAGATAATGGATCCGATCGCGAGGATAACCGGCAACTACTAGCTCGCGCTCGATCGCCGGGCTGGGCGCAATCAGCGCATCGGCTTGCTGGCAGCGCCGTTTGATGCGCTGGCCGAAGTTGGCATCCAGCTGCCAGTGGCAATCGCCCGTCAGCCCGGCTCCCTCGGCCCGCAGCACGACGGGAAACCGACCGCGGCGCCCTTCGCAAACGGCCGCGTAAGCGTCGTGCTTGAGCATCGAAACGTAAACCAGATCGAAGCTCGAGCGATTGTTGCGCAACCAAATTGAGAGCGCTCGCATGTAACGCCAGGTTCCCCAGAAGCGGCTGGCCGGGTTGGGCAATCGGATGACGCGGACGCCGTGGTGCTCGATCTCCAGCGGCCAGTCGCGCTGCCAGCGGGCGGTTAACAGGGTGACTGCCAGGCCCCGAGCGTGGAATTCCGCCGCGAGCCGGGCCATGACCGTCTCGGCCCCCCCGACGAGCGGCCAGAAGCGGCGCGTGACCAGCACCACCCGCGGCAAACTCACGTGGGCGTTCCTTCGCCCAATTCGCTGGCTTCGAGCGCGGCGACATAGGGCAGATTGCGATAGGCGTCGCGGTAATCGAGCCCATAACCGACCACGTATTCATCGGGGATTTCGAAGGCGATGTGATCCGGCTGCATTGGAGCGCGTTGTCGCCCTTGCTTGCGAAGCAGCACCGCCGAGCGAACGGAGCGTGGCGCGAGCGCCGAGAATTGCGCGATCAATTGGTGCAGCGTCTGGCCAGTATCGAAAATGTCGTCGACGAGCAGGACATCGCAGTTGCGAATTTCGGGCAACAGTTCGGCGTGCAGCGTCAGCTCTCCCGGAGAGGTGGCGCCGCCACGGTAGCTGCGGGCCTGCACCACGCCCACACGCAGCGGCATATTGAGCAAGCGAATCAGGTCTGCCAAGAGCACGATGCTGCCGGTCATCACGCCGATGATCGTCAGTGGACGGCCGTCGTAATGGGCGGACACTTCGCCCGCCAGCCGGCGGACCCCATCCTGAACTTGCGCTTCGCTCAATAGGACCTTCACATCGACCCTCTCGGAAAGCTCCCACCATCCCCCGAGCTAGCCAAGCTGTCAAGCGGAAGCCGCCGGGCGTGAAGGCAAAGGGTGAAGGATCAAACGTGGCGTCAGGCATTAGGCCTCAGGCGTCAGGCGTCAGATTCATAGCAGCCAACAAAGACGTTGAGCAGACGGCGCGCCTTCCGACGCGCTGCCTTCCCCGCTTGCCTGCCGAGGACTAAATTGCCTGTGGGCGAGCTGGTGCGCTATTTGAAAAAGGATTTCATCGTTGAATTCGATCCCGGGCCGTTGGGAGCAAGTCGAAGTCGCAGGGCATGCATGCGATGTGTACGAACCACCCGAGCGCAATCCGCACGGCTATGTGGCGATTTACTTACACGGCATCCACGTCACGCCTTTGCGCGAAAACGCCGCGTTTAATCGTGAATTCGCCCAATATGGCCTGCCGGTTATCGCCCCGATCACTCGGCGCAGTTGGTGGACCGACAAGATTTGCGCCGAGTTTGATCCGCAGGTGACGGCCGAACGGTACCTGATCGACCGAGTGTTGCCCTATATCACCGAGCGCTTTGGTTCGGCGCCGCCGGGAATCGCGATGTTCGGCACAAGCATGGGCGGGCAAGGCGCGTTGCGGTTTGCCTTCAAACATCCCAATCGTTTTCCGATCTGCGCGGGCATTGCCCCTGCCATCGATTACCAACTGCGGTTTTACGAGGACGGCGAAGAGACTCTGCCGCTGATGTACCCCGACGCGGAAGCGGCCCGGCAAGACACTGCGACGCTGCATGTCCACCCGCTGAATTGGCCTCGCAACATTTTCTTCGCCTCAGATCCGGAAGATCACCGCTGGCACGATAGCGCGCAGAAGTTGCGAATGAAGCTCGCGGCGCTAGGCATTCCGCACGAGTGCGATCTGGAAACTTCCGGCGGCGGGCATAGCTGGGAGTATTACAATCTGATCGCCCCACGCGCTATCCGCTTTCTCTTCGATCGCTTGGAGCATGAGCGGCGGCGAGTGACCTGACGCGGCGGGGCTGAGCGAAATCAAGAATTGATCTGCCCCGGGGCTCTGAACGAAGCGAGAGCTTGCTCAAAGATCGCGCGGCTCGCCGATCGCTCGCAGATATTCCGCCAACAATCCCTGCAGGTCGAGCAGGTTTTGCCAGCGGCGCTCTTCCAGCACGACCGGCTTGCCGGCGCCTTCACTGCGTACTGAAGCGAGCAGTTCGCGAATGCGGATGTGCAAGTATTCCAGCAACTCGGAGAGCTGAGCGGCTTGTCCAGGGCTGAGTCGCTCGGGCAGTTCGGGCGGCTCGAGCGAATTGAAGGTGGCGTGTAAATCCGGATTGTCGCTCCAGTTCAGCTCGTACTCCAGACTGGCCGCACGTTGGGACGCGGAGGCGACTTCGGGACTAATAGTGCCGGTGCCCTTCATATCGGAGCCGCGGAGACTGGCCAACCGTTCGGCAATCTCCTCGCGCGATCCGAACAACAGCACGGAACGCCCCAACGCGATCATATCGCCCACGCGCAAAATGCGCAGCTGAATGTCTTCGCCGTTGACCTTGGTGCCGTTGGTGCTTTCCAGGTCGGTCAGCACCAGCTTGTCCTGGTCTTCCTGAATCTTCAGGTGGAATCGGCTGACGCGCTCATCGTTGAGCTGGACCGAGTTGCCCTCTTCGCGACCGATGGTTACCGGCGTGGGCAAAGCTTCGAAGACTCGCCCCCGGTCGGCGCCATCCAGTACCCGCAGTGTGATCGAGGCCATTGAGGGTAATTAAAAAAGCAGCCGACAAGATCGGTCCCGAGCGCCCGCGCGAACCAAGCGCTTAT
>JAICIG010000453.1 GCA_025924495.1 Pirellulales bacterium | reverse complement strand
GCGCTCGAGCGGGATCTCGAGCTCTATCGTCGGCCCGCCGCCGAGGGCCACATCGGCCGGGGGACGCGCCAGGAAGGCTTGGCCCGGCTTTTGTCCCACATGGATGTGGCGGATCACTCCTTCCGCCAATGCCGAGATTTCAAATCCACCTTCCTTGTCGCTGACGGCGGTCGCCTGGCCTAAGGTCTGGTCCGCGCCTAACGCGGGATTGCCGGGATAGCTGAGCAGCATTATCGGAATACCTTCGGCCACGCCCTGCCCGGGCGCCAGAAGCCGGCCGCGGATGCGCCCCGCCTTTCGCAGCGAGATGACCAGGGGCTGTGCGGTTACCAAGTCTTGCTGGATAACGTATCGCGATTGAATGCCATACTTGTCGGTCTTCACTTGCAGTTCGACCATTTCCTGCTGGGCCAAGGCAGTCAACCGAGCAACCCCTTGGTCGTCGGTAGTTGTTTGCGTGAAGGGGATGATGGCCTCGGGCAGGCTTATGCTGCCGCCCTTGTCGTAGGCAATCGACGGCAGTGTGATCTGCGCCCCCTGGCAAGGCTTGCGATCAGGCCCTCGCACTGTAACGGGCACGTCTGCAGCAGGCGGCAGCACGAGCCGCAAGGTGTCGGGCTGCGGTTTGCCTGCTTCCAAGAGCGCTTGGTGGTGAATGCGACGACCCGCCTTGGCGGCCCAGATGGTGCCCGGCGGCCACGCCCCGTCAGCGGAGGTTCCCGGCGGCTTCAAGATGAAGCGGCCTTGCTGATCGCTCTTGGCGTCGATCGTCTGCTCTTTGGTTTTGCTCCACAACACATAGATGATGTCCGCCGCGGCGATCGGCCTGCCTTGCTCGTCGACCACCAGGCCTGACAGCGGCTTGGTCGCGGCGCTCCCGCTTTCGCTCGGCGGCGAGTCGGGCACGTCGGCCAAGACAGGACACATGCCAGCTAGCGCCGACGACAATAGAAAGATGCCGATCGTTGCTCTCATGGCCAAGGCCCTCCACGCGTTTGGTGCTACAACCTTCGCGCAGTATAGGACTTGATGGTTTATGAAGCCAAGAGAGAAATGGTTGATCCGGCCTAGATGTAATACTCGATCACCGCCTCTTCGTGCACCTGGAAGCGCCTATCGTCTGCCTGGAGCATTTCGTCGGCAAGCAGCACACGCGCAAGTTGCATCGCTTGGCCTCGGAGTTCGGGGACGGCCGTAGTCTCCCAGAGCGTGCCTTTCAGCAGGGGACCCAACGCGTAGAGGCAGCCGCTAGCGCCGCCGTCGCGGTCGATTACGGCAAGATCTTCGTCGACGTCGATGCCCATGTCGAGTGCGTCGGGCCGCGCCAGGCCGCGCTTGAGCAGGTTCTGGAAAAGTTGGACTTCCGTCTTCGAAAACTGAGCCTGAGGGCCGGTGCAATTGATCGCCAGTCCCGCCGTAAACGACGCGCGATTTTCGCGCTCGTTTTTGAGCAACACTCGCACTCCGGCGCCACATGCTTCGATCATGTCGACCGTTCCTCGCACGATGCGCAGGCGCCCGGCCTCGATTGCTTCGGTCATTCGTTGATGGATCGGCTGCGCAACGCGGTGACGGCTCGTGTTCCAGCGAGCGGAATAGCGGCTCAGGAATTCCCGCTTCTCAGCGAGCGAAAAGCTCTTCCAGATTCTTTGCGTGTGCGGTCGCAGCCGGTCGATGGCGATGGCCGGGTTGGCGCCGCGCTGGCGCAGCAGGCGACAATGCTCTTCGATCAACTCGACGAGCGGCGCCAGGCCGAGCATTTCTGGATTGGCCGGAGGAAAGTCGCGGTAATCGATGCCGCGAAAGTGGGCCAGCGGCAGCATGCCGCTGCGCGAGATGGCGGTGATTCTTCCTTGCCACTCACGCGACAAGAGCGTCAGCAAGGTATCGACCATCGTCAGCCCCGTCCCCAGCAACACGATCTCTTGGTTTGCGTCAGGGAGCCGCGACTCCCAGTCGCTCCACGGATCGGCCGCGTAAGCGGGGTGATCGAAGGCGTCTGGCAAGCCGGCCAGCGGCGCCGGCGGCTGATTGCCGGTTGCGAGCACGACGCGATCGGCTTCAATTAACTCGCCGCCGGCCAGCGAGACGAGCAGGCCGCCACCCTGGTGCGCTTCAATGTCGACCGCTTCATCTTCATAGGCGTCGATTGTGACGGCGCCGCGCTCATCGATCGGATGGAAATAGCCGAACGATAGGCTGCGCAAATAGTCGCCATAGACGCGTCGCGGCACAAACGTCTCACGCAGCTCGGCTTCTGGCAAGTCGCCATATTCGCTCCGGCAGCGCAGCCAGTTGATAAAGTTGTCGGGCTGATCGGCCAAAGCGGACATGTTTCTCGCGGCCACATTCAACAAATGGTCGGGATGCCGAGTGCCATACGCCGTGCCTCGCCCCAGCGGACGGCGATGATTGACGATGATTACTCGGGCTGGCTGGCGCGCAAATCGGGCGACGTTGACGGCAGTCATCGTGCCGCTGAACCCGCCGCCGATAATCACAATGGTTTTCACAGCATTCCCTTCCTGTTTTCCAAGATTTGCAATTTCGGAAAGTGCAGATCGGCGGAGCAGCGTTCCGATGCTCCACAAATCAAGCGATCCGTGACACGAGTCCATCCGCCGCGCCGAACCGCACACGCAGGCGGTCGCAGCATCTCGATGTGTTGATTCGCGCCGCATTCAATATAAGAATCCGCCGCCGGAAAGAAACGGTTATTCGTATCCGACAACCCCGTGAGGGACGTACGGCTCCTCGAGGCGCTTGAGTTCTTCGGCGGAAAGCTTCACGCCGAGAGCGCTCGCGGCATCGTCCAGGTGTTGGAGCTTGGTGGCGCCGATGATTGGGGCGGTGACGACCGGCTTGTGCAGCACCCAGGCCAGGGCAAGTTGAGACTGCGCTATGCCGCGCTCGGCGGCAACTTCCACGACGCGATCGACCACGCGATGGTCCGCCTCTTCCGTGCCGGCATACAGCGAGCGCGCCACGCCGTCGGTTTGCTCACGAGCGGTCGGTTCGCTCTTCCAGGGACGCGCAAGTCGCCCTCTCGCCAAGGGGCTCCAGGGAATGACCGCGATCTGTTCGGCTGCGCACACGGGTAGCATCTCGCGTTCTTCTTCTCGATTGAGCAGATTGTAGTGCGGCTGCATGGAGGCAAACCGCGTCCAGCCATGCAAATCGGCCAGATAGAGCGCCTTGGCGAATTGCCAGGCGAACATCGACGAGGCGCCGATATAACGGGCCTTGCCAGCCTTGACCACGTCGTGGAGCGCTTCGAGCGTCTCCTCGATCGGCGTGTCATAATCCCAGCGATGAATCTGGTACAGATCGACGTAATCCGTGCCGAGCCGCGCAAGGCTGCCGTCGATTTCGCGGAAGATTGCCTTGCGCGAAAGGCCGCGTCCGTTGGGGTCCTTTTTATGGAGCGGGAAGAAAAGCTTCGTGGCAATGACGACCTCATCGCGTCGCGAGAACTCGCGCACCGCCCGGCCGAGCACTTCCTCGCTGCCGCCGAGCGAGTACATGTTCGCCGTGTCGAAGAAATTGATGCCCAACTCGAACGCGCGACGATAGAACGGTCGCGAGGCGGCTTCGTCAAGCACCCAGGCGTGATGTCCGCGCGCCGGATCGCCGTAGCTCATACAACCGAGACACAGCCTCGACACCTTCAGGCCCGAGCGACCGAGCTTCACATATTCCATTTCCACGGCGGTTCCTCGATTGTTTGACGGAGTCGGAATGGCCTCCATGGCGACCACATCTGGCTTCGAGTGCGATTCTCGCAGTGCCTGCAAGTTCCGGGCAAGGGGGAGTCGGCGGATTTGCCAAAGCGCACGCGGCCCGGCCACCGCCGCGCGTTCGGTTATATCGCCCCCTGATTGCTTGAACGCTGGCGGCAAACCGCCTAGGCTGGCCGTGGGGACTCAAACGCAAGGAACTCGCGCGTGAACGATTTGCAACGGTTTCTCGAGGAACATCGAACCCTCACGCGGCGATTCTTTCTGCGCGCGAGCGCGGCGGGTTCGGCCGCCCTGGGCCTTTGGCCTCGGATATCCAAATCGGAACCCCCGGCGCCCGAATTAGCAGAGGCAATCCGCGCGCTGGAAGCGTACTTTACGCCGCAAGAACAGTTCCGCGATGTATCGCGCGGCAAGCCGCTGCCGCATTCCTTGACCGGTGAGCAGAAGCGCGCCGCGGGTTTGACTCGCGAGACGTGGAAGCTTGAGGTCATTTCCGACTCGGATCATCCAGCGAAACTTCGTCGTCCGATGTCGCAAGCCGACGGCTCGGCACTCGACTTCGGCGGCCTGATGCAGCTCGCGGAAAAGCATGCGGTTCGGTTCGCGAAGGTGATGACGTGCCTAAATATTGGTTGCCCGTTGGGCATGGGCGTCTGGGAAGGGGCGCCGCTCCGCGAGGTGTTCTGGCTGACGCAGCCAAGCGAGGATGTTCGCCGCGTTTTTTATTACGGCTACCACAACGACGACCCCGCGCAGATGTTTCGCAGTTCGCTGCCGATCGGCCGCGTGCTTGAGGATCCGTATGATCTCCCGCCCGTGATTCTCTGCTACAAGCTGAACGGCCAATGGCTGAATAGCGAGCGAGGCGGGCCGGTTCGCATGGTCGTGCCGGAAGCCTACGGCTTCAAATCGATCAAGTGGCTCACGCACGTCGTGATCTCGAACCTGTACCATGCGAACGACACGTACGCCGACGGCGACAACGACGTCGATAGCCCGCTTAAAACATTCGCCGCAACCATTTCCGTGCCGCGCGAAGTCAAAGCCGGTCAACCGATTCCTGTGACCGGCTACGCCCAGGTCGGCATTTCGGGATTGTCGAAAGTGCAGGTATGGATCGCGCCTGACGGCGAAGAACAGCCGGCCGGCGATAAATACTTCGCAACCGCCCCTTGGACTGATGCTGAAATTCTGCCGCCGCCGGAAACCTGGGGCGGGGATTTCCCCGACGGAAAAATGCCCGCCGATACTTTGGGTTTTGATGCAGCAACGGGCCGCCCTCGCTCGTGGCCGATGCGGCTGAGCAAGGTTCACTGGGCCGCGCTGATGCCGGGCCTGGCTGCTGGCAAATACGTGCTGCGCTCTCGTACCATCGACGAGAAGGGCGTCGCCCAGCCGCTGCCGCGACCTTTCCGCAAGTCGGGCCACAGCGCAATCGAGTCGGTGGCAATTACGGTGCTCGATTGAGGCGGAACGAACGATTGAACGGCAGTTCCGCCGCTCATGGCTCGATGATTCGTTTGGCGCTGTTTTCTTGGGCGCTGTTTTCTTGGGCGCTGTTTTCTTGGGCGCTGTTTTCTTGGGCGCTGTTTTCTTGGGAGCTGTTTTCTTGGGAGCTGAAAGATGTGGAATGAATCGATCGGTCCGCTGGCGTTGGTGGTCGGAGTTTTCGTGCTGTGGTTCGTCGTGCTGCCGCGGTTTGGCTTTCGCACGTGAATGAATTCACAGTGCCCGGTGGGCACTCCGAAGCGTCAACCGCACGACGCGCAGGCGCCAGGATCTGCCGAGGACAAGTCGAGCAAGGGAGCTGAAAAAGGCAGTTGAAAGCCGAGCGACGCGATTTCGCGTCATACGATGACGTTACGAAATAGCGCGGCGGACAATGCGGCTAGTTGTCGTTCCGCCCCTACCGATAAAACGGCTGTCCTTTGAGCCACCTGGGGCCGTACTTCGGTTCGGGCTTGCCGACTTCCAGCGCGCCCAGGTCCGGCGCCCGGCCGTTAAAGCCGTCATTCACCGTGGGAATGATGACGCCGGCATCGACCGCCTTGCCGGATGGGTTGAGACGAAAGTTCAGGTCGACCGCGTGATAGACCGCATGGCGGCGGGCCGGATCGGGCGCCGTCAATTTCTCGAAGACGTCAAAATCGACCTCGATGCCGTGCATCTCTTGCTTCGTCGCCGCGCGGAAGTCGGCCAGCGTGCGGAAGCTCTTCCAGTCCTCGGGCTGCGGCTCGTATAACCGCATTCCGGCTTTTGGCGCGAGCCACACATATTGCTCGGTAACCTCGTTGTTGGGTCGGTAGCCGTTGTAATCCGAACTGAACGCATCGGTCGCATTGGGCCAAGTCATGATGCCACGGCCGGGCGTGTCGCAGCCCAAAAACAGGTTGTTGCGGAAATGGACGTTCGACGAAGGATCGCGAATCGTCTGCTCGCCGATGATCGTGTTGTGATAGACGAACAGTCCCGCCGGCTTGGCCGAAAACTTGAACGCCACGCCGTTGGGCACGTGGTACAGAATGTTGCCGATGAAGTACGCCGGCCCGCCGAAT
>JAICIG010000452.1 GCA_025924495.1 Pirellulales bacterium | reverse complement strand
TTCGACTGGCGACTTGTCGAGCAACATGCCGAGTTGCATCGCTTCGTGAGCGTGCTCAACGCTCGCAGATTGTTGCGTGACGTGGAGCATGAGCGGTTGCGAGTCAGTCTCAGCTCGTTCCTCGACGCTGCGAACAAGGCTTGGCATGGCGTCAAGCTCAACCAGCCGGACTGGAGCGACCACTCGCACAGCATCGCCTTGGTCGCCGAGCTGCCCGAAGAAGATCTGTTCTTCCACCTGATGCTGAACGCTTATTGGGAGCCGCTCGACTTCGAGTTGCCCGCAGCAACCAAGGAAAGCCCCTGGCGCCGCTGGATCGACACTTCGCTCGATTCGCCGCAGGACATCGTTCCTTGGGAGACGGCCCCGGCGATTGCCGGCGACACGTACCGCCTCGAAGCCCGATCGGTGGCCATGTTGTACAGGGCAAGCGGCGGCTAGGGCCGAGCCGACGATGGCAGCGATGGTTCAGAAACGCGGGCTGCAAGTCCAGAATAACCGTTGCGGTCGCTACCAGTTGCGAAGCGTCGGCAGAACGCGCGTAAGCGAGTCAGGCCGCGCACTGTCGGCAGGCGAACGACGCGGTCGATAAAGTTAGCGGGCGGTAATTCTCAAAAAACCTTTTAGAGCAGATAGATCCGATCGGGCGCCTGCATGCCGCACCTGAAGCAGTTCCTGCTGATCGCCGTCGTCCTGCTCGCGACGCCCCTCGTTGCCAGAGGGCAAATCCTTGACCGCTTGCGGACGCCGCTGGGAAGCGATGTGATCGAAACCGACCGCGATTCGTTCACCTTCGCCACTTCAACCGTTGGGTTTGGCCGAAGCGTGCTCGAATCGTCCTATTCGTTTATCGACAACCGCCGAGGCCCGGAAGCCCACAGTTTTCCCGAGATGGTGTTACGTGGGGGGATTTCAGACCGCGTTGAGCTGCGTTTGGGCTGGAACTATGAGGCGGGAGGGGCGACGAGCGCCGTGTCGGGGGTCGACTTTGGCAACGAAGACTTCTTTATCCAGCGGTCGAGCGAGATGCTATATGGGGCGAAGATCGCGACCTCGCGACAATCCGGTTGGCGGCCGATTAGCGCCTTGCTGATCGAGGGCTACACGCCAACCAGCGGCCCCGCCAACTTTTCCCGCGTGGTCGTCGGCGAAGCCTTTGGCTGGACCTTCTCCAATAAGTGGCAATGGAGTTCCGCGGTCCGTTACGGCACGGCCAATGACCAAGGCGACAATTTCAATCAATGGGCGCCTTCCACGGTGCTCAACGTGCCGCTGGGCGAGCGATTGAATATTCATGCCGAATACTTCGGCGTGATGTCCGCCGGCAAAGCGGCGCCGCAGAGTCAGCAGTACTTCAGCACCGGCGGGCATGTGCATTTCTCCAAAGACATTGAACTGGGCCTTCGCGTCGGCTTTGGACTGAACGCGCAGACGCCCGCATTCTTCAGTAACGCAGGCATCGGATACAGGTTTTAGCGGACGATTTTTAGTGGATGATGCACTTCAGGTCCGATCGAATTGCCCAGGCGCCGTGAGCCGGTAGAGATGAATCAATATGGGCAGCCTTTTCGATAAAGCGGAACCATGAGCCATACCATCGAACACGTCAACGCCTGGGTGCTCGCGCTGGGCTTGGCCGTGAGCATGCTTTTAGCGTGGGGCGTCGGATGGAAGAGACAGCGCCGGCTGCCGTTGGACCAAGCGCCCGATCCGGGCATCAAGTTCACCGATGCAGGCATGACCCTGCTCGGGCTACTGCTCGGCTTCACCTTCTCGATGTCGCTGGCGCGCCACGAACAACGCCGTGCCATGGCAATCACCGACAGCAACGCCATCGGCGATTTTTATACGTGCGCCAGCCTGCTTAAAGAGCCGCACCGGACAAAATTGCAGACGGTCATTCGCGAGTATGCCGAGCGCCGGCTAGCCATCACGCGCATGTCGTCTTCTGAAGCTGAGTTCGAAAGAGGGGTTCAAGAATGCGAACAGATGCACAGTCGCATGACCGAGATCGTCGCCGCCGCAGTAGCGGAGGGAACCCCCATCGCAGTGTCACTTACAAATACCTTGAACGAAGTGACCAGCAGTCATGCGGCGCGGCTGGCCGCCTATCGAGAGCGATTGCCGTGGAGCATCTTGCTCTTACTCTTTGTGGCTTCCGTTGTGCCGGCCTTTCTGATGGGGCTGCAACAGGGGATATCGCAAAATCCGCATCTTTCCGGCACGATCAGCTTCGTGTTGCTGGTGACCCTGGTCAGTTATGTCACCCTCGACTTGAATGAGCCGGGCCGTGGGCTGATTCGCGTCAGCCAGGAGCCGATGGAGCGGCTCGTTCAATCAATGGGAAAATGATTCGACGCCCTCGATGGGCTGACTACCGGCTGCCGTCTTCTCTCGCTGGCGCTTCGGGTTAGTCTCAACCTGCTCCATCAGGCTATCACGGGGCTGCTGAATAATCCGGGCAAGCCGCTCGCCGGCTTGTGTGAAAGCATGGCACCCGTTGCGTTTATGCATGCCGACACGCCACGCAAGACGTTGCCAGCGATGCGTTGCCCAGGCTTGCTCGTGCCTCCGCTCTAAACCCTCTGGATTTTCATAATGAAAGTTGAAAAGTTGGCGGCGCTTGCTAGCGCTGGTGGCGATGATATAGTGAGCGCGTAGCGAGTGGCGGCGCGTTGACGTTTGTTGCATTTCTGTTTTCCGTCACGAAGTCGAGAGTCGAACCTGCGCGGAAGGGACCTCGGTTCTCATTCAGCAAGAGCATTTCCGCACGCCGTTACGTGCCGGTCCGCACAGATGGCGCGTTCTTGTCAGACATGGATTGCCTTGAGTATCTGGAGTTTTTGAACGCAAGCATGCTGGTCAAATGGCCTCGCGTTTGCATAACAGTCGAGTCGTTCACTACGAGCCTCCGAGACGCATTTTCTTCACAGGAGCGAAACTGTGTCAGCAACAACCATGGCAAGCGAGAATCTGGCGGAGCGGATTGACGCCGAGTTCGCCGCCGCCGAACAAAAAGTCAAGCAATTGCAGAAGCAACAAGTCGAGCAGTACGAGCAGCGGCAGCAGAGGCTGGCCAAGCTGGAACAGATGCTCGAAGAGCATCGCGACGTGTGGCGTCCGCGGCTGGAAACGCTGGCCAATCGCTTCGCCGATCGCGTCAAGGTCACGCCGTCAATCGTGCCGGCCCAGCGCAGCGCGGCGCTTGAGTTCCAATCGGAATTGGCGCAGGTGCGGCTGCGTTTCTCCGTGGCCCCCGACGAAGACGTGCGGCAGGTCATCTTCCGGTATGACCTGGACATTCTGCCCATTCTGATGAAATTCGAGTCGCACAACGAAGTGCAGTTTCCGCTCGACAACATCGACGCCGAGGCGCTCGGCAAGTGGATGGACGAGCGGATCATGACCTTCGTGCGCACTTACCTGGCGATGTACGAGAACACGTACTACTTGAAGGACCATCTGGTGCAGGACCCGATCGCCAAGGTGCGGTTCCCGAAGTATGCCGCGGCCGCTCAGATCGAGCGAAACGGCAAGACCGTGTACTTCATCAGTGAATCAACGCGGCGGCAGTACGAGCAGCAAAATGCACCGCAGAAATATCCCGTCGAACGGCGCGCAGCCGGCGCAAGGCGTCAAGCTCAAGCGGCTCGTTTCGATTGCTCGCGAAATCGCCGAGCCTTATTGCGTGCGCGACGGCAAGAAGTTTCGTCTGAAGGACGTCGATCCCGGCGATACGGCCGGCTACACATCGGAAGACAAGCCCCGGGCCCGGCAGGCCCTGCAGAATGGCGTGCAGGCGCTCAGCGAACTGCAGGAGGTGCTCTACGCCCAAGATCGTTGGGCCGTCGTCGCGATCTTTCAAGCCATGGACGCGGCGGGCAAGGACGGCGCGATCAAGCATGTGATGTCGGGCGTCAACCCGCAGGGCTGCCAGGTGTATTCGTTCAAGGCGCCTTCGGCCGAGGAGCTCGATCACGATTACCTGTGGAGATGCTTCAAGCAACTGCCGGAGCGCGGACGGATCGGCGTCTTCAACCGCTCGTACTACGAAGAAGTGCTGGCGGTGCGAGTGCATCCCGAATTTCTTGAAAAGCAGAAATTACCGCCGCAATGTGTCACTAAGCACGTCTGGGAGGAGCGGTTCGAAGACATCGGCGCCTTCGAACGGTATCTGAGCCGCAACGGCGTGTTGGTGCTCAAGTTCTTTTTGCACCTCTCCAGGAAGGAGCAGCGAAAGCGGTTTCTCGCGCGGATCGATGATGCCGACAAAAACTGGAAGTGCTCGCCGTCGGACTTTGCCGAACGGAAATTCTGGGACGAGTACATGGAGGCTTACGAAGACATGATCCGGCAGACGGCGGCCAGGCATGCTCCCTGGTACGTCGTACCTGCGGACAATAAGTGGTTTACGCGCATTGTCGTCGCCGCAGCGCTGATTAAGGAGTTGTGGTCGCTCGACCTTGAATTCCCGAAAGTCGATCGGGCGAAACGCGAGGAGCTGCAAGCAATTCGCGGAGAAATCGCAAAGCATTGATTTGGCGAGCCGCGAGGCCGCTCGCGGTTCCACTCTCGCAGCCGTTCCGGCTGCCATAAAACGCAAATGATTTACTGATCATGATAAAGGAGTGATCGATGGCATCCTCATCCGCCGCCACTGACCGAAGAAGAAAAGCCCACGAGACGAGCCGCACCGCCGTCCACGGCCCTCTCTCCGCGGACGAGCTGCGGAAGCTGGATGCCTACTGGCGCGCCTCGAATTACCTCTCGGTCGGCCAGATTTACCTGCTCGATAATCCGCTCTTGAAACAGCCGCTGAAGCGCGAGCACATCAAGCCGCGCTTGCTCGGCCATTGGGGCACGTCGCCGGGCTTGAATATGCTGTATGTTCATCTCAATCGCGTCATCAAGCGCGATGATCTGAACATGATCTATATCATTGGCCCGGGGCACGGGGGGCCATCGCTGGTCGCTCACGCCTATCTGGAAGGGACCTACAGCGAGGTCTATCCGAACATCAGTCAGGACGCCGAGGGAATCCAGAAGCTGTTCAAGCAGTTCAGCTTTCCGGGCGGCATTCCCAGCCACGTCGCTCCCGAGACGCCGGGCAGCATTCACGAAGGGGGCGAGCTGGGTTACGCCCTCAGCCACGCTTACGGCGCCGCGTTCGATAATCCTGATCTGATTGTCGCCTGCGTTGTGGGCGACGGCGAAGCGGAGACGGGACCGCTGGCTACCGGCTGGCACGGCAATAAGTTTCTCAACCCGGCCCGCGACGGATGCGTGCTGCCGATCTTGCACCTTAATGGTTACAAGATCGCCAACCCCTGCTTCCTGGCACGCATCCCTCACGAAGAACTGCAAAAATTCTTCGAGGGGATGGGCTATAAGCCGTACTTCGTCGAAGGCCGCGATCCCGAGGCGGTCCATCAGCAGTTGGCCGAGACGTTCGATGCGGTCGTGGCGGAGATCAAACAGATCTGGGCCGACGCTCGCGAAAACGGCATCGTCAAGCGCCCGGCGTGGCCGATGGTCGTGCTCCGGACGCCGAAGGGTTGGACTTGCCCCGCGGAGATCGACGGCAAAAAGTGCGAGGATTATTGGCGCAGCCATCAGGTGCCAATGGGCGACATGGACAAGCCGGAGCACATCCGCATTCTTGAGCAGTGGATGAAGAGCTATCGGCCCGAGGAACTGTTCGATGCCGAGGGACGCCTGCTCGCAGAGCTGGCCGAGTTGGCGCCGCAAGGCGAGCGGCGGATGAGCGACAATCCGCACGCCAACGGCGGCCTGCTGTTGCGCGACCTGAAGATGCCCGACTTCCGCAATTACGCGGTCGACGTGCCCAGCCCCGGCGCCACCAACGCCGAGTCGACGCGCATCATGGGCAAGTTCCTGCGCGACATCATGAAAGAGAATCTTTCGAGCAAGAACTTCCGCCTGTTCAGCCCCGATGAGAACAACTCGAACCGCTGGCAAGACGTGCTGGAAGTCACCAACCGCTGCTACATGGCCGAGATTCTTCCGGAGGACGACAAGCTTAGCCCTGACGGTCGCGTGATGGAGGTGCTCAGCGAGCACCAATGCCAAGGCTGGTTGGAAGGTTATCTGCTCACCGGCCGGCATGGATTCTTTTCCTGCTACGAGGCCTTCATCCACATCATCGACTCGATGTTCAACCAGCACGCCAAGTGGCTGAAGGTCTGCCAGCATATTCCCTGGCGCCGGCCGGTCGCTTCGTTCAACTACCTGCTCAGCTCGCATGTCTGGCGGCAAGACCACAACGGCTTCAGCCACCAGGACCCCGGCTTTATC
>JAICIG010000451.1 GCA_025924495.1 Pirellulales bacterium | reverse complement strand
GGATAGAAGCATGGGCAACCGCGGATAATTCCACCTTAGCCAATTGACAGCAAACGACTTTTCATAGAAGCAGGCACACTCCGTGTGCCGCCCGCCGAACTGCCGATAGGCTTCGTACTCCAAAACGTTAAGCCCGCAGGATTATCGTCTTTCGCCGGAGCGAAAGAACGTACTTTTGCGGAGCAAAAGGCGACTATGGGCGGCTTCGCCGCGTTATGCTAAAGCATAACCTACCGTGACCTAATCAGGTCAGCTTGGCCATGGCGGCGACGAGTTCTTTGACGGCGTCGACGCTCTTCTGGAAGTCGGTGCGCTCTTGCTGGGTCAGCTCGAGTTCGATGACGCGCTCGACGCCGTTGGCGCCCAACACGACGGGCACGCCGACAAAGTAACCGCCGACGCCGTATTGCTTGTCGCAGTAGGCGGCGCAGGGGATCAACCGCTTCTTGTCGCGGACGATCGCTTCGACCATCTGCGCGACGGCTGCCGCCGGGGCGTAGTAGGCGCTGCCGGTCTTGAGCAAGCCGACGATCTCGGCGCCGCCGTGACGGGCTCGCTCGACGATCTCTTGCAGCCGCTTCTCATCCATCAACCGCATCACCGGGATGCCGCCGACCGAGGTGCAACTGGGCATCGGCACCATCGTGTCGCCGTGGCCGCCCATGAGCAATGCGGAAATGTCTTCGACGCTCACGCCCAGTTCCAGCGCCAGGAAGGTGCGATAACGGGCGGTATCCAACACGCCGGCCTGACCGAGCACTCGATGTGTCGGGAAGCCGCTGACCTGCCAGGCGCGCTGCACCATGGCGTCGAGCGGGTTGCTGACGACGATAATGATGGCATTGGGGCTGGTCGCTTTGATCTCTTGCGCCACGGCGCCGACGATCTTGGCGTTGGTCCCGAGCAAGTCGTCGCGGCTCATGCCCGGTTTGCGCGGAATGCCGGCCGTGATCACCACTACGTCGCTGTTGGCGGTATCGGCATAGCTGGTCGTGCCGACGATGTTCGAATCGAAGCCCACGATCGGCGAGGACTGCATCAGGTCGAGCGCCTTGCCTTTGGGCATGTTCTCGGTCTGGGGAATGTCCAACAGGACGATGTCCCCCAGTTCGGCGGCTGCACACCAGTGGGCGGTCGTGGCGCCGACGTTGCCGGCTCCGATAATCGTGATCTTGGCGCGACGCATGAACGGATCCTCAACGGTAAAAGACGGTCTTTCAAACCTGTGAGTATCCCCGTCGCCAATGCGCCGTCAAGAGGCGGAAATTAGGGATAGTGGGCTAAAGTCGTGTTGCTCGCTACGCCAACCCGAAGCGCAAGCGAGAGCCCAGCGCCTCGAAGGGTCGCCTAGCGGCGACCGACTTCCCTCGCTGGCGCTTCGGGTTAGTGTTCTATCGCCATCTCCCGAAGCCCGATTCCTGCTTGCTATCACTCTTCCCTGTCTCCTGTCTACCGTCTACTGTCTCCTTCTTAATCAAACCTTGGCGGGCCGATGTCTTCCAGCCCCAGATCGTTCAGCGAGCCTTCCGGCTCGACCGCGACCTTGCGGACGACTTGCTTATGAAAGCGATCGTCGCTGCGGCTCAACCGCCAGACGATCAGCCACAAGACCAACGTGCCCGCCACAAAAATGGCAATGAAGGTGGAAGTGGCCCAGCCAGAATCCATCCGCTCCGGCTTGATCCACAACGGCTGGCGGCCAATCAACAGCGGCGCCAGTTGGCGTCGCACGAGGCCTTCCTGGTCGGCATCTGAGGACTCGTCGGCAGGCGAGTGCACGCGATATCCCCACTTCTTGAAGAAGAAGCCGGGAATCCGCACCGACTCGAAGATTCGCTCCCCTTGAGGAAAACCGGGCGGCAGCTCGCGGACGCAAAACGCGATGGGATTGTTTTGCGAGTCGAGCGTATCCATCTCGATCTCGTAATAGTGATCGATGCCGAACCGGGCGACGATGTCGGGATCTTCGACGCGGCGCAACAGCGCCTGCCGCGCCGTACCTTCCAGTGCAATCAGCTTGCCCTGCTGCTGTTTGGGTTTGTTGAATAGCGGCGCGACGGAATATCGGCCCGGCGTGCGGCGCAGCAGTTCTTGCGTACCGGCGCGGCCGGCAGCCGCCAACAACTGGTAGAAGCACTCGCGATCTTCCGCAACCAGATCGGGGCGCGGGCTGATCTCGTCGTACAGCCCGACGTCCATCTTCAGGTCGCCCAATTCGTTCTCCGGATACCAGGCGACGCGTTGCGCCACGAAAACCGGATCTCGCGACGCACCATCTTCGCCCGCCAGCTTGACGAACAACCCTTGCACCGCGCAGCGCTCGTCGAGCGGCCGATCGATCTTCCAGGCTTTGGGGACAGCCAGGGCGTAAACCGAGGCAGGCAAGTTCTGCTCGCCGATGACCAGCTCGCAATAATAAAACTTCGGCAGATTGAAGCGGTCGACGACCTCCGGCAGAGGCTGCTCGATCTCGACTTTCCTGACGCGCCCCTCGAGCGCGATCAGTTCGCCGCGATATTTGTCGGGATCGGCGGCGATTTGCTCTAGGCTTGTTTGCCGCTGGGTCCAACGATCGATGTCGGCCAGGCTGAAGCGTCGAACTGCAAACAAGGTGCGCCACAGCGACTCTTCGTCATTCGGACCCATCGGCTGGCCATCAGAAAAGGCGCGCAAAAAGCTGTCGTCGACGCCATACAAGCGCAGCATCTCGCGAGAACCGGAGATAGCCGCGGGCTGCTTCTCTGCCGGCGGTTGTTCTTTTTCGGCTTGCTTCGCTGCCGGCTGGTTGTCTGCCGACTGGTTGTCTGCCGACTGGTTGTCTGCCGGCTGGTTGTCTGCCGGCTGGTTGTCTGCCGGCTGGTTCTCTGCGGCTTGTTCGCCGTCGTCGGCGCAACGCGCCACGGCAACGAAGAGAAACCAGGCGCTCGCCGCGAGAGCGATTGTCCGCAGGAACTTCAGCATGCTGCCGCGACTATTCTCCCGCCCGTTCGTGTTCCTGCGACAACCGGGCTAACTGCCCGCGAACGTCGGGTTCGATGTCCTCGTTCTTCAGCGAGCTGAGGCCGTGCCGAGCCAACGCGCCCTCGGCCTGCGGGTTGCCGGCGCTGGGCAACTGGAACTTGACGCCGCGCTTCGTCCTGCCCAACACAAACCAGATCACGGCCAGACTGGCGCACACCGAACCCGCGACGGCGATCATGGGGGAGATCGGCTCGGCTTCCTTGTGTCCGATGGGCGCGGGCGGCGGCGCCACCACGACGGTTTTCGCCAGCACCAGCGGCCAGGTGCGAATGCCGTCGCCCGACATGCCGGCTTGCCGCTTGTAGAAAAAGCCCGTCGCCTTGATCGGCTGGTTCAGCTTGTCGCCGAACGGCAAACTGTCAGGCGGCTCCAAGCAATAAACGAGCAGCGGTTCGGCGCGATCGTTGGGCTGAATCACGAGCTTCGAGTACTTTTCGATGCCGTACTTGTTCTGCCTGGCCGGCAGACTTTCGTTGCGGCGCAAGGCGCCCTCGACGGTGACAAGTTCACCGCGGTATTCCTTCGGCTGGGTGAAGAGCTGCGTAAACGTGACGGGACTGGCAGCCGCTTCGAGCTTTTTCTCGTCGGTCTCCTTGAGGATTTCCAGCAAGTGGTAGAAGGCGTCAGACTCGGCGGAGCGGAAGACCGTGTCGTCGCGCACCTCGCCCAGGAATTTCTCATTGACGCCAGGGAAGAACTTTTTTCCAGCCGGAAGCGCCGGTTTTTCGGGGCGCTCGGCGACGAATTCGTCCGCCTCCATCGGGCGACGGGCTTTGGGCTTCAGCCGCGTATCGATCTTCGGCTCGTTGGCCGCCTGGTTGGCGCCGCCTGGCTGCTGACCGAACCACATCCAGCGCCACATCTGGGGCTGGCGCACCTGGCCCATCATCAGCATCACCAGCCCCATGATCGCCACGAGCAGCAACAGCCGCCACTGCTCGGAGCGAGCCAGATAGTTTCGCGATTTCTTGCCTTTGGGCCGAAAATCGAGCATTGCTCACCTAAACGCAGCCCGGCGACCCGAGCGGCAGATCGTATGCGGAGCGCATATTCTATGGAGAGAGGACTACTTAGCGATTCTACTCCGGCGGTCCAGAACCAACAAGTTTGGCCGCCCTGCCCTGTTAATCGCGGGCGATGCGAAGTTTTATTCCCGCGGATCAATAATTGCCCGCATCGAGCCCTTCGCCGCCGGCTCGCGTGGTCAAGGCCAGGTAGATGCTGACGTCGATGGCGTTTTTGATGAACTGTACGGAGCCGTCGGCCAGCAGATGCAACGCGCCGCCCGTGTGCATGCTGGACGGCCCCCATAAGCAGTCGATGCCTTGGCCGCCGGACGAATAATAGGGCTCGTAGTTCAAGGAGACAACTCGGTCGGAGAAGGTCGAGCTGTTGGCATCATAGATCAAGCTGGAGATCGAAGCCGTGCTGCCGTCGATCCAGACGGCCGCATTCGGTTCGCGCGTCTCGGCGATGAAAAAAGTGTGCGACAGGCCGTCGGTCAGGTCGCGCGGCCGCGTTTCTGCTTGCCAGTAGATGGCGCCGTCGGGTTCCTTCCAAAGCTTGTCCACGGTCGTCGCGCCCAACGCTACATAGTTGCGGATAGCGTAGGTGAGCGACAATTGCAGATAACGCGGCTCTTGGCTGTAATCGGGACCGATGTACGAAGGGCAACGATAAATCGGAATGACCGTCGAGGCGGCTGGTTGATTGACCGCATCGAGCGATGAGAGCTGGTAGTTCACTTGCCCGGCGAGATTGGCTTGCTCCAGCTGCGGCAAGATCATGCTCGCCCAACTGTGCAGATGATACGACTGCGGCGACTGGCTCCAGATACCGTTCTCGACGAAGGTCGTGGAGCTGGGCGGATAGACGAGGCGTTGGCCTTCGTATTGGTGAAAGGCCAGGCCGATTTGCTTGAGATTGTTGCGGCACGACGTGAGCCGCGCCGCTTCGCGCGCGTATTGCACTGCCGGCAGCAAAATGGCGATCAAGATGCCGATGATGGCGATCGAAACCAGCAATTCGACCAAGGTGAAAGCCGCTTGAGATCCGCGGGATTGAGACATGACAAGCCTCTCCGTTCTAGACGCACTTTTGTTCCATCGACTGCTTTCCGAACAACGACTGCGGTTAAAGGTGAACGACCAGCTGCGGGAGCGACTGCTTCAGCTCGCGCACGCCCGCGGCCGTCGTTCGGGTGCGTCTGAGGTTCAAGCCTCGGAGATTCTTTAGCGTTTGCAAATGCGCGAGGCCGGCATCGGTTACGCGCGTATCGCTGAGCCCGAGCGTTTTCAGCTTCGACATGCCGGTCAGCGCGGCCAGCCCGTCGTCGGTCGTTTGCGTCCGGCCGAGGTAGAGCGTGTGCAAATTCTTGAGCGATTTGAGACGAACCAACCCCGCGTCGCCGATGGAAGAATCGAAAAGCGAGAGCGTCTCGAGTTCGCGGAAGCAGGCCAGCTTGCTGAGATCTTCATCGCGGACTGGCGTACCGCCCAGGGCGATTTCAATCACCGGGCGTCCAGGTCGATCATCGGCGGTTTTGCATTTGCCGCCAAGCGACTTGATCAGGGCGATCGCTTCGGTTTGCTCGGGCGTCGGCTTGGCGCCGCAGCCCGAAAGCCCGACCACGAGCGACATGCTCAGCAAAAACAGGCCGTGACGGCGCATACGTGCTATTGGCAAAAGCGATCCCGCCTCAGCATAGCAAACGTCTGGCCGGCAAGGCAATGAAACGGCGCGCTGGCCGGAGCGCCAACTTGTTTCTCCGGCGACGGCGCCGCACCACATGGAGCAGAATCTTTGCAGACTCCCGGCCCATGAGCGGCGAGTGGCTGAGAATTAGCGATGCTAGCTACGGGCTGACGATGTTGGCCGAGACTTCCGAATCAGCGAGTTTATCGTGGTCGCTTTTGACGTCCGCCAGCACGTTGCCGGTGAAAACTATGCGGCGGCTCGGTTCGCCTTCCAACGCCAGGGCTTTGGTTTCCAGGCCGGAGAAGTTGTTGCCGGAGATCGTGATCTCGGAAGTTCCTTCGAGCACGATTCCGCCCGGATGATTCTCTTCGATCGGCCGCTTGGTTTTGCCGCCGCCGATCGATGAGCCGGAAATGGCATTGCCCGTAATGGCAATGCGGTCGCTTTCGGGGCCGACGTAGATCGAGCGTTTCCAGACCAGCGGAAAGCTGTTGCCGCTGACGGAGCAGCCGTGAGCATCGCGCAGTTCGATGCCCCCCGACATTTCATGGGCGATGACGTTCGCGCTAAGCGTAATGCCGTAGCAATCGCGATCGAGGATGAT
>JAICIG010000450.1 GCA_025924495.1 Pirellulales bacterium | reverse complement strand
TCAGTGAGCCACCACGGCTGACGATGCCCGTCACGCGGTTCATCGTGAGGTGCAGGTGCTCCAGCAGCACGCCGCAATGGACCGTCATGTAATCGACGCCCTGCTTGGCTTGGTGCTCGACCATGTCCAAGAAGTGCTGCGGCCGCATGTCTTCGATATTGCCCCCCAGCTCTTCGAGCATCTGATAGATCGGCACGGTGCCAATCGGCACGGGCGAGGCGTCGATAATCGCTTTACGGATCCGGTCGATATCTTTGCCGGTCGAGAGATCCATCACCGTGTCGGCGCCGAAGTGGACCGCCGTGTGCAACTTTTCCAGCTCGCCGCCGATGTCACTGGTGACGGCCGAGTTGCCGATGTTGGCGTTGATCTTGCAGCAGGCGGCTACGCCGATGCCCATCGGCTCAAGCCGGCCCTGCAGATGGACCTTGTTCGCCGGGATGACCATCCGCCCGCGAGCAACCTCGCTACGGACCATTTCGGGCTCGAGTTTTTCGCGCTTGGCAACGTACTCCATTTCCGGCGTGATAACGCCGGCGCGAGCCTGTTCGATTTGAGTCATAAGCGGCAAAACCTCCGTGGGCTGCGAACAGAATCGAATCAACGATTCTCGATAATCGGCAATGGTTTACGTAAAACTTCGGCCTTAAGAGTGCATCGTACCGCGGAGGCGAGAATTGTCAATTTGCATGCCTCGCCGCGGCGCGGGACGAAGGAGTAGCGATGCGACCGCTAGCTCGGTAGCTGCAGTCTCACAGAGTTTTCAGATATTCCAGGACCGCTCGCTTCTGCTCTTCGCTCAACTCGTCGGGAAACGTGTGCCCCGCGGCGCTTTTGCCGAATTTACGAGTGTCGAAATAACGCCGTTTTTCAGCCGGCACGCGAGCGGCGGCGGGCAACTCCTCAAACTGTTGGATCTCAAGGCCGACTTTCGCCTGGTCATAGCCGTCTTCGCTGCGCTGCCAGACGATCGGCCGCTCGTCGGGATGCAGCATGTGCCATAATGTCGGGACGGACCCGTTATGCAGATACGGGGCCGAGGCCCAGATGCCGTCGAGCGGCGGCGCCACGTAGCCGGCGGGCTGCTCGTGCAACGGCTTCTCGCCGTAATGACCGAACCAGCTCTTGCCATATTCCTGTCGCCACTCGGGAGAGATCGATTCGAACCTGGCCCGATCGGTCCCCACTTCCTCGATCGGCACGGTCTTTTCCGGATAGCTGCCATGAGCGCCGCAGGTGCCGTGACAGCGGCTGCAACTCTCCACGAAGATCTTTTCGCCGCGTGCGGCCAACTGTCGATCGACGGCAAACGGATACTTGGGCGGCTCGATCGACTCCATCCAAGCCAGAATGTCGACGTAATCCTGCTCCCACTCGCGAAACTTTTCGGGGCCGTTCTTGGGCAAGAGCAAAAACTGCATCAGTGCCCGATGGCTCTTGGCGATGCCGCCGTCGGCATAAAGAAACGATTTCTTCTTGATGTTCCACCACGGCGGAGCGTCGTGGTCGTGGTGCGTCGTCTTGGGCGGCAGACGATCGCGATGGACATTGAGATCGGCGTCGCGATAGTTCAACAGCACCACGCCAAACATCACGGCATTGCTCGTGCCGATCGAAGTGCCCAGCGGCATCGCGGCGCCGCCCAAGTCCATGTGCGTGAGCGTCTTGCCCAGCCGCAGCTTCGTCAGCCGCACGTCGTCCGTCAGAGTTTCCAAAGCATACAGCGAGTTCGGCAGGCCGGGCACGACCTTGCCCGCCACTTTGCCGCCATGGCAGGCCAGGCAGTTCATTACCCAGCCCCCTTTGCCATCATCGACATACTGCAGCGCCACGCCTCCTTCGCGTCCCGGCGCCTCGGTGAGACCGTACCGAGAGAAGGCCATTTTCCGCCGCACTTCCGGCGAAGCCTTCTGCGCTCGCGAGCGAAGCGGCTCTTCCCAGCATTTCCACAGTTCATCGAAGACTTGTTGGTCGAAGTCGGGCGGCAAATAGGCCTTGGTCGTCAGCAGTCGATAGCCTCGCTCGATCTGCGTTTCGCCGGGCGGGGCCGGCTGCGAATCGACCGCCTCGCTGGCAAACACCGGAGCGGCGAGCAAACAGCAAACCGCGGAAATTGGATAGCAGAACTTCATTACACACGAACTCAAAACATTGGGTGCCATGCCTTCGTCGGCGCCTCGCCGACGTAGGCATGTTCCGGTTAACCGCACGTCAAGGTTCAGTTTAACAGTTAATGGTCGCTGGCTGAAAGCGGCAGATCGCCGGCCAAACCCGTATCCGGTCTTCATTGCGATTTTTGTAGCTGTTCCTGGCGATTGCCCCTGCCGCCAGATAACATCCAGATGCACAAGGGGCTGTCCATGCAATTCAAGTCATGCCGTCGATTCAACGAACCGGGCCATGCTCACAGTTTGACGTTTTCTTGCTTCCAGCGACGACAGTTCCTCTCGAAAGATCGTACGCGTAATTGGCTAATTGAGGCGTTGGCTGAATCACGGCTGGTTTGGCAATTCGACCTTTGGGCCTGGGTGATCATGCCCGAGCACGTTCATGTGCTGATTTGGCCGCGGCAACCGAAGTACTCAATCAGCAAAATCTTGGCATCGATCAAACTGCCGGTAGCTCGCAGAGCAGTACGGTATGCTCGCTGCACTGCTCCCCATGCCCTCCACTTGCTCGAGGACCTCCAGCCAAACGGAAAAAGATATCATCGATTCTGGCAGCGAGGCGGTGGTTATGATCGGAACATCTTTGATGAAGAAGCTGTCTACGCTGAGATCGAATACATTCACCAAATCCCAATACGTCGGGCATTGGCGGAACGGGCGCAAGACTGGCTGTGGTCAAGCGCGGCGTACTATGCAGGCGAGAGGAATGTAAAACTGATCCCGGATTTTGCGTCGCTGCCGACCCGTCGACAGATTTGAGTCCGCTGCTCTCGACAGGAACGAAAAACGATCGCATCGGCAACCGCATGCCGCCGGTGATTCTCCGTGGCGAACATGCCTACGTCGGCGGGGCGCCGACGAAGGCATGGCACCCCGAGTGAATGGCGCCCTGAATTTGGAAACATTGCTCGCTGAAATCCATTAACCCGGCTCATAACCTAAATTCGAGGCCAGCCAGCGCTCGACTTCGGCGAGACTCATGCCCTTACGATGGGCGTAGTCTTCGGCCTGGTCGCGAGTGATGCGGTCGACGGAGAAGTAGCGGGCCTCGGGATGAGCGAAGTAGAGCCCGCTGACGCTGGCGGCCGGATACATTGCGAAGTGATCGGTAAGCGTGATGCCAGCGGCGTTTTCGGCGCCGAGCAAATCGAACAGGATTCGCTTCTCGGTGTGGTCGGGGCAGGCCGGATAGCCGGGCGCGGGGCGGATGCCGCGATACTTCTCGTCGATCAAGTCCTCGTTGGTCAACTGCTCTTCGCGGCCGTAACCCCAGTCGTTGCGAGCGATCTGGTGCAAGCGTTCGGCAAAGGCCTCGGCCAGCCGATCGGCCAGCGCCTTGGTCATAATCGAATGGTAGTCGTCATGGTCGGCGTCGAACTTATGGGCTAGTTCCGCAACGCCATGCCCGGCAGTGACCGCAAAGCCGCCGAGGTAGTCGCCGCGACCGCTCTCGATTGGGGCGACAAAATCGGCCAGTGCGTAAAAGTTTTTCACCCCTTTGCGCTCCCACTGCTGGCGCAGCGTGTGGAAACGAGCCAACTCATGCTGTCTCGATTCATCGGTGTACAGCACGATATCGTCGCCCAGCGAGTTGGCGGGCCAGAATCCATACACGCCGCGCGCGTGCAACAACTTCTGATCGATGATCTGATTCAAGAGCCGCTGTGCATCGTCGAACAGTTTGCGGGCTTCTTCTCCGACGTGCTCGTCGTCGAAGATCTTGGGATATTTGCCTCGCAACTCCCAGGCCATGAAAAACGGCGACCAATCGATATACTTCGCCAATTCGGCGAGCGGGAACTCGTCCAGCACGCGCGGACCAAGAAATGTCGGCGCGTCGATCCGCACGGCGTTCCAATCGGCTTCGAACCGTTGGGCCTTGGCCTGCTGGTAGCTGACCAGGTGGACTTGCTGCCGCTGTTGGTAGGCTTCGACAAGCTTGGCCTGCTCGGCGCGGTTGCGCTGATCGAAGTCGGTCTTCAGTTTCGGGTTCAGCAGGTTTTCGACCACGCCGACGGATCGCGAGGCGTCGAGCACGTGCACCGTTTCTCGGGCGTAAGACGGCGCAATCTTCACCGCCGTATGTTTGGCGCTGGTCGTGGCGCCGCCGATCAACAGCGGAATGTCAAAGCCTTGCCGCTGCATTTCCTTGGCTACGTGCACCATTTCGTCGAGGCTGGGCGTAATCAGCCCGCTCAGGCCGATCAGATCGACCCCTTCTTTGACGGCGGTTTCCAGAATCCGCTCGCACGGAACCATCACCCCCAGATCGATCACCTGATAGTTGTTGCAACCGAGCACCACGCCGACGATGTTCTTGCCGATATCGTGCACGTCCCCTTTCACCGTGGCTAAGAGCACCTTGCCGCGCGGGGCGTCGATTTGGCCGCTGGCGGCCTTCTCGGCTTCCATGAACGGGAGCAGATACGCGACGGCTTTCTTCATCACTCGGGCGCTTTTCACGACCTGCGGCAAAAACATTTTGCCGGCGCCAAACAGATCGCCGACCACCTGCATGCCGGCCATCAGCGGACCCTCGATGATGGAAAGTCCGGTCGGATACTTTTGCCGCGCTTCTTCGACATCGGCTTCGATATGGTCGACGATGCCGCGCACCAAGGCGTGAGAAAGGCGATCTTCCACCGTGCCGGCGCGCCACTCCTGGCCGGCGGCGGCGCCTTTGGCTCCTTGGCTCTTCACCGTTTCGGCGAAATCGACCAATCGCTCCGTCGCATCGGGCCGCCGATCGAAGAGCACGTCCTCGATTTTCTCAAGCAAGTCCTTGGGAATGTCTTCGTAAACGGCCAACTGCCCGGCGTTGACGATGCCCATGTCCATGCCGGCGCGGATCGCGTGGTACAAAAACGCGGCATGCATCGCCTCGCGCACCACGTCGTTGCCGCGGAACGAGAAGGAGATATTGCTCACCCCGCCCGAAACCTTGGCGCCGGGGCAAGTGGCTTTGATCTGCCGCGTGGCCTCGATGAAGTTGATCGCGTAGCGGTTGTGCTCTTCGATGCCGGTGGCGACCGTGAGAATATTCGGATCGAAGATGATATCGGTCGCCGGCATGCCGACTTCTTCGGTCAGCAGTTTGTAAGCCCGCCGGCAGATGCGGACCTTGTCTTCGATTGTGGTCGCCTGACCTTGTTCGTCGAAAGCCATCACCACGACGGCGGCGCCATACCGCCGCACCAGTCGGGCATAGTGCAAAAACGCTTCTTCGCCTTCCTTGAGACTGATCGAGTTGACGATGCCCTTGCCTTGAATGCACTTCAAGCCCGCTTCGATGATCGACCACTTCGAGCTGTCGACCATGATTGGCACGCGGCAGATATCGGACTCGGCGGCCAGCAGATTCAAGAATCGCGTCATTGCCGCTTCGCCATCCAACATCCCTTCGTCCATGTTGATATCGATGATGTTGGCGCCCCCTTCGACCTGGCCGCGGGCGATCGCGATAGCTTCCTCGTAATTGCCGGCCAGAATCAAGCGAGCGAATTTCTTCGAACCGGTGATGTTGGTCCGCTCGCCGATCATGGTGAAGTTGCTTTCGGGCCGCAGCGTAAGTGGTTCCAGGCCGCTATAGCGAGAAAGCGGCTCGGGCTTGGAGCGCACTCGCGGCGCCTTGCCGGCCAGCGCGTGCGCGATCGCGCGGATATGGCGTGGCGTGGTGCCGCAACAGCCGCCGACGATGTTGAGCCAGCCGTTCTCGGCGAATTCGGCCAGAGTTTTGGCCATCATTTCCGGCGTCTCGTCGAAACCGCCGAAGGCGTTGGGCAAGCCCGCGTTCGGGTAACAGCTAACGTAAACCGATGCGATCCGCGATAGCTCTTCCACGTAAGGCCGCATATGCTCCGGCCCCAGCGCGCAGTTCATGCCGACGCTGAGCAGATTGGCGTGCGAGATCGAGTTCCAACAGGCCTCGATCGTTTGCGCCGAGAGAGTCCGGCCGCCTTGAAAGATCGTGAACGAGGCCATCACCGGCAGCCGCACGCCGTGATCTGCGAAGTATTTGTCGATAGCAAACAAGCACGCCTTGAGCACCAGCGTGTCGAACGCCGTCTCAGGCAGCAACAGGTCGACCCCGCCTTCCACCAGCGCGTCGACCTGCTCGTAATAAGTCTCCACCATCTGATCGAAGGTCACGGCGCGGTAGCCGGGAT
>JAICIG010000449.1 GCA_025924495.1 Pirellulales bacterium | reverse complement strand
GCTCGACATCGACGACAGGAAAACGCCAAGCGCCACGAGCACCAACGAGCGGAAAATCGCATGTGCGAGCATCTTTGCGTAGCTCTGCCCGCGCGCCTGACGCGCGGCATACGAATACGCCATCGACACGCCGACCATGAACATGAACGACGGCTGAATCATGTCCCAAAAGCTGCCCCCTTTCCACTCGACGTGGCTCGTGTGATATCCCAAGAATTGCCAGAGGCGGCTATCGGGAAAGTGCTTGGCAGTCTGACTCAGGCCCAATCCCGCCGAAGCCATCGCCAGCATAATGAAGCCGCGGTAAGCATCGAGCGAAACCAATCGTTCCGCCGGCTTGGCGGCAGCGGTGTTCTTCGGATCGTTGGCAAGCGCAGCAGACGTACTCATGGTGTTGTCCACAAAAAGTGTGAAGCGATAGCTATGAGTTTGTCGGAGCCCTCGGGAGATGTCCAGCGAAAGTCCTGCCGGAATCGCGCTCGCCCGTCGCGCAAAGCTCAACACGGCCGCGAGCGAGCAGGCGAGCCCGTCAATCCAGATGCGACTGCCTTGTGTCACGCGGCTCCCGCCAACGGACTACACCGGCGGCGCGCGGCGATACGTCAAGAGGCTCAGGATTGCGACGAACAGCGTGGCGCCCAGAATCGACCAGACGATCGGAAACTCCTGCCCATCGATGTTCACCGAAATGCCAAAAGGCAGGCTGAACATTTGCGCCAGCCACGTTCCAATCAAGGCGCCGATCAGTCCCAACGCCGCGGAAACCAGGCATCCGCCATGCGAATAGCCGACTAAAGCTTGCGCGATGCTGCCGCAGATCGCCGCGATCAGCAAGAGAATTAAGAATCCGGTGATTGTCATAGCAACCTCGCGGGACGCGAAAGCATCTTGAGACAGCCCCGAGTGTTGTCGAAATAAGCCGCCATCTTGGCAAGCTGGCCCTTTTAGGCAGTCGGCGGCATTTTGCCAGTTGGCGCCGTTCTTGGCTGCGTCTTTAGTCCCGTCCGCCGACGTCACATTCGGCTTCGCGGCTTAATTGGGTCTCGCTACCATTGTACCGCCCTGAATCCTCGGACTGGAGCTACTTGCGTGATACGACGCTACGGCCGTTGGACATTGCGATTAGGACTGTTGGCCGCGGTCCTGGCGGCAATCTATGCCTGGGCGTTGGCAACGCCCGAGGTGGGGCCGGCCGCTGCGCCGGCATGGACGGCCACCTCGAATCATGCGGGGTCCGAAGCGGAGAGCAACTCCAAGCTCTGGTCATTCGGATTCGTCGGCGACACGCAATTAGGCGAGGGCATCGTCGATAAGATCTTCGCTCGCTTCCAAGCAGCAAAGGTCGAGCTGGTTTTGCACCTCGGGGACATTGTCGACAATGCCGACATCGACGAGCAATGGAAGTACGTTCTCGACCAGGCTGCTCGCTATGATCTGAAATTGATGCCCGTGGTCGGCAACCACGACCGCATGCTGGCCTACGATGATCGGGGCGAGATTCGTTTTCGCCAGTATTTCCCCCAGCTACCCGAGACCTTTTACCACTTCTCGCATCGCGGCCTCGATTTTCTGATGCTTAATTCCGAGCGCTCGCTGGCGCCTTGGAGCGAGCAGGGCCGATTTCTCGCCTGGCATCTCGAACAGCACCCGCAGACGGCAGTCGTTTGTCTGCATCGGCCCGTCTTCACCTGCGGCCATCGCGATTTCGCCAACCAATACTTGAGGCGCATCTGGCTGCATGGCCGGATTGCCGGCTCGGAAGTGTCGTTGGTTCTCAACGGCCATCACCACTACTACGATCGCACCAAGTCGCTCGACGGCATCACGTACGTCACCAGCGGCGGCGCCAGTCACAAGCTCTATGGCCCTGAAACGCCCGACGACCGCACTGCGGTCTTCAAGGCCGGCACGAACCACTATGGCTTGGTTGACGTCCTGCCTGGCCGCCTCGACGTCCGCGTACTCGACGTGGATGGCGAAGAATTTGACCGATTTAGCCTGCCAGTCGTAAAGCGTCGCAGCCAGCAGAGCCCTCAGTAAGACCAACCGCGCCGTACCGCCAGTTCGCATGGCATGCGATGCACCGGGCACTCACGAGCCATTCGACGGATCATGCCCGCGCCGTCGATGGCAATGATTGATTTGACGTCCCTCGGTCGGTTTAAGTACTGACTGCCCAGCCCGTTGCGATTTTCGGGGTAAAGCGGTAGGCTCTAGCCTTTTCTACCGGCATATACTGAAGATGGCGCTCGGAACCGCTCGCTATGCGGCGATTTCCGGCTCTCTCGTGGAATCAAATGCCGGATTGCTGTAGTCACGTCGGCCCGGCATTGGCCCAAACAGAACTCGGGAGTCTCCGTGCCCCAGTCGATTCTTTCTCACACCTTCGACAATGGACTCGTACTGCTGGCCGAGCCGATGCAATCGGTGGAGTCGGCTGCGTTCACGTTCCGAGTGCCGGCCGGCACGATCTATGAATCGCAAGATCGCGGCGGCCTGGCCGGACTGACGTGCGAACTGGTGCTGCGAGGCGCCGGCTCGCGCGACAATCGCCAATTCGTCAACGATCTGGACAATCTGGGGGTCGAACGCGGCGAAGGGGTGGGTGACGCTCATCTGAATTTTCGCGGCGCTACGCTTTCCAAGAATCTGCTGCCGGCGCTGGAAATTTATGCCGACGTACTCCGCCGCCCCCTCCTTCCCGCCGATCAACTGGAGCCAAGCCGGTTGACGGCTCTGCAGGAATTGGCGGCAGTCGAAGACGAACCAAGCCAGAAGGTCATGCTCGAATTGCGCCGCCGGCATTTGCCCGATCCGTGGGGGCGGCCCAGCCAGGGGCAGCGAGAAGCGCTCGAGGCGATCAACATCAGCGAGATCAAAGACTATTTCGCCCGGCAATTCCGCCCCAATGGCACGATCGTCGGCGTGGCCGGCCGCATCGATTGGGCTGCCTTAAAGCAGCAAATCGGCAAACTGTTCGGCGACTGGCCCGCGCAGGCAGAACCCAAAATCACGGAGCACAGGGTCGGACCCAAACGCGACCATCTGCAGCATGAATCGAATCAGACGCAGATCGGCATTGCATATCCGAGCGTCGCCTATCGCGATCCCGACTACTATCAGGCGTCGGCCGCCATCGGCGTATTGAGCGGCGGCATGAGTTCGCGGTTGTTTACCGAAGTGCGCGAGAAACGAGGGCTTTGTTACACGGTTTATGCCACGCACAGCACGCTGTTGGATCGCGGCAGAGTTTTCTGTTACGCCGGCACGACCGCCGAGCGCGCTCAAGAAACTCTAGATGTGACGTTAGCTGAAGTGATTCGCCTGTCGGACGGCATCGAGCCCGGCGAGCTCACGCGGCTCAAGGCGCGGATCAAAAGCGGTTTGATAATGCAGCAGGAGTCGAGTTCGGCGCGCAGCGGCGCCTTGGTCCGCGACTGGTATTATCTGGGACGGGTGCGAACTTTGGACGAGGTCAGTGCGATCGTCGACGCCTTGACGCCCGAAAGCATCAACGCCTACCTGTCCAAGAATCGTCCGAGCGATTTCACCATCGTCACGCTCGGCAGCAAGCCATTGGAGACGCCTCATGGAGTTTCGTGAACACGTGCTGCCGAATGGCTTAGAAGTCGTTGCCGAGTGCAACGCGGAAGCCCGTTCGACGGCCCTGGGATTTTTCGTCAAGACGGGAGCGCGCGACGAGACGAACGATGTCTCGGGCGTGAGCCACTTCCTGGAGCACATGGTGTTCAAAGGCACGCCCACGCGCTCTGCCGACGATGTGAATCGCGAGTTCGACGAAATGGGCGCCCACTACAACGCCTTTACCAGCGAAGAGAAGACGGTGTACTATGCGGCCGTGCTGCCGGAATATCTGCGGCCGGCGGTCAATTTGCTGGCCGACATCATGCGACCTTCGCTGCGCGAGGAGGATTTCAACACCGAGAAGAAGGTGATCATCGAAGAAATTCAGATGTACGCCGACCAGCCCCCCTTCGGCGCCGACGATCATGTGCGGGCCGTTCACTTCGGCCGCCACCCGCTCGGTCACAGCGTGCTCGGCACCGTTCAGAGCATCACCGACCTCAAGGTTGACGCGATGCGCGCGTACTTTCAACGAAGGTACAGTCCGCAAAACATTTCCTTGGTCGCCGCGGGCAAGCTCGATTTCGACGAATTCGTCGCTGCCGCCGAGGCCAATTGCGGTGCGTGGGAGCCGTTCGAAGCCGGGCGCGCCCTCGATCAGCCGGAAGCGCACCGCGGCTTCGAATGTCTCCGCCGCGAGGCCGCGACGCAGGAGTACGGCATCCAACTGGCCAACGGCCCTTCGGCGACCGATCCCGATCGGTTCGCCGCTAAACTGCTGGCGACCGTCTTGGGAGATGATTCCGGCAGCCGTCTCTACTGGGAGCTGGTGGATCCAGGCCTGGCTGAAAATGCCACGCTCGGGCACTACGACTATCAGGGCGTGGGGTTGTACTTGACCTACTTGAGCTGCGATCCCGAGTTCGCCGCAGAAAACTTCCAGCGAATCCTCGACATCTATCGCCGCGCCGAGGCCGAAGGGGTGACTGCCGCCGAATTGGAGCAGGCCAAAAACAAGCTCAACTCTCGCGTCGTGCTCTCGAGCGAGCGTCCGCGCGGCCGGTTGTTCAATCTGGGCTCGAACTGGATGCATCGGCGCGAGTACCGTTCGATCAAGGATGATCTGGACGCGGTTGACGCCGTAACGCTCGAGCAGATTGCCGCCGTGCTGAAAAAGCATCCACTGACGGCAAGCACGACGGTGGCCATTGGTCCGCTGGCGAATGTACCCGCCCCGAAGTAAAGAATTCCGACGCTCCGGCTTTACGGGGCATCCAGCGCGGCTCGGTTGACACCCCTCCCAGGCAGTCGTATGCTTGAGTGGTCATTCTTGCCCAATTCGCCGTATCATGACCCGAAAAACCGAAAACGCGAAGTTTGGAATGCCGCCTGCTGGCGCCGTTCGAATTACGCGCGATGCGATTATTCGAGAGATCGTGATTATTCAGGAGGAACGGCCTTAAGGGCATTGAGCGGCAAAACCGATCAACTCCAAGCCCTGCGGCCGAAAATCGGCCCAGGGCTTTTTTGTTTCCCCGTTACCCTTTCCTGAGATTTCGTCGAGCCCGAATTCGCCATCCGAGATCCCGAGGTTTCCATGCGTCGCATCCAAATCTACGACACCACGCTACGAGACGGCAGCCAAGGGGAAGGCGTCAGCTTTTCATTGCAGGACAAGCTGCTGATTGCCGAGCGGCTAGCGAGCCTGGGCTTCGATTACATTGAGGGTGGTTACCCGCTGTCGAACGATAAGGATGCTCAGTTTTTTCAGAGGGTCTCACAGCTCGGGCTGCCTGCGGGATGCATCTGCGCTTTCGGCATGACTCGGCGCCGCGGCGTGGCGCCGGCTGATGATCCGGGCATGAAAGCGCTTGTCGACTCGCACGCGCCGGTCATCACTCTGGTGGGCAAGACCTCCGATTTCCACGTCAATGAAGTGTTGCGAGTGAGCCTCGAGGAAAACCTCGAGATGATTGCCGAGAGCGTGCGGTTTCTGCGCGAATCTGGACGCGAGGTGATCTACGATGCCGAGCATTTCTTCGACGGCTGGAAGGCAAACCCGGAATACGCGCTAAAGACCGTTCGTGCAGCGGCTGAGGCCGGCGCGAAACTGGTCGTGCTCTGCGACACTAATGGCGGCAGCATGCCCGAGGAAGTTGCCGAGCTGACCCGCAAGGCGATCGCCGGTTTGCCCGTGCCGGTCGGCATTCACTGCCATAACGATTGCGAACTAGCGGTTGCGAATTCTTTGGCCGCGGTTGACGCAGGCGCAGTGCAAGTACAAGGCACGATCAACGGCCTAGGCGAACGCTGCGGCAATACCGATTTGATCTCGGTGATTGCGAACCTGGCGTTCAAAAAGCACGGTTACGAAGTGCTGCGGCCAGAGAGCCTGGGCCATCTCACCGAACTATCTCGATTCGTCTATGAGCTGGCCAATATGAATTTTCGCTCCAACCAGCCGTTCATCGGGCAAAGCGCCTTTGCGCACAAGGGGGGGATGCATGTGCATGCCGTCAATCGCGTCGCGTCGAGTTACGAGCACATGACGCCCGAGCTAGTTGGCAACGAACGCCGAATTCTGGTCAGCGAACTGTCCGGCCGGTCAAACATCATGGCGCTGACGGCCAAGCACAACTTGCAGCACGATCGCGAGTTGATGGACAAGATTCTGGCGCACGTCGTGACGCTCGAGAACCAAGGATATCAATTCGAGGCGGCCGCGGGGTCGTTTGACTTGCTCGTTAAG
>JAICIG010000448.1 GCA_025924495.1 Pirellulales bacterium | reverse complement strand
GCCGCGCCTCAAGTCTCGGCGCTCAATGGCCAGGAAGCCATGATTCAGATCGGCTCTCGGCTGGGGTATCGCATTACGACCGCGACCGTAACGACGTCGATGCAATCGGTGCAATTCCTGGAGGTGGGCGTCGTGCTCAAGGTGACGCCGTTTATCACGGCCGACAACCAGGTGCTGATGCAGGTCGCCCCGAAGGTCTCCTCGGGGCAGGTCAATCAAGATTCCGGCTTGCCTCAAGAAGACACCACGCAGGTAGGGACCACCGCCCTAGTGCCCAACGGGCATGGAGTCGTTATCGGCGGCTTGATCAAGGAGACGGACAGCGATATTCAAGCGAAGGTCCCGCTGCTAGGCGACATCTGGCTGATCGGCAAGATCTTCCAGCGCCGCGATCGGTTACGCCAGCGGCAAGAAATCATTATTGCGCTCATTCCTCGCATCGTGCCCTATTCGCCTGAATACGAAGCCTATCATAAAACTCAGGTTGTTCGAGCCATGACGCCGCTGCTGCAAGGCCCGCTCCAGCCCGTGCCGCGGCCCTGGGAGGCCAAATTGCCGGACGCCGAGGACAAGCCGCGTTGGTTTCGTCGCTCCCAACAAAACCCGGAATGCGTCAATGGATGTCCGCCGGGCGCGCCCCAGCAATTCGCATCGGCGCCGCCGGCAGGACTACAACCCATGCACGGCGGACCCGGAAGAAACGCGCCCGCAGCCCCGGCGCCCCAGTTCGTGGCCAACCGCGCGCCTCTAACGCGCGTGCCAGGCAGAGGTGCGCCGGTTGAAGGCGCCCGCGGGCTTGCCTCGCCCCAGGCAAGTGCGCCGCCCCAGACAAGTGCGCCGCCGAACACCAATCCGGCGCCCGGACAGGAAAGTCCCAAATCCAAGTCGCTCACGTCGAGATGGGCGCAACTTTTTAAGCGCCAGCCCGTCGAGAACGTTCAAAGGAGATAACAAGATGCCCAATGAACTGCCGCTGCCGCCCGAATTACAGCATTTGATCGAAAAGCGGGAGTCGCAGGATCGGCGCGCGATCGACGCGCGCCAAGGGGACGACCGCCGGTCGCTCGATATGGGACCAGCGGGCGCGCTGCTGTCGTCCGCAGAGATCGAACAACTGCCGGAAACCGACCGCCGCAGCGAGGGCGACCGGCGCAAGCAAACGAATCGGCGCCGCAAACGCCGCCGCAAAGCCAACTGAATGCTCGCTACGCTTTTATCAGTTAACGAGCGCTCTTCACAATGACTTGCACCTTCCCGGACTTCAGCAGGTCATGCTGCGCCTTGAGCAATCGATTTGCTTCTTTGATTTCGGCCAAGAGCGCTGCCGCAACGTCGGGTTGCGTGTTCGGATCGCCTTCTAGTTGTTGAGCCGCCGAAGATCGGGAAAACGCAGCGATTGCCACGCCAAGCGCGGCGAGTACGACTGCCGTATGAAAAAACGAACGCTGCTGTCGCATCGCAAAATCCTCCATGACGCTGTAAGTGGACACCCTGTGGCGGACAAACGCCGCCCTTCGGTTCCCTAAGTCGCCCGTTGATACGGCGCAGGCAGGCGATCGGTCAATCCCAATACCAACGGTCTTCGCAAGACATTGGTATTGAAATTGCTAATATGGTGAGTGATCCGTTCGCTGGAGACAGGCGATGCGACGAAAGGAAGTCCTATGACTACAAAATGCTGGCCGGTTTTGCTGGCGGCGTTGGGCGTGGCGTTTGTCGCAAACACGACGCTTGCCGCACAGCCCGAACCTGCCCGCCAGGCGGCGATTGCGCCGGCAACCGAACGAGTTTCTCAGCAGCCGGCTACCGCGCAGACCGCTCGGCGGCGCCCCTATGAGCCGTGGCGATATCGTTTTCACAATGGCCATTGGTGGTATTGGCTGCCCAGTAATCATTGGGCCTATTGGACCGGCGCCGGCTGGCAAAACTACGAACCGAATGCCTATGCCCGATGGCATCTCGAGCAACTCAAGGCAAAGTATCGAGCGGAGGTCGCCCAATTCGAAGCCTTGCGCGCCGCCCAAGCCATGGACGGATATCCACAAGATCTCGGCACGTATAGCGCAGACTATGGGTATCCAGTCCTCTATTACGGCGGCGGCTGGGGCGGCGGAGTTTTCGGCTCTCCGAGCTATCTTCAACAGGGCGACTTGAATATCGCCACCAGCGTTGGCGGGTACATGGGCGGCGCCTTACGAGGCCCCGCGGGCTATTGACGTTAGCGGGACCTGTGGGCAATCACAATGTGAAGCTTCGATCGTTGCGTTCGCTTGCTGCCGCCGCCAGGCTTTGTTAGGCTCGAAAGTTTGGTCCTGGCGAAAATCTGCGGCAGTGAGACTTCATGAGTGCGAACGACCTGCAGCCGACAAATGGCCATGCGGCAAACGGCCACGGGTCCGAGGGCGAGTTCATCCGCGTCCGCGGGGCGCGCGTGCACAACCTGCGCAATGTCAGCCTCGACATTCCCCGCGATCAATTCGTAGTCATCACGGGTCCCAGCGGTTCCGGCAAGAGTTCGCTGGCCTTCGATACGCTGTTCGCCGAAGGGCAGCGGCAATACATCGAAAGCCTTTCGGTCTACGCGCGGCAGTTCCTGCACCAGATGGAGCGACCTGACGTCGACCTGATCGAGGGACTGCAGCCGACGATTTCCATCGATCAACGGGCGGGCAGCCGCAACCCGCGCAGCACCGTGGCCACGGTCACCGAGATTTACGACCACTTGCGGCTGTTGATGGCGCGCACGGGCCAGGTTTATTGCTATCAGTGCGGCGATCCGATATGCCAGCAGACGCCCGAGCAGATTGTCGAAACGCTGGTCGCGCTGGGCGACGGCACGAAGGCCATCCTGCTGGCCCCGATGGTCCGGGGCCGCAAGGGACAGCACACTGAGGTCTTCGCGGCGATTCGCAAGGCGGGCTTCGTGCGCGCTCGTATCGACGGCGAGGTCTACGATCTCGACGCCGCGCCGACGCTGACGCCGCGCAAAAATCACACGATCGAAGCCGTCGTCGATCGGCTGATCATCCGCGACAGCGTCCGCCCGCGGCTGGCTGAGTCGATCCAGTTGGCGCTGCGGCACGGCGAGGGACTGGTCGCCGTGACGCACTTGCTGCCGGGCGGAGATTCGGATCGCGACTGGCACGAATCGCTCTTCAGCACTGAGCATGCCTGCGCGCGTTGCAAGCTCAGCTACGAAGAACTCGAGCCCCGCACGTTCAGCTTCAACAGTCCCTACGGCGCCTGTCCGACGTGCGAAGGATTGGGTTCGCAAACGGCGTTTGACGTAGATCTGGTGGCGCCCGACTTAAAACTATCGCTGGCCGCGGGCGCGATTGCGCCGTGGCGCGGCTCTTCGCCAGCCGGCGACGAACGCCACCGACGACGGCTGGACGGATTCGCCGCGAATGAGCGCTGGGAAACGCCGCTGGAAAAGCTCAAACCCAAGGAACTCAGCGCGCTGTTCGAAGGCGACGGCAAAGAGTTCCCCGGCGTGCTGGCCTTGCTGGAGCAAGAATATCAGGCCGCCAAGACCGACGCTGCGCGGCAACGACTCGAGGCTTTTCGCGGCGAGCTGGTTTGTCCTGCCTGCCAGGGCGCCCGCTTGCGCCCCGAGGCGCGCAGCGTGCGCCTCGGCGAGAAGGCAATCCATGAGATCACGGCCTTGCCGGTGGATGCCGCCCGACAATTCTTCGCCGGGCTGACATTTGGCGAGCAACAAGCGCCGGTGGCCGCGCCGGTGATCGCCGAGATCGCCAACCGGCTCGATTTTCTGGTCCAGGTCGGACTCGATTATTTGTCGCTCGATCGTCCGGCCGACACGCTCAGCGGCGGCGAGTTGCAGCGCATTCGACTAGCGACCGGCATCGGCTCGGGGTTGGTCGGCGTCTGCTATATTCTCGACGAGCCGTCGATCGGCCTGCACCCGCGCGACAACGACCGGCTGATCCAGGCGCTGCGCAATTTGCAGCACCAGGGTAACAGCGTCCTGGTGGTCGAGCACGACGAAGCGATCATGCACGAGGCCGATCATTTGATCGATGTCGGTCCCGGCGCCGGACAGCACGGCGGCACGATCGTCGCCCAAGGAACGCCGGCTGAAATCGAACAGTCGCCGAGTTCGGTCACCGGGCAGTATCTCGCCGGGCGGATGTCGATTTCCGTTCCCGGCAAACGGCGGCACGCCAGCCAGCGCAGGGCGATCACAATCGAAGGCGCGACAGCGAACAATCTGAAGAACCTCAGCGTTTCGTTTCCGTTGGGCGTGTTGGTTTGCGTGACCGGCGTCAGCGGTTCGGGCAAGAGCTCTTTGGTGCAGGAAACGCTGGCTCGCGCCGTGGCGCGGCGGTTGGGAGGGGCCGGTCCTAAACCTGGAGCGCATGCCAGCCTCCGTGGCGTCAGTCAGATCGATAAGTTAGTCGAGATCGATCAGTCGTCGATCGGCCGCACGCCGCGCAGCAATCCGGCGACCTACACCGGGTTGTTCGATGAAATCCGCCACGTGTATGCCACCACGCGCGAAGCCCGTCTGCGCGGCTATAAGTCGGGCCGCTTCAGCTTCAACGTCAAAGGGGGACGCTGCGAAGAGTGTCAGGGACAAGGGGTGCGGAAGATCGAGATGAACTTCCTGCCCGATTTGTATGTCGCTTGTCCGGAGTGCCAGGGCGCTCGCTTCAACCGCGCGACGCTCGAGATTCATTACAAAGGCAAATCGATCGCCGATGTGCTCAACCTGAGCGTTGATCAGGCAGCCGAATTCTTCGAGAATTTCCCCGCGATTCGCCGCCTGCTCGTCAGCTTGCAGGAAGTCGGGTTGGGCTATCTGTCGCTGGGTCAGTCTTCGACCACACTTTCGGGCGGCGAAGCCCAGCGGATCAAGCTGGCCTCTGAACTGGGCCGCACCGATACCGGCAAAACGCTTTACATTCTGGACGAGCCGACGACCGGCCTGCACTTTGACGACGTCCGCAAGCTGCTCAACGTCATGGAACGACTCGTGGATTTAGGCAATACCGTGGTCGTGATCGAACATCACCTCGACGTGATCAAGTCGGCCGACTGGCTGATCGACCTCGGGCCCGAAGGAGGCGCCGCAGGCGGCCAATTGGTCGCCGCCGGCACGCCCGAAGACATCGCCGCGCTCGCCGACAACGCCACCGGCCGTTATCTCAAGCCGCTGCTCCGCCCATCATCGAACGGCCCGGGCTGACGGCGCCGGCCGGTTTGAGCGCCGATTCACATGCACAGGCAAAGGCAATCCTTCCGAGCGATTGTCTTCGACCGGAGCTTGCCCACCCATTCACGAGCGCTTCCCTCCGATGAACCATTAGCTTCCCAACGGATCGTGCGCAATCGCGCGCAGGTCTGCCGGACCTCCGCGCGCAAAGCTCTCGGCGGCCAAGCTCCTCAGGGGCGCCGTAGCCCCTCGCGCAATCGAAGTCGCCAGAAATTACGGTCACTGTCTACGGGCGACCATCCGCGGCAGGCTTTTGCCCGCTCATGATCTGCAAGATTTGCTTTCAAGCCGCGGCTCCACTTCGTACAGTACAAATGACTGCCGCGGCCCCAGTCTTTTGCGCCGTCGGGTCCGGGCCGGCAAGTTTCAAGACAAAGGGGAGGCCAACGCTGATGCGTTTGAGGCTCGGAGCGTTCTCGCGCTACCACCCGCGAGCGTTGACGCTCGTCGTGTTCTTTGCGATCGCGGCGTCAATGGTGATCGCAAACCTTAACGTCATTGACGACCAGACGAATCCACCAAACATTGTCTATGGCTGGCCGTTGATCTGGCATTGGCACGCGATCAACTTTCTACCGCTTATGGGGTTTTTCAACGAAGCGGGTAGCTGGGACTACGACGGAGCGGCGCTAGGCGCCAATACAGTTTTGTGGCTCCTGATCTTGGCGGCGGGGTGCGGCGCTTGCGAATGGCTGTTGCGTCGCCATCCGCCTCGGTTCCGTTGGAGCCTGAAGGCGATGCTCGTCGCAGTCGGCATCGTCGCGGCGATCTGCGGTTGGTTCGCCGCTGCACGCAATCAGGCTCGCGTTCAGGACGAAGTGATTAGTTTGGCGAAAAAGAACCACGGATTTGCGCTGGTCGAGCGCTGGGGGCCAAGATGGCTCGACGTCGTGGGCGCCGACCGTTTTTGCCGACGCATCATTGGCGTCAGCTTCACGCTCGATGACGCTAAAAGTGAACACGATTTCGAGCGTATCACACAATTGCTCGACCTGCGTCAATTGCAGATTCTGGAGATTTATTTCCAGTTCTACTATGAGCCTGGCAAGTTGCGTGACGAAGGCGCGGAACTGCGAACCATCAGAAGCGTCCTGGCGACCGTCAGCGACCTCACTCAATTGGAGG
>JAICIG010000447.1 GCA_025924495.1 Pirellulales bacterium | reverse complement strand
GCGAAGTGTCGATCCAGCGGCGCCAGGGGCTTTCCTTGGTTGCTGCGCGCAGTTCGAAGTCGAGCGGCTCCCAATAAGCGTTCAGCATCAGATGGAAGAACAAACCTTCTTGGCGCAGCTCGGCGCCCAACGCAATGCTGTGCGAGTGATCGCTCCAGTCCGGCTGGTTCAGCTTGACGCCGTGCCAGGCCTTGTTCGCCGCGTCGAGGAACGAGCTGAGACTGACGCGCGACCGCTCATGCTCGACATCGCGCAACAGTCTGCGAGCGTTGAGCAGGCTGACAAAGCGGTGCAACTCGGCATGTTGCTCGACAAGTCGCCAGTCGAACCAGTTGATCTCATTGTCGTGACAATAGGCGTTGTTATTGCCGTTTTGCGTTCGCCGGACTTCATCGCCCATCGAGATCATCGGCACGCCGAGCGACATCAGCGTGGCGGCAAGAAAATTCTTGATCTGCCGGTTGCGGAGTCGTTCAATCGCCGGATCCTCTGTCGGCCCCTCGACCCCGCAGTCCCAACTGCGGTTGTCGTTCGCGCCGTCGCGGTTCTCTTCGCCGTTGGCCTCGTTGTGCTTTTGGTTGTAAGAAACGAGATCGTTGAGCGTAAAGCCGTCGTGGCACGTTACAAAATTGACGCTCTGCTCGAGCTCGCGCCGCTTGTGGCCGTAGATTTCCGGACTGCCCACCAGCCGATCAGCCACGCGCCGCACCGTTCCTGGTTCGCCGCGGAAAAAATCTCGGACGTCATCTCGAAAGCGGCCGTTCCATTCCTTCCAGGCGTCGCCGACGAAACTGCCCACCTGGTACAACCCGGCCGCATCCCATGCTTCGGCAATCAATTTCGTGCCGGCCAGTACCGGATCCGATTCAATATCCCACAGCACGGGCGGATTCGGCAGCGGACGGCCCATTTCGTCGCGAGCGAGGATCGATGCCAGGTCGAAGCGGAACCCATCGACGTGCATTTGCTCGACCCAATATCGCAGGCTATCGACGATCATGCGACGCACGATCGGGTGATTGGCATTGAGCGTATTGCCGCAGCCGGTGTAGTTGGCATAGCGGGCGCCCCCATCCTCGAGCAGGTAGTAGGTCGGATTGTCGATGCCGCGGAAGCAAATCGTCGGCCCCGATTGGTCCCCTTCGGCCGTGTGGTTGAACACCACATCAAGGATGACCTCGATCCCCGCGCGGTGCAGCGCCTTGACCATATCGCGGAACTCATTGACCGGCCCCAGCCGATCGCGGCGCGAGCTATAGGCCTGATGCGGGGCGAAGAACGAGACTGGCGCATAGCCCCAGTAGTTGATTTTGCCGGGCGGACAATCCTGGGCGTCGAACTGAAACACCGGCAGCAGCTCGACGGCTGTGATGCCGAGTTGCTTGAGATAGGGGATCTTCTCGATCAGCCCGGCGTACGTGCCCCGCAGATCCTCGGCGATTCCGGAGCTGGGGTGACGGGTGAAGCCGCGTACGTGCATCTCGTAGATGATTGTGCGCGAAGAAGGCTGCCTGAGCGGCGCGTCCCCTTCCCAGTCGTAGGCTTCCGAATCGACGACGACGCTCTTCATCGCCGCGGCGGCGTTGTCGTCCGCTCGGCAGGCCGCCTGGCGGTCGTAATTCGCCGGCACGACGACGCCTCGGCCGTAAGGATCAAGCAAGACTTTGCCCGCGTCGAAGCCCAGACCGCTTGTAGGCGCCGATGGCCCGCGTACGCGATAGGCGTAAATCTGCCCGGGCACGATGTACGGCACGAAGACATGCCAATAGTGATAGGTCCGGTTCGCCGCCGGGTCGAGCGTGATCGTCCGCGAGGGCTTCGCATCGTCTTCATGATCGAAAAGCAAGAGTTCGACTGCGGCGGCCGTTCGCGAATAGAGACTGAAGTTGACGCCTCCCTCGGCCATCGAGGCGCCCAGCGGCGAACTCAGGCCGGTAACCGAGGGCTGCGCTGTTCTTCTGGTTAAATGCATCAGTTCACCTGGGATGGAGTTATGAGAATCTACGCAAACTGCGGACCAAGGGCATGCAAGTCGCAAAGAGGAAAGAAAACGTGCCAACAAACGCCAAAAACCGTGCGGAAGAGCGGTTGCCGTGTGCGAAAGCAACCTCTGCTGTGCGAAGCGGCACACCTAAAAAGCGATTGCTAACGCCGAAGTGATGGCCATGACGATCGACCGCTGGATTAATCTGCTCGTCACCCTGACGCTCATCGAAATGATGGTCGCCATCGGCATGAGCGTATCGCTTGCCGACGTAACATCCGCCGCCCGAGCCTGGCGATTGATGCTGCGGGCGGCGATGGCGAATTACGTGCTGGTCCCAATCGCGACCGTCGCCTTGCTGCTGCTATTCCATGCCAGACCAATGGTTTCCGCAGGGTTCCTGATCTTGGCGGCTTGTCCTGGCGCTCCCTACGGCCCGCCATTAACCGCAATTGCCAGGGGCAATGTAGGTATTTCCGTGGGGCTGATGATTGTGTTGGCGGCCTCCTCGACACTGCTCGCTCCCCTGATGCTCACGGCTGCGATGCCTCTCTTCTCTGGCGCAACCACGCTCGAATTTAATGCCGGACGTCTCGTCGCCACGCTGCTGGCCACGCAACTGGCGCCCTTGTGCGTCGGCATGGGATTGCGTTTTCAATGGCCCGCGCTGGCGGCACGCCTGCTGCCGGGGGCGAACTTGATCAGCAAAATACTGAACCTGGCTACGATCAGCTTGATTCTGGCCGTTCAGTTTCGCCTGTTCCTCGAGATCCGAGCGATCGCCTTCGTCGGGATGTTCGCCTTATTGCTGGCGAGTCTTGCGGCCGGCTGGTTGCTGGGCGGGCCAACCGTGGAAGGACGCAAAACGATGGCTTTAACGACTTCGCTACGGAACGCGGGAGTAAGTATGGTGATCGCCGCCGGCAGCTTCCCGAAAACGCCGGCCCTGACCGCGGTGTTGGCTTATGCACTGATTGAAATCATTGGCTCGCTTGCGCTGGCGATCTGGTGGGGGCGGCAGGCGTCTGCGAAGCAAAGCCTATCGACCGCCAACAGGCCGGCCAGTTGATTCATCCGTGCAAAACGGCGCGCCTTCGATAATATCTCGGCGATTTCTGGAAATCTGCCCCGCCAAACATTGCGAAAAACACGCAAGATCAGGAGGCTATTATTCCCGGTTCGCCGGAGGTACAAAGATTGCTCAACTCCGCAATCATCGTCTCGCTCGCATGTTTGCGGTGCAAATGCATCGCGCGCATGGACAGATTCAATTCAACAAACGTTTTTAGCGAACTAAGCCCGATGCGCCCCCGGCGCATCCATGGTCTTTCTATCAAATCATCGCGAGTTTCCGTCGGAGCAATATATGCACAGGCATCTAAAGGTTCACTTGATCCCAGGTGTGGCGATTGCGCTGCTGGCGGCATTTGGCTGCGAGCGCAAACAAATCCAGATCGAGCCCCTCGCGCCGCCTGCGGTCACCATCAGCCAGCCGATCGAACGTGAGATCGCCGACGAGATCGAATTCACCGGGCATACCGATGCCATCAAGACGGTGGAGATTCGCGCCCGCGTGAGCGGCTTCATCGACCAGGTCGCGTTCGAAGACGGTGCGATGGTTAAGGAGGGCGAGCTGCTGTTCCAAATCGACCCGCGGCCGTTCGATGCGGAGGTCGATCACGACGAGGCGGCGCTGGCGGTCGCCAGGGCGCGCGCCAAGCGGGCCGCGGCGGACATGGCTCGGGCCGAGAAACTGATCAAGGGCAAGACCATCACGCAGGAAGACTACGACAAGGCAATTGCGGATGAGGCGGAATCGTCGGCGGCCGTCAAGGAAGTGGCCGCCAACCTGGAAAACGCCAAGCTGAACCGCGAGTTCTCGACGGTCAAGGCGCCGATCAGCGGGCGCGTCAGCCGCGCGATGATCGCCAAGGGGAATCTCGTGAACTCCACGGCGGGCAGTGCAACGCTGCTGACGACCATCGTGCCTCTGGATCCGATTTACGCCTATTTCGACGTCGACGAACCGACGCTGTTGCGTTATTCCCGCAAAGGCCGCGACGACGGCCCGCCGAAAATCCCGTTGGAGATGCAACTGGCTGACGAGGACGGCTTTCCGCACCAAGGCGCCGTCGACTTCATCGACAACAAAGTCGATCCGGCCACCGGGACGATTAAAGTCCGCGGCGCTTTCCCCAACGGGGATGGGAAGATCGTACCAGGCATGTTCGTGCGCGTGCGCATCCAATCCGCAGAGAAACGTCCCGGGCTGCTCGTCACCGATCGGGCCATCGGCATTGACCAGGGGCGCAAATACCTGCTGATAGTCACCGCAGATAATAAGGCGGATTACCGCGAAGTCATCGCCGGCCCTCTGGTCGACGGCTTGCGCGTGATTGAAAAAGGACTGAAGCCGGGCGATTGGGTGATCGTCAATGGCCTGCAGCGCGCTCGGCCGGGTAATCCCGTCACTCCTGAAAAGGCGCCGATGCCGCTGCCGCCTGGCGCGGCAGAGCAGCCGCCGGCGCAGGCAACAGCCGAAACCGCTGGATAGCGATCCGGGGTCTCCAAGCGATTCCATCAACCACAAACTGCTCCAGAAGACGATCTTCTCATGTTCTCTCGATTCTTCATCGATCGGCCGATCTTTGCCGCGGTCTTATCGATCGTGACGGTGATCGCCGGCACGATCGCGGTCGTAGCTTTGCTCCCCACCTCGTTATATCCCGAGGTCGTTCCCCCTGTGGTGCAAGTCACGGCCAGCTACCCCGGCGCCAACGCGCAAGTCGTGGCCGATACGGTGGCCGCGCAGATCGAGCAGCAGGTCAACGGCGTGGAGCGGATGCTCTACATGTCGTCGCAATGCACCAACGACGGCAATTTGACCCTCGACGTGACGTTCGAACTGGGAACCGACATCGATATCGCTCAGGTCCTTGTGCAAAACCGCGTGGCCATCGCCGAGCCGCGCCTGCCCGAGGCCGTGAAAAGCCAGGGAGTGACCACCAAGAAGAAGTCGCCGGCCATCCTGCTGGCCGTGAACCTCTTTTCGCCGGAAGGCCGTTACGACCAGCTCTATTTGAGCAACTACGCGACAATCCAGATCAAAGACGCCATTGCGCGGTTGAAGGGCGTGGGCGACGTCAAAATTCTCGGCGCTCGCGATTACAGTATGCGGCTGTGGCTCGATCCGAACAAGCTTTCCACGCGAGGCATGGAAGCGGGCGACGTGGTGCGCTCCATCCGCGAGCAGAACGTGCAAGTGGCCGCCGGCCGCATCGGCGCCCCGCCGGTCGCCGCGGGACAGGATTTCCAGTACGCAGTCAATACGCTCGGCCGGCTCGAATCGCCGGAACAGTTCGAGCAGATCATCGTCAAGACGAACGCCGACGGGACCGTCGTGCGGCTGCGCGACGTCGGCCGCGCGGAACTCGGCGCACAAAGCTACGACGTCGATTCCGATCTCGACGGCAAAGCCGCCGTGACGTTGGTCGTATTCCAACTGCCGGGGGCCAACAGCATCGAAGTCTCAAACCTCGTGCGCCGCGAGATGGAGACGCTCAAGGAGAGATTTCCCCAAGGGCTCGAGTACGGCATTTATTACGACACGACCGATTATGTCCGCAAGAGCCTGGAAAGCGTCGTACATACGCTTTTCGAAGCCTTCGTACTGGTGTTTATCGTCGTGCTCATTTTCCTGCAAAGCTGGCGGGCGACGATCATTCCGCTGTTGGCCGTGCCCGTTTCGCTCGTCGGTACGTTTGCCGTCATGGCGTTGATGGGGTTTTCACTGAATAACCTTTCGATGTTCGGCCTGGTGTTGGCCATCGGCGTGGTGGTCGACGACGCAATTGTCGTGGTGGAAAACGTCGAGCGATGGATTGAACACGGTCTGTCGGCGCGAGAGGCTTCTTATAAGTCGATGGAGGAAGTGACCGTCGCCGTGATCGCCGTGGCCTTCGGCTTAAGCGCGGTATTTATTCCGGTCGCATTTATCTCGGGCATCACCGGGCAGTTCTACCGGCAATTCGCCTTGACGATCGCCGTCTCGACGTTGATCTCCGCCTTCAACTCGCTCACGCTCAGCCCGGCGCTGACAGCACTCTTGCTGAAGCCCAAGACCGCCAAGCGCGACCCGCTGACATGGCTGCTCGATGTCGCTTTCGGCTGGTTCTTCCGCGGCTTTAATCGGGTGTTCGACTGGACGACCAACGTCTATGGCCATCTCGTCACGTGGTGCATTCGCGGCGCAGTCGTCTCCTTCGCGGTCTATTTCGGCTTGCTGGGGCTGACGTGGCTCGGCCTGAAGAATACGCCCACCGGATTCGTTCCCCAGCAAGACCAAGGCTATTTGTTCATTAATGCTCAGTTGCCCGACTCGGC
>JAICIG010000446.1 GCA_025924495.1 Pirellulales bacterium | reverse complement strand
TTAAGGCGCAGTCAACTTGAACTCGAATTGCTTGCCGCCTGCAGGAACCGTGGCATCTAACGTGGTTTCAAGCGGATTGCTATATCGTGCGGGCAGACTTTCTACAGCCAGAAAGTCGGCGGGCATTTCGTCGGGGCCCAGCGGAGAACCGTCTTGCTTGACCATTTTGCTGATGGTCACGCGGTAGTTGCCTTCGTAAGCGGTGGTCTGCGTGGTCGCGGTTTTTGTCTGAAACTTGCCGGCGGCATCGGTCACGCCGACCAACATGGCTCGCACCTGCGGTTCGTCGGTATCGAACGTCACCGTTGCGCCCGCCAGCGGCTGGCCATTGAGCGTCACGACGCCCGAAACAGGAACGTCGATCGGCATCGGCGTTGTCCAACTGCAGCCCGCAACCGGGACGAAAAATACGGCCCAATAGAACCAATTTCCGGCCACGGAATTCCCCTAGAAGTCGCCGGTTACCGAGCCCTCAGCGATCGTGCCCAACCGCCGCACGATTTCTTTATTCGTCACTTCGGCGACGAAATGCACTGAACCATCGGCGAAAATCGCCTGACAGCCGCCGGGATGCAAACTGCCTGCCGTACCCCAACCGGAACGCTTGCCCGGCACATATGGCTTTCCAGGATAGAACCAGTAGTTGATGCCGCCGCCATACGAAAGATTAACCCCGGTCATTAGCAAGGCTCGATATCCCCAAGCACTGGCCGTTCCATTCCAGACGCTGAGCGTCGTCTCACATATGGCGACGGTGCTGCTCGTGCCGTCTTTAATCGCGTTGAAATTCGAATGCGAGTTATTTCCGAACAGCGGTTTGACGCTCGTGGGCATGGCGGCCCAGTAATTCGGGTAGTTGAGCTCGTCGCCCGGCGAAGTGCAAAAGTCATAGCAGGTCTTGGCGCCTTGCACGCTGCTGGTGACGCTGATTCCATACGAAGCGCCCCCGCCCGCCGTGTCCGTGCCCGCAGGCAACAACGGATCGCCGTTATCGCTGGGGCAAAGGAAAACGGGGAGCAACGTCCCCATGACTTTATCGTTGCCCGAGACCGTTGGATTGCCGCCTGCAAGCGGCGGCCCGCCAAGAATGTAAGCGCAGGCCGCATAACTGGATTTATATTGGCTCGCCAGCGGACTCTGTTCGAGGTAAGGAAGCAGCAGCACATACCCCGATTCGTTCATCGTATTGGAATTCTTTTTCGGATCGCTGGCAGCATTGACGGACAGCGTCCAACCCGGGTTAAGTGACGACGGCGGGAAGCAGCACATGGATAAGTGGTAATCCTGCAATGCCAGGCCGATTTGCCGCAGATTGTTGCCGCATGCCATGCGGCGGGCGGCCTCTCTGGCAGCTTGGACGGCCGGCAAAAGTACCGCGATCAGAAAGCCGATGATGCCGATCACGACGAGCAATTCGATCAAAGTGAATGCCGCCCGAGCGCGAGAATTGAGAGCTTGCATAAAATCCTTTCGCTCGACGCCCCGCAGGGTCTTCGCCAGCTATCGCAACTGGGCCAGCTATCACAACTGGCTAGGGTGCAGGCTATTCTTCCAGATCGCGTGGTCGCCAGCCCCTGTGATCGTACCGACCGTGCTGGCTCACTTCAACCTGGAAACCCCCTTTGAGCGAGCCCTGTACCAAGCTGGCGCCAAGGCCGCGCGGAGCCGGAGCCGCTAGAGGGGCGGCCGAGACAAGCGGGGCAGGAAAAAGCCGGCCGACCAAATGCCTCGCCCTGGGCCGGGCGCCGTCCGAGGAATGCTGCAGCCGACAGTCTTTTTAACTTGATGCCGGTAAAGGCACGGGCGACCAGCGCCAACCGTCCCATTGTTCCACGGCCGACCATTGCTCGCGAGGCACAGGCGAGTAGGTGGCGAACCATTGGCTCGGGTGAGATTGCACGCGAGCGGCGGCTGCCACGAGCGCGCTCGCCGCCTTGGCGGAAATACCGCTTTCCCGCTTGAATTCATGCCAGGTGAGCGGCGCTAGGCGTGCCGCAACTCCCAGCCGCATTGGCCCCAAGCCGATGGTGTGTAGTTCGTCCCGGCTCAGCTCGCGTCGCGTGCCATCGGCGCAGACAATCGATTTATTGACGATCGGGTCCCAATCGGCGCGAGTCGTGAACCAGACCGCCGGTCGGGTCGGCTGCGGTGCGTAGGCCGCCGCGGGCTGAATGTCGCCTGTCCGCAGCATGCCTTCGTAATGCTGCCGCAACGTATAGTGCCAGATTAGTTTGGAGCCGTCCTTCGGATCGGTTTCCATGATCTTGTCTCTCTTGAAAGTCGATAGCAATGATCCCGCGGCTCCATCCTTCGCCTGACGCTCGCCGCATTCCCGCCAGCGCATTCCTTTCCCGGCCCGCACATCAACCCATCCAACTATAGCATGCGGAGTGGAGGCGTACGCTCGGGCATGCCCGTTGGACTGCCGCGCGTAACGCCGGGCTTTCTTTTTCGCTCCAGAGGCTAGAGACCCGAGCGGTTGTGCGTTTCGGGTCGCGTGTCCCGTTCTTAGCTGCTGGAGGAGTCTCGCCATGACCTTAGTGGCCTCGCGTCCCGATCGCCGACAACTGTCCGCTTACGAAGCCATGTTCGTCGCCTTGGTCCGGACCTACGTGGAAAAGTACCCGCAGGCGAGTTTCGCGCTGCGTTTCGACCGCGCGGCGCGCGATGAGATTGGAACGGCGCCACGGCCTGCGGAACTCGCTTTTACCAACAGCGCCGCCATCTGGAAGGACATTCTTACGCGGGGCTCTTGCGCCTTGGGCGAAGCCTACTGCGCAGGACACATTCATGGCTCGCGCGAAGACGTCTCCAAGCTGCTCGAATTGATGCTCCGCGTCAGCGAAGAGCCCGATCTGCGGCGCCGGCTGTCGTTGCGCGACAAGTTGCAAATTACGGCAGCCATCGCTCGATCCAAGGCGAACTTCGCCTCGACGCGCCAAGCCGACGTCAACGCACACTATTCGCTGGAGCGGGCGCTGGCTGATCCCGATTTGTCCAATGAGTTCTTTCTGACCTGGCTAGGCCAAGAGCATCCGGTCTATTCGTGCGCCTATTGGCAGCGCGGGGCCAAGACGTTGATGCAAGCCCAACTTGACAAGTTCGAACACTACGTCGATCGCTTGCAGCTTCGTCCCGGGCACAGCCTGCTCGACCTGGGCTGCGGCTGGGGCGCGCAGTCCATTTATTATGCCCAGCGCTATGGCGTGCACGCGACGCTGGTGACGCTCTCTCGCGCCCAAGCAGACCATGTTCGCAAGCGAATCGCCGCCGCGGGCCTGTCCGACCGGGTAACGCTGTTGGAGATGGACATGATGGACATCGACCGCCTCGACCGGCGTTTCGATCGCATCATGTCATTAGGCGCCATCGAGCACATCGCCGATTTCGACGCGCTGTTCCGCAAGTCGGCGCAGATTCTCAAGCCTGGCGGCCGAGCTTTGTTCCACACGATGTTCAATGAGGTGCATCACGATTTCGACGCCTGGAACAGCCGTTACATGTGGCCAGGCGTGCAGATCCCTTCGCGCAATCGGCTGCTCGGCAATCTGGGGCGACACTTCCAGCATGTCGACTTCGAAAAGTTCGCCCCGCGTTCCTACTCGCGCACCTTCGAAATCTGGGGCCAGAGTTTCTTTGACCACGAAGCCGCGTTGCTGGCAATTCTGTGCCGCGGCGACGCCCCCGATCCCGAGTGGCTGATAAGAGCCTTCAAGTATTATTTGATGTGCTGCTCGGTCGTCTACAACGTCTACATGGACGTCGGCAATGCGGTCTGCTGGAACGGCGATTCCCAGGAATAAAGCCGGGCCAACCAGTCGCGAGAGTCCGAAAACGGCTCGTGTTCTCCCGATTGAGCTCTTCTCTGCAGGCCGAACTGGAACCGATGGTCAAAGCTGGCGAATCACGGTTGGGCGGAGTATCATCGTCTAGTCAATGTCTGCTAACTCCGCATCTGTGGGATAAGAGCAACCGGGAATGCTTCTTTCATGGTACGTTCACGCTCTCGACTGATCGACCTCTGCGTTGTTGCCGCAATAGTTGGGTTCCTTGCACAAGCCTCTGTGGCGGCTGCGGCGGACGAACTTCAATATCCCTTGGCAATCGCCGTCAACGACCAGGCGACGATCTACCTTGTCGACCGCGACCTGCCGGGCATCTGGAAGGCGGAAGGAAACCAATTAAGCGTTTACTTCCGCGGACAAAAAAAGTTCCGTACCCCGCTAAACGCACCGCGATGCGCGGCTATCGATCCCGAGGGACGTTTGCTCGTCGGCGACAGCGCCACCCGCGAAGTGTACCGCTTTGATGCCGAAGGCAAACCAGAACCGCTGACCTCCGGCGGCATCGGCATTCCGATGGGCATTGCCGTCAATCGCGAGGGGGAGTTGCTGGTTTCCGATCTGGAGCTGCACACGATTTGGAAAGTGCCGGCCGCCGGCGGCGCGCCGGCTGAGTTTGCCAGGATTTCGGGGCCGGGAGGCGTGTGTATTGACGCGGAAGATCAACTGTGGGTTGTCTCCCGGGCCGAGAATGGATTATGGCGAGTATCGCCCGATGGCAAGGCGGAAGTAATTGTCAAAGGACGCGCTTTTCAGTTTCCGCACGCGGTGGCAGTCGATAAAAAATCGACTGCTTACGTCTGCGATGGTTATGCCAAGACCGTCTGGAAGGTCCGCGGGGGAGACAAGCCGCAAGCCTGGGCGACGAGTCCGCTGTTCGTGAATCCTGTGGGACTGGCCTGGCGAGGCGATTCTCTGCTGATCGTCGATTCTCGCGCGAAGGCGGTCTTCCAGGCGGATCCGGAAGGCAAGGTCGCCCCGGTGGAATTAAAATCGCCGGAATGACCTCGCCCGGAGGAGCGGCTAATTTCACTGCCTGACTTCGGCGCTTGGCAATCGCTCACGTGGTCATCTGCATCGCCGAAGGCTGCGCGACAGCCTGCCACAGTTCGGACCTGACTGTCAGTTGTTGCGAGTCTCGGCGCGGCGGAAACCACATCGCAGCAGCCGTCTCAAACAGTTGTTGTGCGGACTGCTCCGTGTTGTCGGTCAGCAGCTTGCGGCGAAGTCGAGTCGTGAGCGTCAGCCCGTCGGGCCAGCGAACCCCGGCGATGGTGGCGGCGTCGGCCCAAAGCTCGTACAGTCGACCGCGCGTCAATCCTTTTTGGCGAGCTAAGCTGCGCACCGTCAAGTCGGGACGCTCCAGGCGACTTTGCACGACGTCGGCATGTAGTTCCCCGCCATCTAGCAATACCTGCTCCACGAGCGGAGCGACGAATTCCGCTTGCACTTCCTTGATGCTTGGGCCCGACGTCGCGTCGAACCGCAATTGAACCCAGGACTCCACGCGCTGCACCAAACGCGGACGGAACTGTACGGAAAGGTGCGGATTGGCGTCGACATGCTGCAAAATCTTGGCGAGATTCTCGAAGATTTCCAAAATGGCTCCGACGCGCTTCTCGCCATGAGCGCGCAGGCCTCGGACTTCGACCAAGGTCAGATCCAAATAGGTAGACAGCGGCGCGCTCCAAAGGGCGCGCGGCAGCGTTTGCAAGCTGCGGGCCAATCGACCGAGCGTTTCGCGGCCTAGCCCATGACGCGCCACGCAAGCTCTCCACTGAGCCCAATGCGCTTCCGAGACGGTCGTCGGCAGCGAGGAGTTTTCTTTATCTTTCGGCGCGGCGCACTCCATCGGCTTGCCATTTGACTCGGCTAGGGACGGCGATGGAACGTCGGCACTCACTCGCGCCAGCAAACGCAATAGCGAGGCGATCTTTTTAGGACCGACTCCCGGGGTGGCGTAAAGTTCCTGAAAAGGAGTATCAATAAGTTCACGCACTGACCTGCCTACAAAGGCCAGCGGCAAGTGACGATCGCTCGGAACGGCCCAGAAAGCCAAGGGTTTGGTCAACCGTTCGGCAAATTGAGGATCGAGAAGCGTTTGTCGCTCTCGATCGAAACCCGACACTAATTGATAGTCCACCACCACCGCAGCAGAAGTCGCGTTCATTGAGTCCAGCCTCGTGTTCCTGTTGCCTGTTCCGAATCTGTCGTTCCCGTCGCTTACTAGCTAGCTGCTCGTCGCAGCCTCAACCTCCCGGACATTCAAACACGCTGTTGATCGACTCAGGCCTGTTGATGATCGGCCCGTTCACCATTCGTCGCGCTTCACCGAATCTTGACTGGGGAAGAAATGCACCATCGCGCTTGGTTTTTTTCCTCGCCGTTGCTTTTTTTCTTATCAGTCTCCGCTGCCCCGCCAACTCCCGTTTTTGGCAATTCTCCGCCTCTGTTAAGACGCAAGGGGAAGCTAAATCTTTCGCAATTTTGCTGACTCTTTGCAAAAAAACCGCCAACCGCGCCTATATGCTTC
>JAICIG010000445.1 GCA_025924495.1 Pirellulales bacterium | reverse complement strand
GGTCTCGCCTCGCGCCAGCGACTCGGCGAACTTGGCTGCTTGTTTAACGGTGGCCTTCGGGGGCATTGGCGGTTCGAAAGGATCGACGATCGCCTCCACGACGACCGGTCCGGGGACGGCCAATGCTTCGTCGAGAATGCGGCCGCAGTCTGCCGGGTTCTCGATGGTAAAGCCCTTGGCGCCGCAAGCCCGCGCAAAAGCGGCGAAGTCGATCGGCTCCAACTCGCAGCCGAACTCAGGATTGCCCAAGAACACCATCTGCTCCCACTTGATCTGCCCGAGCGCGTTGTTCTTGTTGATGATTATCTTGACGGGCAGCTTGTACTTCACCGCCGTGATCAGTTCGCCCATCAACATGGTAAAACCGCCATCGCCCACGTAAGCAATGCACATGCGGTCCGGATAGGCGATTTGCGCGGCATTCGCATACGGCAGTCCGCAGGCCATGGTGGCCAAGGTTCCGGAAATCGAATGCATCTGCCCGCGCTTGGCAGGGATGTGCCGCGCCCACCAGGTGGCGATGGTGCCAGAATCGCACGAGACGATCGCATTGTCCGGCAAGCGCCTGCCCAACTCATGAGCGACCACTTGCGGTTTCATGGGCGTGTCCGTCCGCGTACTGCGTTCTTGCATCAGCGTCAGCCATTCGCGCATGCCTTCCTGCGCTTTTGTCAGGAAGCTGCGATCTTCATTGCGCACGAGCAACGGAATGAGGTATTCGAGCGAACGGCGACTGTCTCCCACCAATCCCACGTCAACCGGATATCGCAAACCGATGCGCACCGGGTCGACATCGATTTGCACGGCTTTGGCCTGGCCTGGTTTAGGCATGAATTCCATGTAGGGGAACGACGTGCCGATCATCAGCAATGTGTCACACTCTTCGAGCGCCTCTTGCGACGGCTTGGTGCCCAGCAAGCCGATGCCGCCGGTGGTATAGGGGCTGTCGTCGGGGACACAGCCTTTGCCCAACAGCGGTTTGATGATTGGCGACCCAAGGATCTCGGCGACTCGTTCCAGTTCATCCGTCGCGCCGATGGCGCCGCGGCCGGCCATGATGGCAATGCGTTTGCCGGCATTGAGGATTTCCGCGGCTTTGCGCAGATCGTCTTCGCACGGCAACCCGGCCTTGTTGGCCATCACATGCGAGGTGTGCTTAGGCAGGTTTCGCTCGCTGCGCTCTTTGGCCTCCATCGACTGAAAATCGACGGGAAAGTTGATATGGGCTACGCCGCGCCGCGACAGCGCCTGCCGGCATGCCAAATCAGAGACGTTCGCAACGTGTTCAGGACCCATTACGCGCGTCGTGTAAACAGCGACGTCCATGAACAATCGATCGAGGTCGACGTCCTGCTGGGCGTGAGTATCAATCAGGTCATGAAAGTGATGGCCTGTGATTGCCAGCACGGGCTGAGCATCGAGCTTGGCGTCGTACAGCCCGTTGAGCAAGTGAATGCCGCCGGGGCCCGACGTCGCCAGGCAGACGCCCAGCTTCCCGGTGTATTTTGCATAGGCGCAGGCCATAAAGGCAGCTGCTTCTTCATGCCGGACCTGGATGAAGCGTATTTTATCTTGGCGCGTGCGCAGCGACTCGATGATGCCGTTAATGCCGTCGCCCGGCAGCCCGAAGATTACATCGACGCCCCAGTCGATGATTGTGTCGATCAAGATATCGCCGCCCGTTTTCGCCATGGCTAAATTCCTTTCATTAGGCCGCTGAGTTCTTCCGCGCAACGGCGCGCACCACGCAAACGCCGCGACACGAAAAAGGGCGCGTCGGTTGGTAAAGTACAAAACCCGAGTCGCAAAACACGCGCCGCAACCACACGTCCTAAAAGGCGCTAAAAACCAGCTCAAATTCGTTTGAATATGCTCCGCATCGAGCCAGAGGCGCCAAGCACGGCGCAAGAGAGGCTTTCACAGCCGCAGAAAGTGGCCCGCCTTTTTGATGCGTACGCGTCATTGTAGCGCAACCGAATAATCGGTCAATAAATGCACACCATGCGCTCTAGGCGCGCAGCGAAGATAGAAAGGGCTGTGCGATGGCGCCGTCTTTGCTTACACAGAGCGAGCGCGGCGTTGTACGCCGCTTCTGCAATTCGCGTCGTGCGGCGCGGCGTCGCCGTGCAGGCAGGGGGACCAGGCTGGGAGACAATCATGAATGGGAAGCAAAGAGAAGTAGTTGTCGTCACCGGCGCGTCGGCGGGCATCGGCCGGGCGACGGTGCGGGCGTTTGCCGCGCAAGGCGCCGACGTCGCGCTGATTGCGCGCGGCCGAGATGGACTCGAGGCCGCGGCCGCGGAAGTGCGAGCGAGCGGCTGCAGAGCCCTCGTCTTGCCGATTGACGTGGCAAACGCGGACGACATCGAAGACGCGGCAAAACGAATCGAAGCAGAACTGGGCCCGATCGACGTTTGGGTGAACGATGCGATGGTGTCCGTCTTCTCGCCATTTTCGGAAATGACGCCCGAGGAGTTTCGCCGCGTTACCGAGGTGTCATATCTCGGCTTTGTTTATGGCACAATGTCGGCGCTGCGGCGGATGCGACCGCGCAACCGCGGCGTCATTGTTCAAGTCGGATCGGCGCTGGCTTATCGAGGCATTCCGCTGCAGTCGGCTTACTGCGGCGCCAAGCATGCCATCCAAGGCTTCACGGAATCGGTCCGTTGCGAATTGCTGCATGAAGGGAGCCGGGTCCACATCACGATGGTCCAAATGCCCGCGGTCAACACGCCGCAGTTCGAATGGGTCAAGAGTCGGCTGCCTCGCCAGCCGCAACCGGTTCCGCCAATCTATCAACCGGAGGTCGCCGCCAAGGCGATCGTATTCGCGGCCCGGCATCGTCGCCGGGAAGTGTTCGTGGGCGGCTCAACGGCCGTGGTGATCGAAGGCAACAAGTTGGCGCCCGGCCTGGGCGACTACTACCTGGCGCGGACCGGTTTTGATTCGCAAATGACGGACGAGCCGGTCCGAGCCGACCGCCCGAATAATCTTTGGGCTCCCTTGCCTGGCGACCATGGCGCTCATGGCAGGTTTGATCGGCGGGCGACCAGTTTCAGTTGGCAACTCGAGGCGACCATGCGGCGAGGCTGGTTGGCGCTGGCCGGATTGGCCGGAGCTGGCTTGGCAGTCTGGCTGAAGTCGAAGTCGGCGCCGCGCGAGGGTAGAATATCTTCTGGTACTCGGGAGCCCTCGGAAGTCTAGATCGCTCGTGCGACGGCGTCGTGCGAGCCGGGAGTCGAACCATCGTGGAAGATCTCTCCGCCGCCCTCATGAAGTGGTTCGGCGGCGACGAGCCAGAGAAGCCGCTATTGCTCTCGCAAGTGGCCGCGCGCGCCGCACTTGTTTATGTATTGGGTCTGTTCCTGGTGAGAGTGGGCAAAAGCCGCTTCCACGGACGGCCCTCCGCCATCGATGTTGTCCTGGGGTTCATTCTCGGCTCGCTGCTCAGCCGCGGCATCACCGGTTCCGCGTCCGTCTCGGAAACGTTCGTCGCCAGCGCCGTTTTGATCGCTCTGCACTGGGTTGCCACGGCGGCGGCCTGCCGCTCGCACCGCATCGGCACGCTGGTCAAGGGCCGCGCCAAACTGCTCGTCGCAGACGGTCACCTCATGGAAGAGAACATGCTGAGTTCACATATTTCCGTGCATGACATCAACGAGGCCATGCACCTGGCCGCCAACATCGACGATCTGAAACAAGTCAAATCGGCCTATAAGGAACGCAGCGGACAAATCAGTATCGTCTTACATCCGCAGCAGCAATCGTCTGACAAGAGCAAGGGCTGAGGCGGAAGAACGCGCCCGCTGGCGAACCCGCGCGTCTACAAGAATCGATCGAGCATCCGTCGACCATAGGCGTCGAGCCGCCGGAAATCGGCGATTAAGTAGCGCGTGCCGTGCGTATCGACGAGCATGGCTTCGAAAGGACCAAGGCGCCGCACGCCATCGTCGCTCGTCAATAAAAACCGGGTGATGCCGCGATCGGTTTTGACTTCCCACTCGGAAGGTTCGACCTCGGCGACCACATTGACGATACGCTCGACAACGGGCACAAAATCGCGACGGGCGAGCGCTTCGTCAAGCACTTCGCGCACGGCAGCCGGCAAATCGCTGAGATTATCGATAAAGGCAAGTTCCGCCCCTTCCGCGCCGCAGATGGCAATCCAACGCTGGGGATCGGAGAGCGGAAAGGCGCGAATCGGTTCGACCCCTTCGTGACGCATGCCTTGGGGATCGATCAAAATCAATCGCCCCCAGGCGTCGTTCGCCAGATCGAATTCACCGGCGGCAAGGGGCTGTGAAGAAGGCAATGACATAGAATCTCACGCGTCGGAATTCAAGCATCAGGGGCAGCCCCAGGCTTCAGCCCCTGACTGCTATCTACTGTCTACCGTCCACTGTTTGCTGTCTACTGTCTACCGTCTACTCTTAATCAAGTTCGGCAAGTTCAAGTTGGGCCCGATGCAAGCGGGCATAGGCGCCCGACTGGCTGAGCAACTGGTCGTGCTGGCCAATTTCGGCAATTCGGCCGCGCTCCAGCACAACGATGCGATCGGCGCGCCGCAAGGTGCTCAGCCGGTGAGCGATGGCGATGGTCGTGCGACCTTGAATCAAAGCATCGAGCGCCAGTTGGATCTCGCGTTCCGTCTCGGTGTCTACCGCCGAAGTGGCTTCGTCGAGAATCAAGATCCGCGGATCGATCAACAGGGCGCGGGCGATCGAGATTCTCTGACGCTCGCCGCCGGAAAGCTTTTGCCCGCGTTCGCCGACGATCGAGTCGTAACCATCGGTCAGACGCAGAATGAATTCGTGGGCTCGCGCGGCGCGCGCCGCCGCGATGATCTCTTCGCGAGTGGCGTCGGGCCGGCCGTAAGCGATGTTCTCTGCAATCGTGCCGTAGAACAAAAATGGCTCTTGCAACACGATGCCGATGTGCCGGCGATAATCTTCCAGGGCCAGAGTGCGGATATCCAGGCCGTCGACAAGAATCGCTCCGGAATTGACGTCGTAGAAGCGGCAGACCAGGTTCACCAGCGTGCTTTTACCCGAGCCGCTGGGGCCAACCAGTCCGACCATCTCGCCAGGATGGATCGTGAGGTTGACTTCCTCCAGCACCGGCCGGTTGCCGTAGCGGAATCCGACATTGCGGAATTCCACTTCGCCCTGCAACCTCCGGTGACGGACGGGGTTCACAGGTTCGGCGACGCTCGGTACGCGATCGAGAATTTCGAAGATGCGTTGCGTGCTGGCCGCGGCGCGCTGCACCGCGGCTAGCATCCGGCTCATCGAATCGAGACGGTTGTAGAAGCGGCTGATGTACGCCAAAAAAGCGGTCAACACGCCGACTTTGATCTGGTCATGAAACACCTGCCAGGCGCCGAACGCCCACACCACCAACAATCCCATTTCGGTCAACAGCGTTACGATTGGCCCGAAAATGGACCAGACTTTATTGACCCGATCATTGGCCTCCAGCACGCGATCGTTTGCTTGGCGGAAGCGATCGATCTCGCGTCGCTCCTGCGCAAAAGCCTTCACCACACGGATGCCCGGAATGGTGTCGGCCAGCACGCTGGTCATTTCGCCCCACACGCGTCCGGCCTCCAAGAAACCAACTCGCAGTCGCTCGCGGACTCGGCTCACCAGCCAGCCGATGAAGGGAAAAGGCAGCAGCGTAGCCAGCGCCAGCCAAGGATCGATCCAGAACAACACGCCTGCCGTCATCGCCATCATCAGCGAGTCGGTAACGAAGTCGAGCAGATTAAGCGAAAGAAAGTTGCAGATTCGTTCCGTATCGGTGCTCACACGCGCCATCAAGTCGCCCGTGCGTTTGCCGCCGAAGAACTCCAGCGACAGGCGCTGTAGATGCGCGTAGGTGTAGTTGCGCAGATCGGCGCTGATCCGCTCGAAGACCCAGGCCAGCACATAGGTGCGCGCCCAGCTTAAGAGCCATGCCACGATGGCGGCCGCCGCCAATCCGGAGAGAAACCAGATCACCAAGCTCGGCTCGACCGGCTGACCGTTCTGATGCGGAATCAGGACTCTGTCCATCAACGGCATCGTCAGGTAGGGCGGCACAAGGCCCGCGGCCGTGCTCGCCAGCGTCAGAGCAAATCCCAAAGCTACGGCGCCGCGGCGAGGCCGGGCAAACTGCAAGAGTCGAAACAGAGCGGCGGTTTGGCGCGGAGTCTTTCCGCCGGCGCAATTCGGGCAACCGGCGGCCCCTGGCGAGATGTCCATTCCGCAGCTGGGGCAGACGGCGATTTCACGATCTGCCGGCGACTCCGCTTCGAGCTTGCCTGCCGGTCCGGCGCGGCGGAAAGCCTCGAACTGCTGCACCAGCCGGGTAGCGTTCGCCGAGCGGCCTAGCGTG
>JAICIG010000444.1 GCA_025924495.1 Pirellulales bacterium | reverse complement strand
GCCACGACTGTGTCGCAACGGCGAGTCGACGCCACGACTGTTTCGCAGCGACGAGTCGACGTCAACGCCCAAAACCAATCGACGACCATCGATCTGGCGAGCGCGCTCGATCTGGCAGGGGTCCGCAATCCGCAAATCATGATGGCTCGCGAGCGAGTCACCGAAACGGTAGCCATCCGCCAGTTTGCTGCGGCGCAAATCCTGCCGAATCTGAACGGGGGCATGAACTTCGACGCCCATAGCGGTCCATTACAACAATCCAGCGGCCATATCCTCGACCTAAGCCGCAGCGCGCTCTACGTCGGGGCCGGGGCTAACGCCATCGCCGCCGGCTCGGTCAACATCCCCGGCGTGATGTGGAATCAGAATATTTCGCAAGGCATCTACACCTACCTGGTCGCGCGCCAAACCGTGAGCCGTTCCCAGTTCCAAAGTCAGGCGGTGAGGAACGACGTACTGAAGCGCGTCGCCTTGGCCTACGAGGAACAGCTGCGTGCTTCAGGCCGGCGCGCCATCGCCAACAAGATTCGTGACGATGCCGCGGAAATCGCCAGGCTCACCGCGGCCTACGCACGCACAGGCCAAGGGCGGCAGGCCGATGCCGACCGTGCGGCCACCGAGCTGGGAAAACGCGAAACCGACCTGATGGTCACCGAGGGCGAGCTGCTGATGGCGTCTTCGCGGCTGGCTCAGTTGCTCAATCTCGACCCGCTTACTCGGCTGCAGCCTGCGGAAGGATGGGTCGTACCGACTCCCTTGGTCCCGGAACAGATCACATTGCAAGAGCTCATCGGAATCGCAGCCTTGCGTCGTCCGGAGCTGGCCGCGCAGCGCCAAGCCATCGCTGTCGCCATGCTGAATCTTCAAGGCGCCCGCGTCTTGCCGTTTTCGCCGACCACTCTGGTTGGATTTAGCGCCGGTATGTTTGGCGGCGGCAGTAACTTGCAGCCCCAGAGGTTTGGAAACTTCGGCGGCCGCAATGACTTTGACGTCATCGCCTACTGGACGCTGCAGAACATGGGCGTCGGCAACCGCGCTCAAATCAACGTGTCGCGGAGCCGCTTGCGACAGAGTGATCTCGAGCGGTTAGACGTATTAAACGCCGTCAGGCTGGAGGTCGCCAACGCTTACGTCAGAGCACAAACGCGGTTCACGCAGATTGCCACGGCAGAGCGCGCTGTTCGCACGGGCATCGACTCATTCAATGAGGACATGATCCGCACGAAAAACAATGAAGGCTTGCCGATCGAAGTGCTGGATAGTTTGCGATTGCTGGGGCGTGCCAGGTTCGAATACCTCGATTCGATTGCTGAATACAACGCGTCGCAGTTCGAACTCTACGTGGCGCTCGGGCAACCTCCCGCGAATGCCTTAGCTCGTCCGGCCAATAACGCCGAGCAAGGCGCCCCGACCGAGCCGGACGCAATCCCTGAACAAGGGCCGCCGCCCCCAGAACCGCCGGGGGCGATCGAATGACAACGCAACGGCTGTAGACGCCGCGTTTTTCAAAATTGAAACCCGCTTTCCCAGTAAGGAAAGAGTCCCATGACCACCTGGTTGCTGCAGGCGGCGCGAGCGATTCGCTCTTTGAGCTGGAGTCGCCGCGCTTGGCCGACAATGTTAATGATGGCGCCCCTGGCGTGCTGCGAACTGGCTCCGGCTTCAGGGGAAGAGTCGCCGCTTGCTGGGCCACGTTTAGAAACGCCTCAAGCGGCGCCGCCGGTTCGTCCAGTCGAGCTTTCAAGACGATCGATGCAAATCGGCGTGCCGTTGATCCACGGTAACCTTTCTGCGTACAAGCAGGCGCTCGCTCCGTCGCCGCGCACTCAGTTGACCGACCGTTGCGGTCCCAAGGGTTATTCTCCTTTGGAGAATTGGCAATCGGCCCAAAACGCCTTACGCCCGCCCGAGCCGGTAGCGCAAATAGAAACTCCATTTGCCCCGCCTGCGCGGCAGAAACAGCCCTCCGCGGCGCCGTCCCGCCCAGGGCTGGAAAGCACTTATTTGCCGTTACAGCGTTGGCAGACTGCGCAACAAATCGCGCATTCGCCGAAGGACCAGGCCACCCAAGACGCGAAGGCGCCGATCCACCGATTGCCGCCGGTCCGTCGTGAGCCCGTCAAGTCGACCTACTCGGCCGGCAACGCAGCTCATACCGACGGGAGTTCGCCGTTTGTGACCCAGTCGGCCTACCTTGCGAGCCACCGTCGCCTTCCACAAGCGGAGTCCTCGCCAGCCGAGCCGGTATTGAAATCGGCCGAGCCCGCCCAGCCCCAGGTTCCCACCCAGGGCAGATTGTTGCCGGGCGACCGCACGCAAGCTGAGACAGTCGACGCGCCGCTCGTGCTGCCTGAGCCGGATGGCGTGTTCGAAATCGATTTGCCGACGACGATTCGCCTGGTGCTTTCCGCCAACCCGACCGTGGCGGGCGCTCGCGAAGCGGTGCGCGAGGTGCTCGCATTGCAACAAAGGGCCCGTTCGATGCTGCTGCCGAGCTTGAATGCGGGCACCGCCTATCACAAGCACGAAGGCAATTTCCAGGCTTCGACCGGTCAGATTAAAGATATCTACAGCCAATCGCTCTACTTCGGCGGCGGTAGCCGCGTGTGGGCGGCAGAAAGCCTGGCGGTTCCAATGGTGCGGTTATTCGCGCATTTGGGCGACGCGATCTACGAACCGCTCGCCGTCCGCCAGGAAGTCGCCACAAAGCAATACGATTCGAGGGCGACGGCCAATACGTTGATGCTCAACGCGATTATCCGCTATTTCGACTTGCTGAATGCCGAGGGTCGCTACCTGGCCGCCAAGCAAACCGAGTTGGAAACGGCCGAAATCGTGCGCATTACCGCGTCTTATGCCGTAACGGGCCAAGGACGCGAAGGAGATGCCAATCGAGCTCGCACGGAAGCTTATCTGATGCACACGGAGGTGCAACTCGCCGAAGGACGCGTGGCGGAAGCTTCGGCCCGGCTCGCCGAGTTGCTCAGTCTCGATCCCACGACGCGGCTGAAAACAGTTGGCGGCCCGATCGCAGGCGTCAACCTGTTCGGCCCGAGAGAAGACCTGGAGCCGCTCATCCGCATGGCAGAACGCCGCCGCCCCGAGTTGGCAGCGGCGAGCGCCACTGTGCAGACGAATGCGACGCGGTTGCGGCAGGAACAGACGCGACCCTTGTTTCCGCTGGTGTCGCTAGGATTCAGCGCGGGTTCCTTCGGCGGCGGCAGCGTGCTGTTCCCGCCCAAAATGAGCAACTTCGGCGGCCGCAACGATTTCGACGTGCTCGCGCTCTGGTCGTTGCAAAACTTGGGTGTGGGAAACTACGCCACGGTTTCTGAACGTCGGGCCGTGATGAACCAGTCCAGAGCCGAACGAACGCGAGCTTTGAACGGCGTGCGGCAAGAAGTCATTGCATCCTATGGCTTGCTCCAAGGCGAGCGGATTCAAATCCTGATTACCCAACGACAATTGAAAGACACCGAAGAAGGCTTTCGCGAGGAGTTCCAACGCCTTCGTGGCGCTGAGGCGCTGCCCATTGAGGTGCTCAATAGCGTCAATCAACTGGGCTTTGCTCGCCAGGAATTGATCAAGGCCGTCACTGCATTTAATCAGGCGCAGTTCCGGTTGCTTGTCGCTACGGGTATCCCGCCGACCCAGGCGCTGAATCGCGGGCTCGATCAGCCACTGGCTGCGTCGGGAAATCCTGAATAACGCAGCGGAGAAATCATTTTAGGCGTGACCCGAAACAAAGGTCCATTTGACCCGATGTATGCGGCTGACTAGGGTTAACTGAAGTAATGCGGAATCTCGCCGCCGCGCGTGGAGACGTACCGGAGCAGTCAATTATGAAGAATCTTTCCATCCCGACGCTGACCGAAATTCTGGACCGCTTCCGCGGCGCCTTCCGCCATCGCACGGCTAAACCACGTCGTCAACCAAAGAAGCGATCGTGGAATTCGCTCGGGCGCAATATCAGCGCTGAACGGTTAGAACTGCGCTGGGTTCCGAGCGCTGTGCCCATTTCCGCCACCCCAGTCGCCGTGGCAGGCTTCGAGGGGGCTCCGTTGAACAACGTCCCCGTAGCCACGTTTACGGCAGGCGATGGCAGTTTGCCGGCCAGCCAGTTCTCGGCCGTCATTAGTTGGGGGGACGGCAGCATTACCAATGGAACGGTGACGGAGTTCGGCACGACGTATATCGTCACCGGCTCGCATACTTATGCCGACGAAAACAAGTTCCCCCTCATCGTGGGCATTACGGAGACCGGCATGGGGCCGACGTTTGCCGTAAGCCAGGCGAGGATCGCCCCGTTGCTGCCCGACGGCACGCAAGGCACTGCCGATCAGCGTTATGTCTATGAAGTGTTGCAAGACACGCTGCAACGGCCAATCTCGATGGATGAAGTCAACTTCTGGACGGGACAGTTCATCAAGAACCACGAAGACCGCCAGACTTTCGGATATATTTTGCTCGAAGTTACTCCGCCCTATGAGTATCGCCGTGGCGAAATCGAGAGCGCTTACCAGACTTTCTTGCACCGGGCCGCAGACCCCGCCGGCGAGAATTATTTTCTAAATCTCGTCAATAGCACGCAGGGCATCCACAGCGGACCGGGAACGGAGCGGCGAACTTCGGCGATTTTGATGTCGTCGCAAGAGTATTATGTAAATCGCGGCGGCGGGACGGATGCCGGCTTCATCACGGCGATCTTCGAAGACGTTTTGAAGCGTGCTCCTGATGCGCCTGCACTGGCTTTTTATGAACAGGAACTCGCGATGGGCGTTACGCATGTCCAACTCGCCGGCCAAATACTCAACAGCATTGAGGCCGAGACACGGTCGATCAACAACTTGTTCGAACGATATCTCGATCGTCCGGCCGACCCGGCCGGTTTGCAGGCGTTCCTGTTCAATCTTTCGCAGGGTTACGGAACCGAAAACAACACGGAAACGATCCTGGATACCGACGAGTATTACAACAAGGCCGTTGGAAATTTCTAGTCGAGTCGATCTGCACGCAGCGAAAGCGTCAGAAGCCAATTGGCGCCGCGAAGCCGGTTTCGCTGAACTCTCAAGTGCGTTTTGCATCGCGTGCGTTGCCTTGCTGGCATCAAGGCTGCGGTTGCGGCCCGCTCTTTAAGCGGCTAACCCGGATTATTCCTCGACCCATATTAACCCGAAGCGCCAGCGAGGGCGAACGGCCTTGAAGGGTCGCCTACCGGCGACTGCCATCCCTCGCTGGCGCTTCGGGTTAGTTTAGGCCCACTCCATCAGGCTGAAGTGCTGCGTTTGCTCGTCGTAACGCAACCAATGCGATTGCGATGGCTTGTCCTGCGAATCGCAAGCGTTTCATCGCTCCTGGTTTCTGCTCTGGCTCCGATCTGGGGCAAAGCGAGAACGACAATCTTTAGGTCGTATTCGCCGAACTAGCGGTCGTCCTGAGCCCACTTTTGACAAGGCAATCCATTAGCGCGCGTTCAGCCACGGCTCGCGGACCTTCCGCTGACCAGGGAAAGCCTCTCGGCTTGACCTGGCTGAATATTCAGGGTTGCGCCAATGGGGAGTGTCCCCGGCCCGATAAATCGTTTTGTGCAGAACATCAGACAGAGAAAAAAGGCAGCCGCCAGGTCCGCGATGCAACTCGAGACCGGGCGGCCGGATTTTTACAAGCGAACTGCACAGAACTTGCAAGAGAATGCAGAATGCGGATCATTCCCCGGCGGCACTGCCGCCCAGCCGTCGCGCGCCGGAACCCGCGCGGCCGAACGTGCCCCCTACAGGTCCTTCCAATCGCGCCGGCGCCCCGATCGAAGGAGGCTCGCTGCCAATCAGTCGGCCCGCCTCTGGATTTCCTGTGATCAGCGAGCTTAGTCGCTCGCCCGTCTGCCCGCCGACAGAGCCATAGGGGCCGAAGCCGAAACCGTAGGCGCCGCCTGAACCGCTACGGCTGCCATACCCATACGGGTTATCGAAACCATAGCCGCCGTAACCGTAGCCGCTGCCATATCCATATTTAATGCCGAATGGCGAACCGGCGTTGAACCAAGCCCCGCTGCCGGAGATATCTCGGCCCACGCCGCGCTCTGCGCGTGCTTGGCGCGCAGGAATTCCGCCGAATTCCGTCAGTTCGTTGGCTTCCACTTCGCCGCCAATTTCGCCCGTGCCCATTTCAACCGCCCCCTGTTCGGCGGTCTGCAGCGCCCCGAGCCCCGTTTGAAAGCCGCGGTAGCCCCCAAACCATTGATTGAATCCCGGCGTTTCTGGACCTCGGGCCTGTTCAAGCAACTGCGCTTCTTGCCCTAGGGCGCCGCGTGCGCCGCCCTGTTGCATGCTGCCAGGAAGTCCGCCGGTCGCGCTTTCCGCCCCTAGTCCGCTGCGGCGAGCAGACCCGGCAATC
>JAICIG010000443.1 GCA_025924495.1 Pirellulales bacterium | reverse complement strand
TCGCTGGCCGAGTGAGCGTCGAGCGCGCTTTCTGCCTGCTCGCCATCTTCTGCTTGCGATGAGGCGCCGGCCTGGCTGGAAGCAGCCGCCAGGCCGCTGTCGGCTTCCGTCTTAGTAGGTGCGGCGGCGAAAGGGTCAAAGGCGGCCGTTTCTTCCAGACTGAACTCCGGCCAGCGCTTCTTCAATTGACTTGTTGCAACGGCGCCTTGCTTGCCGACTGGCTGCGCGCCGGTTGGATGAGCGGCAATCCCCGTCGCCAATTCCGCTTCCACGGGCAATTCGGACGGCCAATTGCTGATCACTACGCCAACTAAAACGGCAGCCAAGACGCAGATCAGTGCGATCTGGCCGCGCGAGATGGAGAGAGGGGTCTTCGGCATCGTCAAGAGCCCTTTGCCTTGGAGGGCTGCCCTTCGGGTTTCGGAGCGAAGAACACGGACAGGGTCAGATCGACCGGGTAATGTTTGCCCGTGGGCTCGCTGCCGATACTCAACTGGTTAACGCGGTTCAGGCGGTGGAGCGAATGGATGCGCTCAATGAATCGACAGATGCCGCCATAACCTCCCTTGAGCGCCAACCGCACTTCCATCTCGTCATAGTGGGCCCGCTGCTCCGCATTGCCCGGACTATAGTTGGAAAGCTCCAAGCCGACGTGGCTGGCCAATTCGCTGATTTCAGAGAGGAACTCAGCTTCACTGGGCTCAAGGGGAATGCGCTCCCACATGTTGGCAGAGCGACTTTCCAACTCGGCAAGTTGCTCAGCGAGTTGAAGATTTTCATCTTTGATTTTGTCGCCCCGCGAGAGAATCTGTTGCAAAGCGGCGGTCTGGGTGCGAAGTTCCTGGCATTGCTCTTGCACCGGCCAATAAACGCTCCAGAGTGCAACGGCCACTTCGGTGGCGACAACGGCGAGCGCCGAGACATGCAAGGCCAACGCGCCGGCCCAAAGTTTTCGCTCGCGCATGGTTGTGGGCATTAGATCACCGTCCTAGAACGCACATTCAATGGAGTAAGACCGCATGGCGCCGCTGCCGGCGCCCGAGGCCGATTTCAGGTCGACGCGGTCGAAAAGGCGGCTATCGCGCAACGAGGAGACCAATTGCGAGATGGCGAGATTGTCTTGCGCCACCCCAGACAGTTGCAGGAGATGCTTCACGCCGTCCGGCTCTGGGGCGGCGCCGGGTCTGGCCGGAGCTCCCGGCGTTGGGCCGACCGCTTTCGGTGCGGGCCGCGTCTGCGAAAAACTCAAACGGTCGACTCGAATCCGCCCCGAGCATTCTTTCGCGCTTTGGCTGAGGAGGCCCAGCAACGAATAGACGGGCGTTTTATCTTCGAGTTGCGCGATGAGCGCTAATTGTTCCTTGAGCTTCTTCAGTTGCCGACGATGCCGCGCGCTGCTGGATTGAAGCGCCAGCAGCGGGCCGCAAGTGTGGCGGGCGATATTCAGCTCCGAAGTGCATTCGTTCCGTTCGCTGTAGATCGTCACGCACATCGCGCTGCAGACTGCCAGACAGGCGACCCAGATCGGCGCCCACAGAGCGAGCCAGCGGCCCAGCATTTGCCGCGAGCGCCAGTGCATTGGAAGCAGATTGACGTGCGTCATGAGCTACTCCATTTCAACGCGGAAAGCGCTGCCGCCTGCGCGAACAAGGCCGTGGGGGCGGCTCTTGCGGCATCGCTAACGCGAGGCATCTCCCAACTTGCCGTTGCGAGCCCTAACCGTGCGGACAAGAGAGCGTCGAGGTTCCGTACCGTCGCGCCGCCTCCCGCCAGCCACAGTTTTTCCGGCGCGATTGAGCCCCGTTGACCTTTCAAGTACGACAAGGTCTTGTTGATCTCCTCAACCAGCGCCTGGATCGCATCGGAGATTAGCTCAGAGACGACGCGTTCCACATCGCCATCAGCGGGGCCGCCTACGGCCACGCCATAATTGTTCAGTAGTTCACAGCACTCGTCGGGCGTCGCTCCCAGGCCGTTCTGGATCGCTTGCGAGACTCGGCGGAACGGGCAATCTCTCAGGCTTCGCGTAAAGACCGGCTGGCCATGCCGCACGACGGTCAACATGGCGGTCGATGCGCCCCAGTCGAGCACAGCCGAGGGCTGCTCGGGCGGCGGCGATGCGGTCAAACCAATCGCTCTCGACAAGGACCAAGGCGCCGCGTCGAGCACCTCGCACCGCAAGCCGCAGCGCAGCACTGACCGGCCGACCGACTCTGCCAGCGCGCTTGGCAGCGAAATCGCGCCGACGAGCGCCAATTCGGAGCTGTCGCTCCGGCCGGGATCGTCGATGACCCAATAGTCGAACTCGCGGTCGGGTAGCGACGAATCCCCGTCTTCCACAACTTCGAGTTCCTGGGCGATCATTCCGTGCATCTCCGCTTCGCTCGCCAGCGGAATTTCGATCGTTCGCGACTCAGTGGCCGAAACCGAGATCACGCATGCCGCCGTTTTGCCCGAAGCATGAGTTGCGCTTCGCAACAGGGCTTCCATCGCCAGCGGCGCCCAGTCGGCCAGGCGGTTTTGCTCGTCGAGCACGGACCGAGCGTCGTCTTCCAGCACCAGGCTTTCGACGATCCGCATCTCGCCTTGAGCGCGCTCGACTTGCGCTACCTTAATGGCGCGGCTGCCGATGTCGATGCCGATCCAGCCTCGAGTGGACCGATGCGGTAAACGCTTTGCCGCGGATGCCAGGTTTGCCAGAGCCAATGCGCACATGTCTCGTTTTCCGGCCTCATTGCCCTTGGGAGAATTCGAACATCGGCAGCATCACCGAGGGGACGATATAGGCCACGACGGCGCCCATGACAATGATGATCAGCGGCTCGAGCATTTTGGCCGCTTCGCGCAAGCGTTCTTCGCCGTCCTCCTCATAGAACTGGCCGACTATTTCCATGACGCTGCCCAGGCTTCCGGTCCGTTCGCCGGTCATGACCATTTCTGCGGCCCCGCCGGGAATGTAGCGCGAGGCGGCCAGCGATTGACCAATGCCGCGTCCGGCAATGACGTCGCGCTGCAACTGATCGAGCAGGTCGGCAAAACAGCGATTTCCAATGCCCGTCCGAGAGAGACTCAATGTTTCTAGCAGCGGCACGCCGTTCTGCAGCATGGCGCCGATCAGACGGAAGGTACGTCCGGTAAGCAACAGTCGGGCTACCTCGCGAGTTCCTGCCAGGTTCAGCAGCATCTGATCGCGCCAGCGCTTCCCGCCCTCGCTGCGCAGGAAATGAGCGAGTCCGCCGCCGATGATGGCCGCCAACCCAAACCAAAGCCAGCCGCGCGAGCGAACCTCGCATGAGATATCGAGTAAGAACTGCGTGGAGGCCGGCGGCTGAATTTCCAGCGTCTCGAAGACTCCGGCGAATTGCGGCAATACGAAGAAGATCACCGCGCTGATGACGACTGCCGAGAGCCCCAACAGCACTACGGGATAGGCGAGCGTATTGCGGACGGTGCTGCGCAGCTTGGCCTGGTGGTGCAGCAGTTCGCGCATTCGGCTCAGCACGTCGGCCATGTTGCCCGTCGCTTCCCCCGCGGCGAGGCTGGCAACGTAGGCTTGCCCAAACACGTCGGCGTGCTTGTTCAAAGCGGCGGAGGCGGATTGGCCTTCGGAGACATCGCGGTACACGGCATTCAGCACCTCGCGCAGGGCAGGCTGCTGACAATTCAACGTTACGCTGCGCAGCGCCTCGGCCAGGTCGACCCCGGATCGGCACATCACGGCCAACTGCGAGGTTAACATCAAGAGGTCGCGAGTCGTGATGCGCCGTTTCCGGCCTCGAGGGGCCGACAAGACGCCCGGGATGGCGGATTCGCGGGCGGCTGCCAAGGTGAGCGCAAACAGGCCTTGGTCGCGCAGGGACTTTCGAGCGGCCGTCAGCGAAGCCGCATCGAGAACTCCCCGTCGTGTTTCGCCCGTGCCCGAGCGCGCCGTGTAGCTGAATTGTGCCATGCTTGCAGATATTTCTCAGCGTAATCGTCTTTGGCCGCGGCCTACTCAAAGAAGGCCACGCGCATGACCTCATCAAGACTCGTCCGCTCGGCTTCGGCCAGGCGAATTCCTTGTTCCAACAACGTGCGCCCGCCCTGGGCGCGGTACCATTGCCTGATGAGTCCCACGTTGGGAGTCTCCGAAATCAGGTCGCGCAGTTCGGGCGTGCAGGTGAGCACTTCATAGATCCCTTGCCGGCCGCGAAACCCTGTGTCGAAGCATTCGCTGCAGCCTTCGCCGCGGGCGAATTGGCGGCGATTGTCGCCCGCGTAATGGATCGCGTGCAAGATTTCGGACGGCGGGTAATGATACGTCCTGCATTTAGGACAGATGGTTCGCACCAGGCGCTGCGCCACGACGCCCACCAGGGCCGCGGCAATCTTGTATCCGGCGACGCCCATGTCCAGCAACCGCGTCACCGCGCCAGCGCTATCGTTGGTGTGCAGCGTGCTCATCACCAGATGCCCGGTCAAGGCGGCCTGAATGGCCACCTCTGCGGTCTGCGCGTCGCGAATTTCGCCGATCATGATCACGTCGGGGTCTTGACGCAGGATCGATCGCAGCGCGTTGGGAAACGTTAGCGATGTGGCGTTGTCAACCTGCACCTGGTTGATCTGCTCGATCTGATACTCCACCGGGTCTTCGACGGTGACGATGTTGCTATGCACCGATTTGATCAATTCCAATGCGCAGTACAGCGTCGTCGTTTTGCCGCTGCCGGTCGGACCGGTGACAAGCACCAGGCCGTAAGGCCTGGCCAGCATCTGCTTGATCTGGCCGAGCGAGTCCTCGGGCAGCCCCAGTTGATCCAAATGCATCGTCACGTTCTTGCGATCGAGCACGCGGAGCACGGCTTTCTCGCCCAGTACGGTGGGTAGCGTCGAGGCGCGAAGATCGATCTCGCGCCCCTCGACGACAACATGCATACGGCCGTCCTGCGGCAATCGATGCTCGGCGACATCCATCCGCGCCATGACCTTCACGCGCGAGACAATGGCCGCGTGGAACTCCTTGCGCGGCCTCAACACCTCGCGCAATTGCCCATCGACTCGAAACCGCACCGAGGATTGTTTGTGCCCGGGCTCAATGTGAATATCGCTGGCGCGCTGCCGAATGGCATGCAGGATGAAGTAGTTCACCAAGTTGATGATCGGGCTCTCTTCGGCCAGAGCCTGCAGGCTATTCAGATCGAAGTGCAGCGCATCGTCTTCGAGTGCGACCGCATTCTCATCGAGATCGGCCGTGACCGCGTCGACTTCGAAGCCGTCCTGGTAGCAACGGTCGATCATTCGCCGAATGTCGGCTTGCAGAGCCACCACCGGCCTGACCTTGAGTCCGGTGATCCGTTCAAGCTCGTCAACCAGCTCCAGATTGAGCGGTTGCGCCATCGCCACCGTCAGCGTCTCTCGCACCTTGAACAGGGCGATGGAACACAGCGATTCAGCTTTGGAGCGGGGCAACAGCTTGACGATGTGCGGATCGACCAGCCCCTCTCGCAGCCGAGCCGCGGGCACTTGCATCTGATGGCGCAAAAACGGAAGCAGTTGGTCGGGTTCGACCACGCCCAACTCGACCAGCGCCTCTCCCAGCCGGATGCCCTTGGAGGCGTGCATGGCCAACGCCTGCTCGAGGTCGGCGGACGTGATGAGCCCGGCGCGCAGCAGGTGCTCGCCGAGCTTCGACTTTGCGGTCGCCCCGCGGTTTGTCCGTTTCGGTGCTGGGTCAACTAACGGCGGTGGAGCGTTCAATGGACGAAGCTCCCCGCGGCAAGGTCGGCGCCGTCGTAGATCTGGAAATGGTGGTCGAGGCCGGTCACGGCCAGAATGTCGCGGCACAGGACGTTCGGCGCGGCGAGCTTCAGCGCGCCTCCATCGCAAAGATAGGCGTCCTGCGTATCGAGCAGCAATTCCAGGCCGCTGCTGTCAATCAGGGGCACTCGGGCCAGATCGAAGACCACGCGGGGCTGCTTATTGGCGGCGCATTGCTGCAGCACGCGCGCCGCATCCGGCACGTTCTCCAGCGTCAGCGCGTCGCTGCCGCGGATGACGTCAATCGCCCCCTGTCGAGTTAGCTGAAACATGGCGGCCGTCCCTCTAAGCCAGAGGCAAACTGAGGGTGAATTTGGTTCCCTTGTTCAGCTCGCTGTGGACATCGAGCGTAGCGCCGTGCAGGCGCGCCACCTCCTGAACGAAGGCCAGCCCCAAGCCGCTGCCGGGAATCTCCCGCACGCGATCGTCGTCGCTGCGGAAGAATTTATCGAAGATTTTCGGCAGCTCGCTTTCCGAAATGCCGATGCCTGAATCCTCGACGTGAATCTCCAGCGTGTGCGCCGTCAGGCCCGCCGAGAAAGTCACGCGGCCTCCGTCGGGCGTGTACTTGGCGGCGGTGCCCAGCAGATTGACCAGGGCCGCGACGAATTTATCCTTGTCGAGTTGCAACTCCGGCGCCTTGGGCGGCAGTTTAATCTCGAAGTGGATCTGCT
>JAICIG010000442.1 GCA_025924495.1 Pirellulales bacterium | reverse complement strand
CCAAGTCCGCATCGAGAATTTCCTTGAGGGAAAGTTACAAGGAGGCGCAGGCAACGCCCCCAGCCAGTTCGGCAGGTTGATCCATTCTAATAGGTTCGCGACCGTAAGAAAGGAATTGCCGAGCGCCGGACAAGTTCAGGGCGTGCAACCGAGATGCGATCAAGGCAGCTATTGGGCCAGGGCAACTCGACAAAGTCCGCAATTAAACGCCGGCTGCCGTTTCAAGCGACGAAGCGCGCATTTTCGCACATGGCGGCCGCACACAACCCCGGCAATCTGCCCGCGCGCGAGCTCCCGGCGGCCATTTTTCGGGTCTGGAAGCGCCGGCACGTGTTTTGCCGACGATCTTACGCGCGGACTTCCGCATTCGGCCAGAACCATGCGAGCGGCAAGACGGCGATGAAGCTGATCCTGACTCCCCTGTCGCCTGAGGCAGCAAAATCGCAGCCTGCCGAAATTGTCGAACGTAAAGGGCTTGGACATCCGGACTCGATCTGTGACGCACTGGCCGAAGAGTTCAGCCTGGCGCTGTGTCGCTTTTACCTGGACCGCTTCGGCCTGATCCTCCACCACAATGTCGACAAGGCGTTGCTAGTCGGCGGTTCAGCGCGACCAAGCTTCGGCGGCGGGCAAGTGCTCGAGCCCATCGAGATCCATCTGGCGGGCCGGGTCACCGCGGAACTGAAAGGCGTCCGCGTGCCTGTCGAAGAATTGGCCCGCGCGAGCAGTCTCCACTGGTTCCAGCGGCACTTCCATGCGCTCGACAGTGAGAAACATCTCCGCATTCACGTGCATACGCGCCCTGGTTCGGCCGACTTGGCGGATCTCTATCTGCGCCAACAGCGAACGGGCGAATGGTTGGCGAACGACACGTCGTGCGGCGTCGGATATGCTCCTTTGACAAGCCTGGAGCAGGCCGTTTACCGCATCGAACGGGACATCAATTCGCCCTCGACCAGGCAGGTCTCCCCCGAGATTGGCGAAGACGTCAAGGTGCTCGGCCTGCGGTTCGACGGGCAGACGTCGCTGACCGTCGCCTGTGCGTTTGTCGATCGATTCGTTTCGAGCGTGGACGATTATCTGGAAAAAAAGACGAGCTTGAGGTCATCGATTCGGCGTACCGCGGAGACGATGCTCGCCGATACGCTCGACGTCTCGGTCAACGCCGCGGATGATTGTGCGGCGAGCAATGTTTTCTTGACGGTGACCGGGACGTCGGCCGAGGCCGGCGACGATGGAGAGGTCGGCCGAGGAAACCGCGCCAACGGGCTGATCGCGCCGGGTCGTCCGATGACGATGGAGGCGGTTGCCGGTAAGAACCCGATCACCCATGTCGGCAAGCTCTACAACGTCGCTGCCCGGCTGATTTGCGAAACGATCGTGAAGCAGGCATCCGGCGTCGACGCGGCCGAGTGTTATCTGGTCAGCCAGATCGGCCGTCCGGTGAACGATCCGAAGGTCGCAGCGATCAGGGTGCGACTAGCCCACGGCCAACTCATGGACGACGTCCGAGAAATGATCGAGGCGATCGCCCGCGAGCACATGTCGAATATCGGCGGTTTGTGGAAACGTTTCATTGAACAGGAGCTGACGATTTTTTGAGGGGAGAAACGACGTTGCGACGGAGCGAGGGAGATCAGCCGCCAGCTGAACAGGAGTCGGCGATGTTGCCTTGCCGCGGCGATTCCGGACATCCCCTCGCATTTGCAGGAACACCGATCATGAATCGAATCGTTGCGTTAATTGCTGTGGGCGTGGCAGGTCTGGCGACTTTATGCGAAGGAGGAGCGCCAATGTCCATCGACTTGACGAGCGAGGCCTTTTTTCCGGGGACCGTAATCCCCAAGAAATACACGGAAGACGGGAAGGACGTATCGCCTGCCCTGACATGGAAGGACGCGCCCCAGGGGACGGCGGAATTCGCGCTGATTTGCATCGATCCCGACGCACCAAGCGCCAAGCCGTGGGTGCATTGGCTGCTCTATAAGATTCCTGCTGAAGTACGCGAGCTGCCCGAAGGGCTGCCCGGCGATGCACAGCTCGAATCGCCGCGAGGCGCGTTGCAGGGTCTCAACTCCTGGAAGTCTGGCCGCACGATTGGATACCGCGGGCCCGCCCCGCCTCGCGGACACGGCGTGCACCATTATCACTTTCGTATTTACGCCTTGGATGTTCCGCTCAAGCTGCCGGCCAAGGCCGACAAACATGCCTTGCTCAAGGCCATGAAAGGGCACATCCTCGCCGAAGGCGAACTGGTCGGAACCTATCAGCGCTGAGTTGAAGTTCGCAACTCAGGAATTCTTGCCGAGTTCCAACAGCAGTTGCATCGGCAAGGCGCTGTAACGGATGCTGGCAATCAAGATTGCCATGCAAATGAACGTGCCGAAGCGGTCCACCAACGGATGAAATGCGACCTTGACGTTCGACAATTTATCGGTGGCGGTTCGCAGCACTCCGAGAAAGACCAGAAACAAGACCCAAATCACGGCCATGCCTATTCCCAGGATCAGCAATTGATCGTTGGGCGCGGGCTTGGCCAGACTGAGAATTCCTTTGAGCGCCGGCTGCCAAGTGAGCCACGTGGCGTAGAATGCGATGCACCAGTTGCACAACAGCAGGATATTGCTCCACAGCCCTTCCTTGCGAACGCTGCCTAGAATCCATAGGCCAATGAAGATCAGGCCCAGCCGGTGAATCATGAGCATCGTTTTCCAGCCGTCCATCTGATGACGTCTCCTCTCGTTGGCTCAGACTTGTCTCGCTGCTGCGCAGATTTCGTTGCGGTTGTCGTCCCGGCGGGCAGCCCTATTCGGCTTCGGCGGCTTCTTGCTGTTTTTTGGGCTTGTCCAAGCGCTTGGACGGCTTGGAAATGATGGCAATTTCCGCCGCCATCAAGACCCAGAATGCCGTAAACATTGCTCCCACCTGCCAAGGCATGCCGCCGGTAGATGAGGTCAAAAACGATTTGGCCGCTTGGGCCGGGGATGCCGCCGCGGCGGGCGCCGGAGCAGCCTGACCGGCAGGGTTAGCTGGGCCCGGCATGCCTCCTGGCATGGCCCCAGGACCCGGCATGGCCCCAGGACCCGGCATGGCCCCAGGACCCGGCATGGCGCCGGGCCCGGGCATTCCTGGCGCCCCGCCTGCCTGAGCCGGTACAGCGCCATCCTGCGCTTGGGTGACCGAGGCCGACGCCGAAAGCACGATCGCGCCGACCGTAAACAGCCAGCCGCCCACCACGCCCCGTGCAGTGCGACGTCGTAGCGTCATCAAAATCATCCTCCGGCGTCTCGGCTGCCTATGAAATATGAATTGGTCGCTGGCTGTCGCGGTCAGTAAAGCGCTGCCGCTGCCATTAGCACCGCTCAATTCTAATTCAAGTTGCCCCCCGCGAACATCGGACCCGGGCGTTTTGTAAGCTCATCCTGCCAATCCAGGCCTTCACTCAGCCGAGGCGCCCCGGTCCATGCTCACTGAGCGGAACGCGGCGGCGCGCCAGGAGGCGGCTGTTGCTGCGGGGGAGGCTGAAATTCGGGTTCCGGCATGCCTGGCAGACGAGCCACCGGATTCCGCTTGCGATAAGCCTCAAGGAAGTCCTTCAGCACGAAGTCGTCAGGAAATGGCGCATCAAGCTTCGAAAGGACTTCGGCATAACCTTTGATGGTATCGATCATGTCGTCCGAGCCGATGCTGTCTTCCTTGACTTCCGGGAAGGCATCCAAGGTTTTTCGCCATTCGGCAAAGCCTTTCTCGTAAGCCTCGCGGGATTCGGGCAAGGCCGCGTCCGTTTCATACAGCTTTTTCGCCTGATACAGCAGGCGTCTGGCTTCCAGCGAGGAATCAGTCATTTCCATTTGGCAGCGCGTCTGCCAGTAGCGGAAGTTGATCGTGCCGCGATCGCGGTCGATGGCATGACTTATGGCGTCCAGGTAGCCGATCTCGCGGAGCAACTTCTTGGCCTTTTCGGCCGACTCCCCTTTCACGCGGTCGGCCACTTCCTGATGCGTGGGACTCAGTTGCATTTCCACCCGATAAGCTTGTCCGGCTTCTTCCGGGCTGCGAGATTCGACCGGGATGGTTAGTACTTCGCGGTCGGCCGGCGATAGCTTGTTCTTCTTCTCCGCGCGAATCTCGTCGCGTGCGCCCGGCGCCAGCGCGTCGAGCTCGGCCACGGCTTTTGCCAGCTTCTCGCGATGCAAGTCCAGGTCGTTGAGGCGAACCGTGAAACCGTCGGTCGTATGCAGTTCTCGGTTGCCGAACTCCTTCCAACGGCGGTCAGCCTCTTGCCAGGCGACTTTCGCTTTTTCCTCGAACGTGCCGTCTTCCTCAAGGCCGTTCGCGTAGTTGATCTGCGACATGCCCGGCTGGTTGAAGAACGTCAACGGGTTCATGGTCTTCAGTGAAGCGCCTCGGTCATCGACCAGCGAAACGGCCTGCTCGAAGTACTCCTGGCCGACAAGCCAGTTATCGCGGCGATTCTGCGGCCGCGAGCGGTGGTTGGGAAATTCCGGATCGTCGTCTTCGCGGAACAAGCGGCGAAACTGCACGCGCTCGTCGGCCACGCCGATCTTATTGGCGGTGAACCAACCGGTATCGAAGATCAGCCGCGGCTCCATCTGGTTGTAACGCGAACCGCGCCGCAGGAACTTAATGCCTTCCTTGACCCAGAAGTAGCGATCGTGGTAGTCGTCCCACTCGACCGAAATATTGTAGGAAACGTTCCAGGCCTGGAAGCGCCAGACGCTGATGTAATTCGGCTGCAGCCTGGCCAGCTGGTCGAGCGTGACCTGCAGGCCGGTCCAATCTTCCGTCTTTTTCGCCTCGTTGGCCTTGTCCCAGAGGATGTTTGCGGCGACGCCGCGGAGACCGAGCGTGGCCAACTTGATCGTCTCGCCCGCCGGATCGATCTCGCCCAGATTGGCCTGGCCAAGCTGGTACTGGTCGCGCAACTGGGCCAGCCGTCCGCCAGGTTTGGCAGGTTCGTTGCCCACCTCCACGGTCGCAGGCTGACTGTAATACGACAGCGGCAACAACAGCACGACGATCAGCACCAGATAGGTGATCTTGCGAATCAGGGACTGCCGGTTCATTTCGCCACCTCGCGCACTTTGAAGAACAAAAACCCGGCGATCAGCACCGGCACGACGTAGCCCAGGGCGGTCGTAATGTGGATCAACAGCAGGTCGGCAGAGATATCAAATCCATGCGACACATACGACGCATCGCTCATCGCGGGCAGATCGGGCAACAAGTTGGCCACGACCCACAGCGGCACGCGCTCGATCTTGTCCAGCCAGATGGCTACGTTGTTGGTGACCGTCTGCTCTAAAGGACTCATCACATTGTCTTGCTTGACGATGCGAATCAGCGACTCGAAGGTGCCGCCGCCGTGCTCTTCGTTCAAGGAAAGCCGCGTCAGAAACTGCACAAAAAACCCGCCGATCATCGTTGCTACGGTCGCCAACATGGCCACGGAGCCGTTGAGGAAGGTGCTCCACATGACGCCGAAAGCCGTGATCATCACCATCTGCAGCCAGATGCCGACGTAGCCTTTGACGAAGTTCAACCAGGGCGTCCCTTCGCGGCGGAGCAAATAGACGTCGGGTTGCGCCATGCCAAAGAACTGGGCGCGATCGAGGCAGGTCAGCTCGACGTCCAACTCTCCGTCCGCCACGAGATCCTCAAATACGTTGATCTTTTTCCCTTGATCATCGTCCATCTCCAGCGGAATGACGTGCTGATCGATGGAGAATTCGTGCGCGACGAAGTTTGTCAAAACCTGTTTGACTTCCGGCTTCTTCGGATTTCTGAGCGTAATCGTGCCGCCGATGCCTTGGTTGATATCGCCCTTATAGGTACGGAATACGCGGATGGTCATTTCCACCGGAATGCCGTTCGGGAAATCGCGCTGCCGCAGGTTCTGAAATCGCCAGGTGGCCGATGCCTGCGTGGCTCCTTCGATATAGCTGCGGTAGGTCCACTCATTACCGACATTGATGCCCTTGTCGGTCGGATTGCCGGCGCGGTCTTTGAAGGACAACTTGCCATATACGGGCACGCGGGCCTTGAACTGGCCGATTGGCGGTTCCACGACGTACTCAGTGCGACCGTCGCGTTCGACCGCCGTAACGCGATGCAAGTGCTGCTGCGCCGAGCTGGTGAACCCGTTGCCCGCGGAGTCGAGTTCAACCTCGTGCCGATGGCCGGCGGTAAAGCCCGTTCGACCTTGTTTGCCAGCGGGTCCCTGCTCATTGGCCGGAGCCTCGATCGGAGCAAGGTCCTCTTCGGTCAGCTCGTGCGTGTGATTGAGAGTGCGCGAGACGAAGAAGTAGCTCCCCAGCCCCATGAAAAACAGTAGCGCAGTGCCGATCGCCGAGAAGCCCAGCGTACGCCCCAACACAACTTCGCTGGGCCGGACGGGCTTGGTCACGATGGTGTAGATCGTCCGATTTTGAATATCCGTGGGCAAACTAAAGGCGCTCAGCAACAGCGCCAGCAACAAGAT
>JAICIG010000441.1 GCA_025924495.1 Pirellulales bacterium | reverse complement strand
TTGCGCACTTGCGCTTCGGCTGCCGCTTTGCGGGCAGCTTGAATTGCCGGCGGCACAATGACCAGGGCAATTCCGCCACAGAGCAAAAACATCACACCGGCGCCCACGAGCGCGAGAATGATGAACAGGTTCTTGTTCGAACCCTTGCGCCGGCGCGGCGCGGGCGGCGCGCCCAAGGCGCCGCCGAGCGCTCCGCCCGACATCGGGTCGAAGCCAGCCGGACCTGCGGCAAAACCGCCCCCCAGCAAATCCATCATGTCGCCGCCGAGCGGCGGCATGGCTCCTTGGGCAGGGGCGGCTCTGGCAGGCTGTTGCGGTCGCACGGCGGCCGCTGGACGTGGCGACGCCGGGACGGCGCGCGCCGGGGCCGGGCGGCGCGCCGACTGAGGCGCTCCGCCGGGCCGCTCGACAGGCTTTGCGGCCGGCGGCGAAGGCGCCGCGCGCCCGGGTTGCTTTGCCGCGGGCCGCGAGGGCGCCTGCTGTGCTGGTTGCGGAGCTGGGGACGACGGCCCTGTGATTAAGACCTTCTGACCGCAACCGGGACACTTCACCGATTTGCCGATCCACTCTTCCTTGGCGCCCGAGCGCCGGCCGCAATTGCCGCACTCCACTACGATCGTCATGCGAATTCATCCGGGGTCTGCCGAGCAACGGCCGACTCAAATGAGCCGCTGCCCTGTCTCCAGACTAGTGGGAAGTGACGGCCAATTGCAACTGTCGGATGCGTTTTTCGAGCTGTGACAGCACGTCGAATTCACTGGGGTAACGGCTGGCCAGGGCAGGACGCAGGCGAATCGGGACATCATCCATGCGATAGACCGTGCCCGATGTATGAATGCCATAGGTCGCGGTGGTGAAATTCACGGCGGCGCCGCCAGCGGTCGCCGTATCATGCGGTCCGACGCAGACATAGGGAATCGAGCGCAATTGCTCGGCGGCCTTCGCTTCGAATGTGCCGAGGGGATCGGCCGCCACGATCAGAGCCGCATCGGCCTCCCCGCGCGCCAGCACGTCGACTGACGTATATTCGCCTGGGTTATAACGTGGATAGCCTCGCGCCAAGTCGATGGCGTAAGGAAAACCGGTCCGCCAGCCCACCAGCTTGTCGCCGCCCGTCACATTGCCGCGGGCCCGGATGGAACGAGTCACGAACCGCGTAAACCCATTCAGCTCCCGGTTCAGCATGAACAGCGCTTCGCAGTTGGCATGTTCGCCGCGTGAGCGCATCAGCCCCATGCCAAAAATAATGGCGCCGAACCTCGCGCGCTTCATGCGCTCCGCCAGGTGGCTCCAAGCCTCCAGTGATACGCCGGTCTGAGCCAGGACTTCCGCCGCATCCAGCGGCAAGCCCTTTAACAATGCCCGCAAGGTCCAAATCGCCTCGAAATCGGCATTCGGTTGGATTTGCAGGAACTGGTCCATCGCCTCAGCCGTTTTCGTGCGCTTGACGTCGATCAAGATGCACGTGCGGTCGGCACGCCCGCCGGGGACGAACATCCCTTGGGCCATGGCGGTGTATTTTGTGAATACGCGAGGGTGTGTCTCGACGCAGTTCGAACCCCAAAACACGATTAGGTCGCTGCGGTTGCCGATCTCGCCGAGCGTACAGGTGACTTTGCCGACCGATTGGATCGCCAGCACCGAAGGCGCATGGCCAATGCTGGTCCCCGTATCCAGCGTGCCGCCCAGCCAATCGGCGATCGCCGTCGCGACGCGCTGCGCTTCGCTGGTCGTTTCGGTCAGACCGTAGACGAGCGGGTACTCGGCCTCGGTGAGCAATTGTGCCGCCCGCTCGATGCCTTCGTCGATCGGCGCCTCGCGTCCTTCGATCGTGCAGGCCGGCGAATATTCCGGCCGCGGCCGCATGAACCACTCACGGCCCAAGGCGCAGGCATTCTTTGCGTCGACGATCCGATTGTTCTCCACCGTCAACACGATATCGTCGCACATGCATGTGCAGTAGGTGCAGGTGGCGTCCGCCACGATTCGGCGCGAGGAATTCGACTCGGCAGTCTGACTCATGAAACCGCATTCACCTTGAATGAAGACCCCGGCGCGGCGCCTGACAAACCCTCGAAGGTACGAAACCGGCGTCAAAACACAAGGGCGGTGGAACGACGTGGCGGACAAGAATGTCCATCCTCCTGACCAGGAGGGCAGGCATTCCTGCCTGCCGCGACAGAACGGCAATATCGCAGGGGAGAACGCCTTACTACCTGCCCTTCGATGGCGCCCGATGCACTCTCCGCGTTTTCTTCGCCTCGCAGTCGGGTTACACTCAGCCCTGGCCCCCAAGCGCACCGCGCCCCGTCTCCCGTCCGACGCAACGCCTTCACGAGGAAACCGCCTATGAACTACCGAACGAACCTGCTCGCCTGCGGACTTAGCTTCTTGCTGGCCGCAGCAGTCTCGGCCGAAGAGAAACTGAAAGCCCTGATCGTCGACGGCCAGAACAACCACAACTGGATGGCCACGACGCCGCTCTTAAAGAAGCACCTGGAAGCATCGGGCCTGTTCACAGTCGATGTCGCCACCTCGCCTGCCAACGGGCAGGACATGAGCGGCTTTCGCCCTGACTTCTCGAAATATGACGTCGTCGTTTCCAATTACAACGGCGCCGCCTGGCCGAAGGAAACTCAGGAGGCGTTGGCCAAGTTCGTTCGCGACGGGAAAGGTTTGGTGGTGGTCCATGCCGCCGACAACTCATTTCCTGATTGGAAAGAATACAACCAGATGATCGGCGTCGGCGGCTGGGGCGGCCGCAATGAGAAATCGGGCCCTTATGTCCGTTTCCGCGAAGGGCAGCTCGTGCGCGACACTTCGCCCGGCGGCGGCGGCAGCCACGGCGCTCAGCATCCGTTCCTGGTAGTCACGCGCGACAGTAAACACCCGATCATGGCTGGCTTGCCCTCAAGCTGGCTGCACGCTTCCGACGAACTTTACGACCGGCTCCGCGGCCCAGCCGAAAACATGACGGTGTTGGCCACCGCTTATGCCGACAAAGGTCAGGGCGGCTCCGGCGAGCACGAGCCGATGCTGATGGCGATCGACTATGGCAAAGGCCGCGTCTTTCACACCACGCTAGGCCACAGCCCCGAAGCCATGCAGTGCGTCGGCTTCATCGTCACCCTCGAGCGCGGCGCCGAATGGGCCGCCACCGGCAAGGTCACTCAACAAAAACTGCCCGACGATTTTCCCACGGCTGACGAAGTGCGGACACGAGCGAAGGAATAGCACGAGACAGCCAATCTCGTAGCGGTGGTTATTGCGTTCGCGATATTGCCATTTACTGGAAACTTGAGTCCGCTTTTCACCCTTCGCAGACTGCAAGGAAAATGAGCCTCTATGAGCCGGCGATTAGACCTATCCAGCTAACCGCCTCCCATATCTGCCCTTGCCCTAAAATCCTGCGAACAATCAAAACGCTGCAAACAGATCGTTCCAGCGTTCCTTGAGCAGTTGTGCCAAGGGACGAAGTTCATATAGCCCGCACGCTTCTTGCAAGGAGCGCGGCTGTGGCGAATCATCGGCTCGCGTCTTAAGCGTCGCTTCAAGTTGATGCAATCCTCTTCGAACCCAAGTTCGCGCAACTTATTTTCCGATGACGACCCAAGGACCGCAAAATGATTCGAAGTGAATTGTCACTTGTTGAATCGCGCTTTCATAGATCACCGCAATCTCATGCCCTGCTTGGACACATTTACGCGAAGTAAGTCCATGGCCTTTCACGAAGGAAAAGTAGCGGAAGCACAACCGAAGGAAGTCTTCAAAACCACGCGCGGACGCGTTTTTGGCTTCTTTGTCGTTCTGCATATTGCAAGAGTTTAGTTCCTTACCGACGTGTCCGTTGCTAGGGAGAAGGCGGCACGCAGTTATAAATGGGACTGGTCTAATATCTAACTCGCTACACACCACTATCGTCCAATAGTCCGAAGCAAAAACAGCGGAGTGATGCTCCGCCCGCCACCGAGCGTTTGCCTCGATGTCCGCTTCAGAGCGAGGAAGAACAATCACGCGAAACGTCATTGCGTGTTCGTAAATCCGAGCCGCGAACGCTTCATCAAGCGGCTTGCTTTGTCCGGCTTCCATCTGCGCGATGCCTTCGGCAATTGCATCATGATCCTGCTGGCGGCGCAGCGCTTCCATCGCCCGACTGTGAATTTCGCTGTCGACGATCACATAGGTACGATTCCTGCTCGGATCGACCACTTCCAGTTCGCTGTCGCCAGCCGCGTGGAGGGCATCCGCCAATTCTTTGCGAAGGTTCGCGCTCATGCGAATTGTACGCCAAAACTCGCCTTGATGCGAAGCATGGAGCGGCGTAAAGGTCGAGGGGTAGCTTCACATAGCCCTCTCCGCCCCGAAGGATCAAGCGAACGGCATCCGTGCAATGTCCAGTGTATCTTAAGGCGCCAAGCAATGATGCTCGCCACGGCTTCCTGTGCACTAGGCGCGATACATAATTGCAGGTGATATTGCCATAGCGGATTCGTCCCTTTGATCTCCCCCGAGGATCGCTCGCTAAATACCGGCCTGCGGGACCGTCGCAATCGTTTCGATATGAGACTGCGGCGGATGCTTGTCTCGCACCAGTAACGAGTAGAGCGCCGGCAAGACAAACAGCGTCGCCGGTTCGCCGGCCAGCAGGCCGCCGAGGATCGCCCGCGCTAGAGGCGCGTTAGCCTCGCTGCCGCGCTGCATGGCCATCGCCGTGGGAATCATGGCAAAGAAGGCGGCCAATGCCGTCATGGTCACGGGGCGAACGCGGATGGAGGCGGCCTTGCGAATGGCTTCCGTGGGGGTCAAGCCTTCGTGGCGCCGCAATTCCTGGGCATAGTCAGTCATCAGCACGGTGTTGGCGACCTTGATGCCGACGATAAAGATGATGCCCAACAGCGATTGCACGTTGAGCGCGCTGCCGGTCAAGTACAGTGTCGGCAGTACTCCCGTCAGCGACAGCGGCACGACGAGCATGACGGTGATGGGCACGACATAGGACTTGTCGAGGGCGACCATCAAGAAGTACATCAACAGCGACGCCAGCACCAGCCCCATGCCCAGGTTATGGAACGTTTCCTGCATGCGCAAGTACTCGCCGCTGATCAGCAGCTTGGCGCCTTGCATTTCCTTTTTTTCGCTGCCCGTCGTCGGATCGTAAGGAGTCCACAGGGAAGCCTTGCCTGCGATCGGCGTTCCAAACTTGGCGACGACTTTATAGACGTCGTCCGAAACGTGCCCCAGATCGCGACCATAAACGCCCATCACCAGGTCGATCGCGGGCGCCAGATTGTTGTGGGTAATTTCCGCCGGCGCCTGGTCTTTGCGAATCGGTTGTTGGATCAAATTGCCCAGCGGAACGGGCGGGCCTTGCTTAGCTCCCGTGACGGGAATGTTCTTCAAAGTGTCGAGCGACTCAATCTCGGATTCCGGATACTGCACGCCGACGAAATACTGGTTGTGGCTGACCGGGTCGATCCAGAAGTTCTTTTTGTTGAACTGAATGCTGGAATTGAACGCGGACACGACGTTTCGCATCACGTCGCTTTGATTCAGTCCGGCGTCGGCGGCTTTGGCCCGATCGACCTCGATCACGTAACGCGGATAATCCAATCGCTGGATGATGCGGCAGTCGACGACGCCGTCGATGAGCTGGACTTCGCGCTGAATGCCTTCGGCGACCGCGCGAGCCCTTTGCAGATCTTTGGCCTCGACGCGGATATTGATAGGCGTCGACTTGCCTTCGTTCATGGCTCCGCGAATCATGCCGCCCGCGTCGAAGGCGAACTCCAGGCCGGAGAACTTCGGGTCGTTGGCGAACGCCGTACGCAGTTCGTGGACATACTCTTGGGCCGAGTGATGGCGATGCTCCTCAAGCTGGATTTTGCAGATGGCGTCCATCGGCCCCGAGTTGGGCGTGTAGGCGGCCGACCAATCGGGCGTGACGCCTAACTCGCTGATGATCATCTGCAGATCTCGTCCGATCGTGTCCTGGACGAGCTTTTCCACCTGGCCGATTCGCTCTTCGGTCTTTTCGATGCGCGTGCCGGCTTTCGCCCGCACCGTCATTTCGAAAGCCCCGGCATCGACTTCGGGGAAGAATTCGCGGCGCACCCGGCCGCCCAAGCCGAGCATCACGGCCGTCATCAGCGTGGCGGCAATGCCGATCGTCAGCAAACGATGCCGCAACACGGAATCCAACCGCGCGACGTACCATTGAATGCCCCTGTCGATGACCGCTTCCCAGCGGGCGAAGGCTCGGGCCATCAGTCCGCGCTGCGCCTCGCCATGGCTGGCGTGAGCGGCATGCGCCTTAAGCCACGCGGCGCAACGCGCGGGCACGAAGGTTCGCGAGAGCAGGTAGGCGGAGATCATGGCAAATGCCACGGCCATCGCCATCGGTTTGAACAGGAACTGGCCCATGCCGGGCATCATCGCCAGCGGCGCGAGCACCAGCAGCGTGCAACAACTGGAGACCAACTCGGGCATGGCCACTTCGCTGGCGCCCAGAAAGGCCGCCTC
>JAICIG010000440.1 GCA_025924495.1 Pirellulales bacterium | reverse complement strand
CACGCCACGCCAGCTCGGCGGATCGGGCCGTTTCGCAATGAGCCAACTGCCGATTTCCTGCGAGAATCGGAGCGTCGTTCGATGCAGCAGGCTCTGGGACTCGTCAAAGGGCAGCTCGGCCGCTCCTATCCGCTATGGATCGACGGAGAGCCTGTCGAATCGCCCGAGCGTTTCGCTTCCATTGATCCGTCGCAAAATGACCGGGTCGTGGGGACCATCTCTGCCGCCCGTTCGCAGGACGCTGACCAGGCAGTCGCCGCCGCGAAAGCAGCCTTGCCTGCCTGGCACGCGTTAGGGGCGGAGGCCCGAGCCGATTACCTTCATCGCGCGGCCGAATGTATGCGGCAGAGACGCTTTGAACTGGCTGCCTGGGAAGTTTATGAATGCGGCAAAGGCTGGCGCGAAGCCGATGCCGACGTCTGCGAGGCGATTGACTTCTGCGAGTTCTACGCCCGAGACGCCGTCGCATTGCAAGCGCCGCAAGGAGTTGATGCGCCGGGCGAAGAGAACCGGTTCGTTTATCTGCCGCGCGGCGTAACGGCGGTGATTGCACCTTGGAACTTTCCCTTGGCAATCCTCACCGGGATGACCACGGCGGCTCTGGCGACGGGCAATACGGTGGTAATGAAGCCCGCAGAACAGTCCTCGGTCATCGCGGCCAAGCTGATGGAGATTTTCGACGAGGTGGCACTGCCGCCGGGCGTGCTGAACTATTTGCCGGGCAAGGGGGAAATCGCCGGGGCCGGCCTGGTCAAACATCCCGATACGGCGGTCATCGCATTCACGGGATCACGAGCGGTCGGCCTGGCAATCAATCGTCAAGCAGCGGAAGTTTCCGCCGCCGGCATCGGCCACGTCAAACGGGTGATTGCTGAAATGGGCGGCAAAAATGCAATCATCGTCGACGACGATGCCGACCTGGACGAAGCCGTGTTGGCAGTCGTCAAAAGCGCGTTCGGCTACCAAGGACAGAAATGCTCGGCCTGTTCACGCGTCATCGTCCTGCAAAACGTGTACGACGTATTCCTCAAGCGGCTGGTCGAAGCCAGCCGCAGCCTGAAAGTCGGCCCCGCCGAAGAACCGGCCACGAGCGTCGGCCCGGTCATCGACGCCGAAGCTTTCAAGCGCATTTGCCGCTACATCGAGATGGGCAAAAGCGAAGGAATTGAGTTGCTGGCCGTAGAGGTCGGCGACCTGGCTAAACGAGGTTTCTTTATCGGGCCACATATTTTTGCCGATGTGCCTCCGAGTTCAAGACTCGCCCAGGAAGAAATCTTTGGTCCGGTCCTGGCGGTGATTCGCGCCGCAAACCTGGATCACGCGATTGAGATTTTCAACAGCACTGAATATGCGCTGACGGGCGGCATGTTTTCGCGCAGTCCCGCCAATCTCGAGCGAGCGCGCCGCGAATTGCTGGTTGGAAATCTGTACTTGAACCGTGGCATCACTGGAGCGCTCGTCAACCGCCAGCCGTTCGGCGGCTTCAAGATGTCTGGCATCGGCAGCAAAGCAGGCGGTCATGACTACCTCCTGCAATTCGTCATTCCCCGTACGATTACGGAGAACACCATGCGCCGAGGTTTCGCGCCGGAATCGGCCGGACCAACCGCGCCCCTAGAAGGCGAATAGGCCGCGAAGAGGGCGATGAAGCACGCCGGGCCGGCGTGCGATTGCGGGACTGCCCAATGCGGCAAACGATTGTCGCCAGTGCGAGCTAGAAAACAAGCTGAATCCGCTTCAGCCGCGATTCCGTCTCGGCCATCAGTTCATCCTCCGCCGCCTCGTCGGGCGCTTCGTAGGTCACGCTAAATCTTAAGAACGCACCGGCGTCATCCCAGGGCACCGTGCAAATAGATTGCTCGGTGATCAGATACTGGCTGGCAGCCTCGGCATTTTCGAACTGCTGCCCGCTTTGCAGCCCCTTGGGACTGCGCGTGTAAAGGAAGTATGTGCCGCCCGGCATGCGGCAATCGAAACCGCAGCGAGAAAGCGCTGCGACCAGCTTTTGCAGCCGGCGACGGTACTTTTCGCGGACGCGCGTGGGAATGGAATCGTTGTCCAAGGCTGCAGCGGCGGCCTTCTGAATCGCCATGAACTGGCCCGAGTCGCTGTTGTCTTTGATATCGGCAAAGGCCTGCACGATGCGCTCATGGCCGCACACGAAGCCCATCCGCCAACCGATCATGTGGAAGCCTTTGGACAGCGAATGGACTTCGACGCCAACTTCTTTCGCCCCCGGGACTGACAAGAAACTCAACGGTTTGCCATCGTAGGAGAGCAGAATGTGCGCCGCGTCCTGAACGACGACGACGCTGTGCCGATGCGCGAAGTCGATCACTCGCCGGTAGAAATCACGAGTGGCGACTCGGCCCGTGGGGCTATTCGGATAATTGATGACCAGCAGCTTTGCCCGCTTACAGATCTCGGCCGAGATCCCGTCCAGGTCGGGGAAAAAGTCGTTCTCGGCAAGCAGCGGCAGGCGATGGACGTCGCCGCCATAATACTTCGTGTGCGTGCCTGCTACCGGATAGCCGGGCACGGTCATCAATGTCACATCGCCCGGGTTGATGAATGCTGCCGGCAACATGGCTAGCGCCGGCTTCGAGCCGATCGAGTGGTTCACTTCTTTGACCGGATCGAGCTTGACGCCGAACTGCCGATCCATGAAGCGAGCCGCCGCTTCCTTGAAGGCCGCGATGCCATTATCCGCATAGCCGCGATTCTCCGGCTTGTGGATCTCCGCAGCCATGACGGCCCGCACCGATTCGTCGGCGGGCTCGTCATTTTCACCGATGCCGAAATCGACCAGTTTGCGCTCGGGATGTTCCGCTAGGGCCTTCCGCTTGGCGCGTTTGATCTTCTCAAACTTGTAGATCTCGGTGCCTTTTCCGTAGTTGATGCCGCCGATGCGGTCGGCAAACAAGGACTGAAAATAAGGGTCGCTCATATTCACTGTCAGCAAGGGGATCGATCGGCCGGATGGCGGTAAACTGCTAAGTTAGCAAGCAGTCCGCCGGGCGACAAGCTTCACGAGACCATGCGACCGCCCCTGGCCAGCCTATCGTACAAACCGATAGGCGCCGCCGCTTGCTTCGGAAATCGCTCTCAGCATCGGCTCGCCTTCGCGGCTCGCGAAACCGATCGTATGAATGGGGATGGGCCGGCTCGTTTCAGACTGCTCAAGCTCTCGAGCCGCCTCCGGATCGAATCTACCGTCGGACAACAGAAAGACGGCATCTGGGCGAAGGTCGAGCGCCTGCATCAGAGCTGGCAGCGGGTTGGTGCCGCCTTGGCATTGGGCCTGTTTTAACCAGCGCCGGGCGTCGTTTAGATTCTTTTCCGTCGCCTCCTGCAAATCGCTCGCTGGCATGGGCCAGGCCCGGTCGTTGAAAAATAGCACGTAAAATCGTTGCGGCGCTGCAAGCGATTCGATCGAGCGACGCAACTCAGCTCGGGCGCGGCGAAATCTGGCGCCTGTCATGCTGCCCGACATATCGACGACGAAAACAAAATCATTGCCGTGGGCCTCGATGCCGTAAAAATTCGCCGACTTGCGCAGTCGTCGTTCGGCGTTTTCCGAGCCAGTCGCATGATCGACTGAAAGCGATTCTGCCAGACCTTCGCTCTTCGCCGCCGTGGCTTTCACCGTGGGCTGGACTCGCTCTCCGAATTCGACGATGGGCAGTGCGAACTCGTTGGCTTCGACGAGCAGGTCAGAAAAGCTGACTGGCGCCAACTCTTCGATTTCGATTGCTCGCAAATCGAGTTCGGCAAAATCGTCGGTCGCGGCCTCAATGGTCCCGGCCGTCAAGGCCAGGCCGCCGGAGGGCGACCGCTGAATTGCGGCGAATGACATCGCCAATACGACCAAGCCAGCGGCATGCCCCAGCAGCGAACAAAAGCAGGCGCGCACCGCCGGGCTCAAGCAGATCGCCCAACTACTCCTGCTGAACGATGTTGACTTCGCCTGTTGAAGCGACAGAGAAACAGGGGTCGACACGCGGCGCCTCGCCATGCAAGGATTTTACCCCTCCATTACACGCGAAAAACGCGCGGGAGGCAATAATCCGGCAGGCGCAATTGAAAACGCCCGGCCGCTTTTGAGAGCGGTCGGGCGTCGATGCTTCCGTGCTGGCGGCGAGACTTATCGGTTGATATTCACGCCGAAGTTGATGCCGTTGAGCAGCACGACTTGTCGATTATGAGCGCTGAGGATGCCCATATCCGGCAAGGCGTAGTTAACCATGTCGGGGGATCGAGCCATGCCGCCCATGACCAGGCCCGTCCAACCGACATTGACGCCGAGAGACCTGTAAATCTGGTAGTTGAGGTTCACCCGCAGTTCGCCCACCGGCGAAAACTGCGTGGCATGCTGTGTATGATTCACGCCTGAGCTGAACAAGTTCGGAGTTGTAACCGACGGTACGAAGCCATATCGCAGGATCGTATTGTCATGCGGAAACAGGGTGAAGAGCGGACGTACCAGGGCCTGGTTGGGGCGGTTCGCAATCCAGCCGTTCTGCCGATTGTTCTGGAAATTCGCCGCGGCCATAAAGCGAGCTTCCGTTTGAATGCTCAGCCGTCCATATCCTTTCACGTATCGCAAGCCGATCTGTGGACCTACCAGGTTGTTATCGGCGGTCTGCGTGATAGCGGTGTCCGACAGCAGGCCCGTGTAGACGTCGCCCGTGGCGGGCGGTGGCGGCGTAAGTTGTACGACGATGTGTTGGCCCGTCCCGCTGAAGTAGAAGCTATCGCGGAACCGGAGATACCGCACACCAGCCATCACATCCCAAGCGCCGCCGATCCGTCCCTTGCCCAACTGCCAGGTTCGCATGACTTCGACGCCCCAGGTTCGCACGCTGTATTTCGTTTGCAGAACAGGGAACACGATCGGGAGAGAAACCAGGTCGCCAAAGTCGGTCGCATGCGGGACATCCGGGAACCCGTCCGGCGGCGGCACGAAGAGCGGCGGCGGACTTGCGTTCGGCGTGCCGATGTCTTGGCCGCTGGCGCCGAAGATGCCGTTGCCGTTGATGTCTGCATTAACCGATGCAAAGCCGGTAGTGCTGCCAGTAAACCCTGGCTGATTGGCCGGGATCGGTAAGATCTCATTCACGAACCCTTCCAGTGGCGACACGCCGTTGACAAACGGCGCGGAGAACGACATGCCGGCATTCGTAGTCGTGTTATACGATGAGGCCGTGTGCAGCACCATCGTGCCCACCATCCACCCCTTGCCCTCGTCATCTACATAACCGAGTTGCAATCGCTCTCCCTGACGCATGCCTGGGAGAATGAATCCCGTATCCACGGTGTTTTGCTGGATGGCGAAACCTTGGCCATCAAACGTCAGCGGATGAAAATCGGGATTGCCGACCGTCGTCCGCTCTGGGGCCGAAGTGGCCATCTGCAGTCCTTCAAGGGTGAAGAACCACCCCTTCGGACGGCGCGGCCCATTGCCGTAATAGCTTAGATCAGCGGGGGCAAACAGTCTCGCGTCGCGGATGCCCGGCAGCCATTCGTCTTCTTTCAACTCTTGGGCCGCGGCCATTGACGTCACCAGGAGTTGCAAGCCCAGTGCAAGCCACAACTTCATGCGATTGATCGACATCGTTTGTGTCTACCTTACCGTCAGAAGATTCCGCGCACACCCTCCACAGCGGAGAGTCGATGCTGTGCCCGTGCGGGTAGTATCGGAAGCGCTGCTGTTACTAGTTGAGTAAGAACGGCAAAAGTTGCCGTAAATGCTGCACATCCGGCCGAATCTGGTTTTGCCGGCTTGGGGCTCGGACCTCTGGGGATGTTAGGCAAGCCATCTGCCGGTGCGGACACGTCGTCAACCGGCAAAGATCGCATAGTTTCTCCACTTGGAGAGCTGGAGCAAATGACACCATCGCTCCGCAGCGAGGCGGCCGCAAACCGCTATAGCTCCAGGCTTTTCAACAAACCAAAGTCACTCCCTGAGCGCTCGCGACGGGAAAGATGACGATGAAAAGCTCTTTTGGACTTCCACGTGTCAAGAGCGCTGCGGCGAACTTGTCGCTGCACATCCCTCGGAGATGCAACGCGCCGTGCAAATCGAAATCGCACACTTGCAAGAGTCGTCCCAATCTTATCTAGCCTGCCTCTGTTCGCAGTGCGAATGCGTGCTCGTCAGAGCTTCTGTGTTGACCCGATCGGGTAATATTCTCTATCCTTGCCGGCTCAAAAAACCTGCCGCTTTGCGCCGTTCGGACAGCGTAGTAGAGAGCGACGGCCTCGAGTCGCTTGGCGCCCCGTCTGGCCAACTTCCGCCGCCAGCCATGCATTTTGGAGTGCCGATGCGGATCATTGACCGCTATTTGCTCCGACAATTCGTCCATGTCTTCCTGATCTGCTTCGTCAGCTTGGACGGCCTCTACGTTGTTTTTGATGCTTTCAGCAATCTTGATGAGTTCCTGCGATATACCGAGAAAGAAGGCAGCTTGCTGGGGATTATGGGCGAATTCTACGCCTATCGGACGGTGCTGTTCTTCGAGCGGAT
>JAICIG010000439.1 GCA_025924495.1 Pirellulales bacterium | reverse complement strand
TATCAGCCGGGCGATCTGGCAACGCCGGGCGATTTACTCCGGCTCGGCCAGCGCCTCGATGGGTTGGAACCGCCGGCCGAAGCGGCGCGGATTTATTACCTAGCGACCGCGCCGCAGTTTTACGAGCTCGCGACGGCCGGGCTGGGCGCCAGCGGCCTGGCCGACGAAAGTCGCGGCATTCGCCGGATTGTCATCGAAAAGCCTTTCGGCGTCGATCAGGCTTCGGCCCGCTCGCTGAATGAAGCAGTCCACCGCGTCTTCAGCGAGCGGCAGGTCTACCGCATCGACCACTATCTCGGCAAAGAGACGGTTCAGAACATCCTGGTGTTCCGCTTCGCCAATGCGATCTTCGAGCCGCTTTGGAACCGTAACTACATCGATCACGTGCAGATCACTTCGGCCGAAGAAGTGGCCGTCGGCCGCCGGGCCGGCTATTACGATACGGCCGGCGTGCTGCGCGACATGTTCCAGAACCATCTGCTGCAGCTGCTCTCGATCACCGCCATGGAGGCGCCCGCTCGGCTCGAAGCCGATCTGGTGCGCAACGAGAAGGTCAAGGTGCTGCAGGCAGTCCGCCCGCTGGCGGGTTCTGCAGTTTCATCCAATACGGTACGCGCCCAGTACCGCGGCTACCTCCACGAACCGGGAGTGTCCGCCGGCAGTCACACCGCCACGTTCGCCGCGGTGAAGCTGTTTGTCGACAATTGGCGTTGGCAGGGCGTGCCGTTCTATCTGCGCAGCGGCAAAGCTTTCAATTGCCGCACCACGCAAATCGTCATCCAGTTCCGACAGCCGCCGCACATGATGTTCCCCAAGCCGCGTGAGTTCGACGCGAACCGGCTGGTCATTCACATCCAACCGGCCGAAGGCATGCAACTGCACTTTCAAACCAAAGTGCCCGATGCCGGCATGAGCATGCGGCTGACCGATCTCGATTTCCGCTTCGATACGCAATTTCGCCGCACCATGCCCGACGCCTACGAGCGGCTGCTCTTGGATGTCTTAGCCGGCGATGCCAGCCTGTTCGCTCGGAGCGACGAAGTGGAATTCGCCTGGGGCATTATCGACCCGATCCTGGATTATTGGCAGATGGCCAATTCGCCGCCGGTAGCGACGTACGACCCCGGAACGTGGGGTCCGGACGAATGCCGCCGCTGGATCGAGCAGGATGGGCGCGAATGGCTGGACGTCTGCCCTGTATTGAAATCGCCTTGAAGTCCAGTCGCGGCGACATGCATCGCCAGGCTATTCGTGCCGCAGGGCTTCGATCGGATCCATCATTGCCGCGCGGCGGGCGGGATACAGTCCAAAGACGACGCCCACCGCTACGGAGACTAAGAAGGCCGCAATCACCGACCAGGGCTCGATACGCGGCTCAAGTTGCTGAATGGCTGGGGGCAAATCGCGATAGACGTTTGGCGCCAGGTTTTCTAACAGCCATTGAGCCGCCGCAATCCCCCAGTAGCAGCAAAATCCCAGCACGACCCCCAGCACGCCGCCGATCGTCGAGAGGACGACGGTTTCGGTAAGGAATTGCTGAATGATGTCGCGGCGCTTCGCGCCAAGCGCACGTCGGATGCCGATCTCGCGTGTCCGCTCGGTCACCGTCGCAAGCATGATGTTCATGATGCCGATGCCACCCACCAGCAACGAAATGCCGGCGATCAGCGCCGACAGAACGCGGAACATCAATTGGAGCACCGCGGCTTGTCGCAGCAGTTCCTTGGGAACGATAATCGAATAATCGACCGCCTTGTGGAACTTTTCCAGCAGCAGACGGATCACAGCGGCCGTGTCATCGACTTCGTCAACATCGCCGACCGTCACCGTCATCTGGCTCAATTGGACGACCTCGCCCTCGCGACTGCCGGCTTTCGAAGTCATGACCTGATCGCCGATTCTCGCTCGCAATGTATTGAGAGGGATGTAAACGTCCTGATTGTAATCCTTGCCGGAGAAGCTGCCGCCGATATTGCCGGAAGCTGCGCGTTCTCGCGTGACGCCGACGATCAGATAGAAATCTTTATCCACCTGGATGGCGCGGCCGATGGGATCTTCGAATGGAAACAACTGGTTGGCGGTGTCGTGGGCCAGCACGCAGACGTTGTCGACGCGATCCTGATCACGATCGGAAATGAAGCGGCCCTCTGCCAGCTTCAGATTGTTCATGTTGAGATAGTCGGGCGTGCAGCCGACCAGAGTGATCTCGGCCGTTTTGTCCATGTAGCGGACTTCTTTTTGGATCTCGCGAAGCGGTACGGCGCGCAGCACGGTGGGAACGGTCGACGTAATACGGTGAAAATCGTCGCGCAGCACCCCATACGAAACGAACATGCCGGTCTGCAGGCCCGATTGATTACCGGCTGGCTTGATGCTGCGGATAATGATGTTGGTGGCGCCGAGATCCTTGATCTGCTGCTGCGCCTGATAACTGACCCCTTCGCCCATCGCCACCAGCCAAATGACCGCCGTGACGCCGATCATGATGCCGAGCACGGCCAGCCCGGAGCGCAGCTTGTGCAGCAGCAGCGTCTTGAGGCCCAGGCGTAACGTTTGCAGAAACTTGGAACCCAACCGATCAACCCTGAATGCCAGTCATGTGCCGAAAAGCAGCGCCGCTGCTCACGCGAGCAGAGCCAGAAAACTGCCTCGAATTGCAGCGCGCCGTCTAGCGTCCCCCGCCCCCGGCGCCCGGGTAGCCGCCAGGACCGCCCGCCCCGCCGCGGCCGCCCCCCGGCGGCCCGCCTGGAGGACCGCCGCCTTGTTGCTGCCTTTGCTTCATACGATCCACGGCCGCCTGATACTCGGCCTTATCGACGCTGCCGTCGCCATTGCCGTCCATTCGGCTGAAGAACCGTTGCATCTCGGGCGCTTCGTCGTTGGTGATCTTGCCGTCGGCGTTCTTATCGAGTTGAGCAAAGGGGAGCATGGCCCGCGCGCCGCCTCTGCCGCGGCCGCCTTCGGGTCCGCCCGGGCCACCGGGTCCTCCTGGCCCGCCCGGTGCGCCGCCTGGTCCGTTCGGACCGGGGCCAGCTGCCGCGGCATCGCCTGGAGCGGAGGGGCCCCGCGGACTGGCGCCGCCCGTCGCGACTGCGCCTGGCGGCGCGTTGCCAAACTTCTTCTTGACGTCGACATCTTGGGCAGCGAGCACTTCTTCACGCGCCTCGGGAATTTCGGCTCGCGGATTTTGCAACACGTATTCGCCTGGCTTCAGGCCGTCCTTGATTTCGATTTCCGTGTCGTTCGTCGCGCCCAGCACGACCTCTCGGCGCTGGAGATCTCGTCCGGCTTTAACCCATGAGAAGAACTTGTTTCCCTGCTCGACGACGCATTGCACGGGCACGGTTAGCACGTCGCGGCGCTCATCGACCAAGACTTCGACTTCGGCAGTCATACCCGGCTTTAGCCCTTCGGGGTGTCCGTCGATCTTGATGATCGTGGCATATTCCTTGACATTACCGGCCCAGAAGCTGGTCTGCTCGGCCTGATTGGCGATGGAGGCCACGGTGCCTTGCAGCTCGCGATCTTGGATTTTAACCACGGCTCGCATGCCGGGGCGCAACCGGTCTACCTTCGATTCATGCACCTACGCCTTGACCTGCATGTTTGCCAGATCGGGCAGGCGGAGAATTGCTTGAAATTCATTGACCGATGCGCCCAGGTCGATTTTCGGTCCTTGCTGGCCGAAGCGCGATCCGCCGCTGTCGTTGGCATAGACGACCATCCCGCTCTGGGGCGCCTTGATCGTGCACTTGGTCATCTGCCTTTCGAGACGTTCTAACTTGGCCTTTTGCAGATCGTATTCGGCCTGCGCCGATTTCATCAGCGCTTCGGCGCTATCGCGTTTGCTTTCGAGGTCCTCCAGCATCTTGAGCTTGGTGTACTTCTCCAGGACCGACTTCTTCGTCTCGGCTACGCCCAAATTCAACTTGCACTGCTCGACTCGATACTGGTTGGCTTCCAGCTCCAACGGCGTGGCGTAGCCTTTGCGGTGCATTTTTTCGGTGTAGTGCAGCGTGTTCTCGGCGCTGCTCAGGTTCTGGCGGGCCACCGTGATATCGGCCGCGCATTGTTCCATCTCTTGCTTGAATGTTCCTTCCCGATATTCATCGACGGCGATCTTGTTCGCCGCCCAGGTCCGCTCTTCAGTGATCTTTTTCGCCTCGGCCGTGGCAACCACAATCTTCTGCGCGTTGACCTGGTCTTCGATCGTTGACGAATCAAGCCGGACCAGTTCGTCGCCTTTTTCGACGTGCGTACCGTCCTGAATGATATTCAAGATCGTAATCGGTCCGGGCACCTCACACTTCAGTTCCAGGTTGCGGGCGCTTTCGACGTTGCCGTCCTCAGTGACGGTGACAATTAAATTGCCCCGTTTGGCCTGGGTAACCAGCATGTGTTGGCTGGCATCGTCGCCAGCGGAGGAGAAAAACTTCAGATACCCCACAAGGAGCAGCAGAACAATGGCGCCCAGCGCCAGCACCAATACAAATAGCCTGCCTGTGCCGTCGCGGCGGCGCCGCGGCGCTTCCAACTGGTCGTCGCGCAACTCGAGATCTTGAGCTTCGGCCGTCATGGCGCCCATGAAAATGCTCTCCACGAGAGGAGTTAGTCGGTCGGGAAGTTCCCTTCGCAACTAGTGTTACGAATGAAGCAAAAAGTTACCCGACCGACAAGATTTGTCGGGCGCGCTAGCATCCGCGACCCGATCGGAGCAGCGAGGCTCAAAATAGGTACTGGCCGGTTTCCTCCGCCTCAATCACCCAATTGTTCACGGGCGGCTACCGTTTTGCAAGAACAAAACTGCCGTAAAGGCTTATGACGCCACGCTCTGGGGGCGTGGTGCGCCGGGAGCCGGCGCCTGGGAATCCCTTGGCCCAACATCATCCAATGCTTGAAAACCCCTGCGCCAGTCGCCAGAATTCCGGCATTCGCTCGCGTCTCTGCCGTTGGGTCCGTCCGACCGATGGGGAGTATGTTTGAACCAGGTCTCGATTGCTCGTTCACCCAGGCCAGCCAGGAGCTCCAAGCTGTGACCCACAAGTCAGCACCTAATCGCCGCCAATTCCTTAAGGCCTCGGCTGCCGTCGCCGCCGCGCCGACAATCGTTCCCTCAACCGTGTTCGCCAAACCGGGCGAACCCGCCCCCAGCGATCGCGTCGTCGTCGGCTCGATCGGCACGGGCGACCTTGGTCGCCGCCACCACCTGGCAAATAAACTCTTGCCTAACAAACGGATCGAGGTCGCCGCCGTGTGCGACGTCGATCGCAATCATCGCGATCAGGCCGCCAAGGACGTGCTGGATCGGACCGGACGCCGCGTCGAAGCCTATAAAGATTTCCGCGATCTCTGCGATCGGCAGGACATCGACGCCGTCTTGATCGCCGTGCCTGACCACTGGCATGCGCTGGCGTCTATCTACGCGATGGAGGCCGGCAAAGACGTCTACTGCGAAAAGCCGCTGACGTTGACCATTGACGAAGGCAAGAAGATGGTTGAAGCGGCGCGCCGCTATGGAACCGTGTTTCAGACCGGCAGCCAGCAGCGCAGCGACCGGCGCTTCCGCCTGGCCTGCGAACTGGTGCGCAACAACAAGGTCGGCAAACTGCAGCGAGTCGATACGCACATTGGCGGCATCGACTCAGGGAATTGGCAGGCGCCGACCACGCCTCCGCCTGAACTCGATTGGAACTTCTGGCTCGGCCCCGCGCCGTACGCCGACTACAGTCCGAACCGGTGCCACTACCAGTTCCGCTGGTTCTCCGACTACTCGGGCGGAAAAATGACTGACTGGGGAGCCCACCACAACGACATCGCCCAATGGGGAATCGGCGCCGACGGCTCAGGCCCGGTCAAAGTGAAAGGCAGCGGCACGTACCACGAGAATGGCCCGCACGACGTGCCGGGCGAGTTCGATGTGCAATATACGTATGCCAATGGCGTCGAACTGCACTGCCACTCGCAAGGCGAGAACGGCATTAAATTCACGGGCGCGGACGGCTGGGTCTTCGTCAGCCGCGGCCGCATTGAAATTTCCGTGGGCGGCAAGAACCTCAAGGACTATGACGCCATCGTCAAGGAGTTCTCGCCCGACTCATTTGCGACCAAGCTCTACGTGAGCAACGATCATCACGAGAACTGGCTGGACTGCATCAAGAGTCGCGAGCGGCCGATCTGCGACGTCGAGATTGGTTATCGCTCCGTCACCGTCTGCCACTTGGGCAACATCGCCATCAAGTTGGGACGCGAGCTGAATTGGAACCCTGAAAAAGAACAATTTGCCGGCGACGATCAGGCGAACTTGCTCGTCAGTAAGCCGATGCGGGCGCCTTGGCACGTGTAAGGATCCGCCTTCGCGCCGGTGCGAACACAGTTACCTAACTCACCGAATTACAAGGATATTTCGATATGCAAACCGTGGAACAACTCAGCGAACAACTTGGTTCAAGCGACCAGGGCAAGGCTTATCAGGCCAAGCGCGCGCTGGCGGCTCAATCTGCCGCCGCCGGAGCTCCGGGCAAAGATGCCGAGAGAGCAAAACTGGCGGC
>JAICIG010000438.1 GCA_025924495.1 Pirellulales bacterium | reverse complement strand
TGATCAATGGCTGGTCCGAAGAATTTCTCGGCCGGCCGATCGACGCCTCGGGCGGTCAATACTGGCTCGCGCAGATGCAGCAAGGCCTGACTCAAGATCTCGTGCAGGCCGCAATGCTCGCCAGCGACGAGTTCGCCAGCCATTCCTAAGCCCGCGGATGGGCATCCGTTCGAGGCAGCTCGCGCGCCTTGAATTTAGCATTATTCTTTTTCGCATGAACCACAGCAGGCGGGCGACAAGTGACCGACGGAATCTACCGCCTTCTCGAGCAAATGAGGAATCTCATGATTTTCTGTCCGAACCACTGCCGAAACAATTGGCCGCTCAAGCTGGCAAGAAGGTTATTCCACACTTGTATTCTTCTCAGCCTGCTACCAGCTTCGGCCCACGCGGGAATCCTGTTCAGCAGCGGAACGCCGGATTACCAAGACGGCCACGGCAGCGACTTCGACGTGTTTGTTTCCTTTGGCAGACAGTTCTACTCGCAGGTCGCCGAGGATTTCTCCTTGGCCGCCGGCGCCGGCCCGATCACCGGCGTTACTTGGTGGGGCGATTACACGACGGCGAGCGCTCCGCCGCCGGCCGATGATTTTACGATCCGCATCTTCGGCGGCGCGAACGGCATCGCCGACCCGTTGCCGCTCATCTCACTCAACGTAGGAGACGGCAATCGCCAGCCAACGGGCTCAATGATTGCCTTTTCTTTGCCCGCCTACGAGTACTCGGCTACCATCTCGCCGGTCTCGCTCAGTCCGAACACGACCTATTGGTTGTCGATCGTGGACGACACGAGGGCCGATTCCACGCAGAACTTCTATTGGGCGACTTCCCACTGGTCGCAGGGCGACGGACTGATCCGCAACGGCGGAGACGGAACGGCCTGGAGATTTATCAATCCCGGCTTTGGCGGCGCCGAGCAGGCCTTCGAATTGACCGGCGGCGTCGTGCAAACTCCCGAGCCGACGAGCGTCGTCCTTTACGGCATGGGGTTCTTTCTTTTCGGCTGTCACCGGGTGCTTCGAGGCAATGCTCGCTTCGGGCGCGCCGGCGCGAACGTAGCGTAGGCCGTATCAAAGCTGCTGACGGCGAGTTTGGGTACAGTTTGCTGAATCTCAGAAACGCGCGGATGCAGATCTTTGGGGGCAGATAACAGGGACGTACCTGAGACCCATCCCTGTATTTGCACCTCTTTACTTAGCCGGATGGCGCTAATTGGCAAGCAGTGGATCAACAATGCCCGCATTTGCAGCCGTTGCCGCTTGTTGTTCCTTCCAAGTGCGCAGCGCCTGCTCAATGCCGGGCAGATACATACGAGCTGCGGCGGTTTCGCAATTCGGAGTTAATGGCTGGCTTAAATAGAACCTCTCGGCCTTCCCGTCGATCAGGAGTTCGCGGTGCGACTTTCGCAAGGCCGCCATGGCCCGCAGGGAAGCATCGATTTCAGCATTTTGGAGATCGGCGGGCAGCGCCTCGCGCAATGCGTCTCGTGATTTCCAGGCACCCTCGTCAAAGCGATCGATGTGCAGCTTTTTCAATCGATTGAGCTTCACTAGCGCTTCAAGCCCCGCGGATGATTCACCATCTGCATCGATCGCCAATTCCTCCAGCGAGGCGAGCGGCGCCAATTCCGCCAATCCGGTGCCAGAGACGCCCGTGTGCGTCAGATTCAACGATTTTAGTCGGGGCAAGGCGGCGATGCGCGAAAGATCGCGATCGTCGGCGTCCCTCGACGACAGATCGAGAGTTTCGAGCTGCGGCAACGCCGGCAACCGCCAGAGGAAGGGCCGATTTGCACTGGGGCGGTCAGACCTGCAATAAATCCCGTCCAGCGCGAGCGATCTCAAGTTTTTCAGCCCGGCGAGAAGCGACAAGTCTTCGGCGTCGACCGTTCGTCCGATCAGATAAAGATGTTCGAGTTGCGACATCTTGCCAATGGCCGCAAGACAGTTTCGCGGAATGGCGAATTCGTCGATGGGCCGCATGCCAAATGCGTGACGGCCGACGCTCAATGATTTCAAACCACGCAGGCCGCCGAGCGCCTCGCCAGAGACGGAAGACAGATCGCCGATGTCGATTTCGAGGGTTTCAAGTTGCACTAGCTGGCTTAAGGCGCTGGCCATCTGGGGAGTCAGCCGGTCCTCGGTCAAGGAAAGGTATCGCACGTCGGGCAAGCGTCGTAGCTCGCCGAGCAGCATCGCTAGCTCGTGATGGCGATTTTCTTCGCGGTTGCGCCAATCGATTTGGATGCCAACCATTCGACGGCACAAGCGATCGGCCCCGACATTGCGGAGCCAATCTGGCCCCGAGCGCTCGACCCACGCCTGGCGGCATTGCCCATTGATAATTCTGTCCTGCACGTTCGCCCGGTTGCGGGCCGCGACGAACCAGGCGCACAGCGCAGCCGCCAGCCCCGTGCCGACCAGCGTCGCGCGCAGGCTGAATCGCCATCGCGGCCGGTAACGACGCAGCAGCCATTCGCACGCTCCCGTCGGCGCGATAAACAGGACCAGCCAAATCGCCACGTTGCCAGCCAACCGGCCAGCACTATAGTTTTCGCCCAATACAACGCCTCCGGTCAAACCAGCCGCGAAAACATACTGTCGCCAGATGAGCGGCCAGCCATACGACAGGTTCCAATAAATGGCGCCCGTCTGCCAATTACCGACCGCCACGCGGGGATCGAAGTCCAAGCCAATCTTGGCCGGCGGCGCCCCTGGCGCAACGCTTCGGGGACTGAAATCTTCGCTCAAATTCGCCAGCACCAGCAGCGCCGCGATCGCGGCCAACACAACGATCGTCAGAACCCGCGGGCAACAGCGCGAGAACGCGGCGATCAGAAGCCGGATGGTCGATGTCTTCCCCGCGGAGAGAGATCGAGTTGGGCCCGGCTTTCTCATCAAGATGAATCCAAGTTGGATAGCGTCAGTTGGCCGGCCGCAGGCTAACGAGGCTCTAGTTCGCTGATGCCGCCGCTTGCTTTTCTTTCCAGTCGCGCAACGCATAAGGTAAAGCGGCGCGAATCTGACGGCGAAAATCGGTTTCACACTCTGGGGGAAGCCATTGCTCCTTTGGACCGTCCCGTTCCAGCCACTCAAATCCTTCGACATCGCCGCCGTCGATCACGAGCCCAGGCTTCGACGCTCGCAACGTCTCGAGCGCCCGAATGCACTCGTCAATTTCGTACACCGGCAGATGCCTGAACTGATCGCGCAGGTCGCCGTCCTCCTCAAAGCCGCCGATATGCAACTTCTTCAGGCGTTTGAGCAGAAGTAACGATCGGAACGCCGCCGAAGAGGCCACCTGGCTGCCGATGGCTATCTCTTCCAGCGAATCCGACGGCCCCAATTCCGCCAGGCCCGCGCCGGTGATTTCGGTGTTCCACAACCTAAGCGATTTCAGATTGGGCAGCGCGGCGACGTAACGCAGGTCATGGTCGCTGATCCCCGAATCCTCTAAGTCGAGCGCTCCCAGGCTTGGCAGCGCCGGCAGACTTGAGAGCAAGGGCGGGTCGGCATATAGCGTTCCGTCGTCGCCGTAAATGGAATTCAGCATAAGCGTCTTTAACTTCGTTAAGCCGGACAGACGCGACAGAGCTGCAACGGCGATCGCTCGCCCTTCCAGGCGGAGATGCTCGAGCTGGTCGAGAGCGCCGATGCCCGCCAGGCATTCCTCCCAGATCCCGTCTTCTTCGTCGACTTCCACAAGGGTCGTAGAACCAAGGCTCAATGCGCGCAGCCGCCGCATGTCGGCGAGAGCGCCTCCCAGCGCCCGATTTGAACTGCGAACTAGTTCGCCAACGTTCATCCGCAACGCTACGAGTTGCGGTCGATTGCCGAGCGCCTCGAACATTTCCGGGGTTATGAATTGCACGCGTAAGGATAGATACTGCAAGTCAGGCAAGCTCCTCAGGACCTCGACAATCCGCTCGGTCTCTCGATCGTCCTGTTCGTCGCCGGCGCTCTCGTCCGGGGCCGCACCTGCGGTCGGAGGGCGGTAACGGTGCTCCTCCAGTTCGGCGCCAAGGATCCGCTGGCAAAAGCGGTCGGCGCTGACGACCTCAAGCCATTTCGGCCCCCAACGCTCGACCCAGAACCGGTCATAGAAAGGATCGAGGCTGGCGGTCAAGATTGGGTCCTGAGCATCGGCGCGGTTGCGGGCCGCGGCGAACCAGGCGCAAAACGCCGCCGTAAATCCGACCACGGCCAGCATTGTGCGCAGCCCGAATCGCAAGCGCGGTCGATAGCGGCGCAGCAACCACTCACAGGCGCCCGCCGGCGCAACCAACAACACCAGCCAAATCGCGAGATTGGCGGCGAGGCGTCCGGCGCTGTAGATCTCGCCCACCACCTGCGGCGTCCAAGCATTAATGACATACTGGCGCCAAACGAACGGCCAGCCGCAGGAGACGTTCCACCAATAAAGGTTTCCTGGACTCGGGTCATCCGCCTCGATCTGCAATTCCGACGGAACGGGCGGGTTCGTCCCCGGCGGAATCCTGCGGGGCCCGCACCCTTTGCTCAAATTCGTCAGGAGAATCAGCGCCGCAATCACCGCCAGCACGACGAGCGTCAACACGCGCGGGCGATAGCGCGAGGCGGCAGCGAAACGGCGGATCATCTTATTGTTTGTCCGTTTTGCAAGAATTACAGTTGCTTCGAGTCGCTCTCGTAGCGCCATAGGGTCTGGTTCACGGCCCTGAAACACTGGCCTTCGGCAACACTTCGCGCAGTCGCGCTACGCCTGCCTCAGTCGCCAAACAGCCCTCGAGCCGGAGTTCATGCAATCGCGTTAGTCTTTCAAGATGGCGGAGCCCGGCGTCTGTTATCAGGGTGTTTCGAAGCGAGAGACCTTCCAGTGTCGTCGCTCTGAACAGGCGTGCGAGCCCTGCATCGGTGATTTGCGTGCCGCTCAATTGGAGCTCCTTTATTTTTGTCAGACTCTCTAGCTCGATCATCCCCGCATCAGTAATCTCGGTGTAGCTGAGATCAAGGTATTGGAGCTGTGTCAGCTCTCGCAGGTTGGCCAGTCCCCCGTCGGTGATTGGGCATTCGAAAAGATTAAGCCCTTCGAGTCGCTTGAGACCGCGCATGTGACTCAGCGCAACATCCGTGATTGGATTCCCATTGAGACTAAGAGATTGCAGATCGCTGAGGACCCGCAAATGAACTAGCGTGGGATCGGTGATCTCGGCATAGTCAAGCGTGACAGATTCAACCTCATCATAATGGTCGCGCGGCAACAATCGCCGCAGGCCATTTGCAGGGAACATTCTCCAAAATGTCTCGTCAGGCTCCCAGAGGTTTTGGCGGTATTTCACACTGCCGCCCGCAATCTCCAAGGCGGCAACCGCGCGTCGTTGCTTCTCGGCAGGCACGACCACGAAAGCCAGCGCGGCGCATCCGAGAGTGAAAGCAGCCAAGAGTTCTCGCAACGCGAACTGCCGACGGATTGCCACGTGGCGGGCCAAGAAAAAGCCGCAAGTGCGGACCGTCAGTAGGCTGCCTATTAAGATGACGAGCGGCAGCAGCGACACGATGACCCATCGCAGAACGCGCCACGCACCGATCGTCGCACCGTAGGGAAGGCCGGCGCCGAACCAAGCGGAATAGCCGCCGGTCCAAATAGAAACCGCCGTTGACGCCGCCAGCAAGAAAGCAAGGAGAACGCGCCAGCGAATGCGGCCGGCGACTAATGTGGCCCAAACGGCGCACATCGCGTTGAAAGGAAATGCAACACATGCCGTCGAGGCGTCGGCGTGCCAGCCGAGTGGGTCAGCGAGGTTCATTTCACGCCGGGCGATGCACGGCAGCGCGACGTTGACGGTCATGGCAAGCATGGCAAAGCCTGCGTATTGAATTGCTCGGTCGCGCACTATGCCCTGCGCGCCGGCCATCCATTCGAGTTCGTTGAACCAGCGTCGAACGATTAGAAACGCTGCAGCAAAAATCGCACAGAAGATGCCAATGGCGCCGGCAGAATGCATCACGTTCTGAGGAAAGGCGTCCCAAGATAGACGGCTAACATCTTCCGGAGATCGACCGGGTCCAAGTCCAAACTGAATCAGCCGGGGCGCGCATCCGCCGATCGTCTGCCAGAACGCGAGATAGACGCAACTCACTGCGGCAGCAGAGATTCGCCAACCGATTCGGTTCGTGCCCAGCCCCACCCAGAATGCCACGAGCGTCAGTTGGGCCAGGAGCAGGCCCTTCAGCGCCCAATCAAATAACTGGCCGCCTTCTCCGAGATAGCGAGTTTCCCATGGCAGCAGGCGGTTGACCGCCGGCAGCATGGCCAGCGAGGCGTGCGCGGCGACCAGCCATCGCAGGCGAACTTTCGCCGCGCGCCGCAAAGTGTCGCCGTTTCCCCCGACCGTTGCCTGCACCATCGCTTCATCGTATGGCTGCCGCGCGCGAGGTGCAAACGACGCGGATTCAGCTTAGAATCGAAGGGCGAACCCTGCCGACTGGCGATGTGTCGTTGGTTGGCGGTATGCACGTTACTGTCTAAGCCCGGCCCAGGAACAGCTTGCTTTCAGATGATCGCCATTATCGACTACGGCATGGGCAACCTGCG
>JAICIG010000437.1 GCA_025924495.1 Pirellulales bacterium | reverse complement strand
GGCGGCAGCAGGCCGGGGAAAATAAACCGAGACAGATCATACCTGTCTTGCGCTAATACCCAGTTCAAGAAGGACTCGCCGCCGATCGTCTTCTGGTCGCCGCCATAGCAAATGCGGTCTTGCCCGGCGACGACAAATACGACGTCGCTGCGTTGCTCCGCCAGGCGTTTCGCCGTTTTCATGAAGATGTCAAAGCCGCGAATCGACTCAAATCCGCGCGAAACGTAAGTCACGATCTTCATGTCTGCGGGTATGGATCGCCCCTCAATCGTTCGGGGCGCGTCAGTTCTAGGTCGCCACAAATCCGTATCAACGCCATCGAACACAACGCGCACCTTGTCGTGGTAGTGCTCCGGCAATCGATCTCGCTGCCAACGCGTGGGACTGTAGCCCAGATGGCAGTTTTCCAGATCGGCCAGCAACATCGCGTTGCGCGTGTAGGCTCGCAGACGGTCGATTTCCAAGCTGGGAAAATCGGGCCGAAAGTCCATGTCGGAGTTGCGCGGCCGATAGAAGTACTCGAAATAGTTGACGATTGGGCAATCGTATAGCTCGCGCAAAAAGATCGTCGAGCCAAAGCCTGAATGTCCCACAATCAAATCGGGCTTGAGATCGCTCCGCGCTCGTAGCGCCTCGTAGACCCCCGCGGCGTTCCACACCGCGTTTTCGAATGTGCGGCTGCAGTAGTGCGTCTGTTCGGTAGCGCCGCTGCGCAGGGGATATTGGATGAGTTCGACCCCATCCACCATGCCAGGCGTCGCCTTGGAAACGAACGCGGCTCGAAAACCGTGCTGCTCGACCAGATACCTGGCGATATGGCCAAACTGGGCGGGAAAAGTTTGATGGACGAACAAGATGTGCATGCAGACCTTCAGCGCTCCAGTCGCGGCTCCGCCCAGACGCTGTGGGCATTGAAATTCGATCCAGGGCAATCGACCAGCAGCTCGAGCTTGCCGACGCCTGCAACGTCCGCGTCGAACGGCTCCGAGGCGCCGGCCGCTTGCAATGGCGACGATTTCCACAGTTCGCGACCGTCGCCCATGATCCGAAACGTGAGCGCGGTTGACAACCCATTCGACCAATCGTTGATTGCCGCCGCGCCGCGAAACCGGCGGTATCGTTTCCCGATGTGGAAGGCTACGTGCGACGAGTCGTTCTCATTGGGATGCAACCAGAGCCCATAGGGGGACCATTCGCCTTGGATCGACACCGCCGTTCGGTCGCGAAGGGCGCCCCAACCCAGCCTCAGTTCCGCTTCGGGCATAAAAAACAGAAAGTCGCGCTCAGGCAAGCGGGGCAAGGCTTCGTCGATCCGAGCCTGGAGTTGCAATTTGCGGAATTCTTGGACGGCATCGAGCGACTTGCGGTAACGCCAGACGGAGCGGGCCAGCAATCGCTCGCGAACGCGCCCCTCGGCCTGCTGCGCTAAATCCCACCACGCATCGGCGACGGCAATCTGCTCGTCGGTATCGAGCGCCTCCGGCAGATCGGCGCGGGCCAGCCGCCGTAATGCCTGATGATCGCCGCGCGCCAGCCAGCGCAGACCCCGGCGCCAGTCGCCATCGAAGAGCGCTAGCGCCAGCCCTAGTTGTCGGCAGGCGGCGCCATAATCGAGATCTAAACAGGCCAGATCGACTTCGATCCAACCGGGCGTATTTTCCGGCAAAAGCCAATAGCCGACGTGCTCCCGCGACGAACTGATAACGCCGTCAGTCAGCCGGATCTCGCGTCGGCGACCGTCGCAAATGGCGCTGGCCGAGACCGGACAGTCGAGCGCCAAATTACGCCCCTTATCTGAAAGGATTTGCAACTCAGCGAGACCGGCTCCTGCTTTAACCCACTTCGTCAAGTCCACTCGGACGCGGTCGAACGGCTCAGACGGCAGAGGCAACGTCAGGCTGACGTCTTCATTAGCCGTCCAGGGCATCTCAAGCGCGGATTGCGTCCATATTTCCTTCTCGCCGGACGACAACTTCACATCGCATTCCAAGGCGCCGTGATTGTTGTGCGGGCCGTTGTGCTGGTTCCAAATCACCAATTTCTCCGCCGTCGTCCCGGCCGGTTTCGCCGGCCGCGGCAGCGAGAGATCGACCTCAATCCAGCCGGGCGTATTGTCCGGCAATAGCCAATCTCCCCGTTTGACCATCGCCGACGTCGTGACGCCGTCGGCAATTCGCTGCGGACCGAACGTCGCACTCCGCGAACTGCTGGCCATCGCCGGACAACCGAGCGCCAAGTTGCGGTTGTCGCTCGACACAATCTCGATCTCGGCCAGGCCGCCGCCAATTCGCTGCCACTGAGTGATTTCGATGCGCACGCGTTCGAAGCGATCGGGCGGCAGCGCCAGGGTCACGTTATGATCCTCCGCCGCAACCCATGGAACGGTCACATCCTCTTTGCTCCAGACCTCGCGGCCGCCGGCCAGCAATCGGACGTTGCATTTCAAAGTTCCCCGGTCCTGATATCGGCCGCCGTGGGTGTTCCAAAGCACCAGCTTATCGGCGACGACGCCCAACGGACCGGGCGCCTTAATCGACTTGAACAGAGCCGCCACATTTTGACCGTCGCCTTGTATTGAGCCGGTCGGCGCGCTAGCCTTCTCGGCCTGGCCCGCGATTCGTGAACGGCCGCTTGCCACCGGAGTCTTTGCTGGGTCCGCGGGCGCCGGCCGTTCGCGGCTACCGCTGAAAGATACGACGATGCAGGTCAACAAAATGCCCGCAACGAGCCCTGCGCCGGCAGGCGGAGCCCAGGCAGGCCATGCAGGGACCACTCGCCGTTTGAAGGCGCCCTGGGGCGCCGTTTCCGCCAATGGCGACGGAGAAGCGATCAGGCTCTGATTTGACGCGAGGCTGGTTGGCATCATCGACGATGGCGGTAGCGGCAAAGGCGCTGGCACAGTCGGCGTCAGCTCTTGCGGAATGATCGGCGCCTGCTTCGCCTTCAGCTCCGCATCGTAACGAACTTTCTTATCATCGTTGAGCAAGCAGACTAGCGCGGCAGATAGTTCATTGAGTAACGCTCGAGCGAATGCTGCATGCGGCCCCGTCTGCTGCGATCGCACGTAAGCCATCGCCCTGTCAGCGGCGTTGGAGATCGCATCGGCGTCCTCCTCGAACAAGCTTAAGCCCAACATCGCATAATGATTCGGCGGACGCTCCCCGGGCGGAACGCCTAACCAGCGACGATAGGGATCGAATGCTTCGCTCATATCGCGCACGACTGTGGCTTCAGCGTGAAATATGCTCCCGCATGTCTACGCGGTCTAGGCCGTTATGCTAAAGCATAACTTAGTTCTTATGCGAGGCGATTTCCGCGCGTTCCCGCGACAATCTTAGGGCTTGACGATCGTTCCATCCTTGCGGCGCAGTTCGCCCCAATCCACGTCGAAGCTCGGGTCGTCTTCGATCGGAAATTTGGCGGCCAGCTTCTCATCGAGATCGATGCCTAGCCCTGGCCGATCGTTGATCCAATAGAAGCCGTCTTTTAGTTCCGGACAGCCGGGAAATACATCCTGCTCCGCCTGCGTGAAATTGCGGGCTTCTTGAATGCCGAAGTTGGGCGTCGCCAGATCGAGATGCACATTCGCCGCATGCCCGACCGGCGAAACATCGCCTGGTCCATGCCAGGCCGTCCGCACGGAAAAGAATTCGCAGAGCGTCGCCACTTTGCGCGCCATTGTCAGGCCGCCGATTTGGGAAATATGGATCCGGATAAAATCAATCAGGCGGCCGGAGATCAGCGGTACAAATTCATTGGGGTTATTGAACAATTCGCCCATCGCAATCGGGGTGCTGGTTTGCTCGCGCAGATGAGTAAAGTAACCGACGTCCTCGGGACTGAACGGATCTTCGAGAAAGAACAAGCGGAACTTCTCCAAATCCTTGGCTAGCTGAATCGCCAAGATCGGCGGCACGCGCTCATGAACGTCATGCAGCAGCTCCACGTCGTCGCCCAACTTGTTGCGCAGGTGCTCGAACAGCCTAGGTACCATGCGCACGTAGGGCCCCGGCTCCCAAGGTTTCGGCGGCTTCGAGCGATCGATGACGACGCCAGCGCCGTAAGTTGACAGCTTCGGCAGGCCAATCTGCGCCCGCACGTGCCGCTGGCCTTGCTCAATCAGGGCCCGCACCGATTCTTCGACTTCTTCCAGCGTCATGCCATTGGCGTGACGATAGGTATCAACCGCCTTGCGGACTTTTCCGCCGAAGAGCTGGTAGACGGGCATGCCGGCGCGCTTGCCCAGAATGTCCCACAGCGCTTGATCTACGCCGCTGATTGCGTTGCCCAGCACCGGGCCATTGCGCCAATAGGAGCTGACAAATGATGATTGATAGACGTCTTCGACCGCCAGCGGATTCTTGCCGATCAGAAACGGCTTCAAGTATTTCTCGACAGCCGTTTCCACCGTGCGCGGCCGCTGCGTGAATGTGGCGCAACCAAGTCCATACAGCCCCGGCTCGTTGGTAAGCACCTTGACGACCACCAGCCGGATCTTCGCGGGCGCCGTCAGAATCGTCTTGATGTCGGTGATCTTCAGCGGCGGCAGTTGCTTGCCATCGGCCGCGGCACGAGGGCTATCGGGCGTCGCAGCCCGCAGCGTACCTCCCGTCAGCCACGGCAGGCCGATCGCGCCAGCGCCCAAGGAAGTCGTTTTGAACCAAGTCCGCCTGTCCATCGAGTGTCTCCTTGAGCTGTACGAACTCGCGCCTGCAGTCCGCGCAATAGAAAAGGCCCGAACTGACGATCGAGCCTTATATGCCCGGCTCCGCGGCCGGAGTCAAGCGGATAGAGGAGATCTCGAATCGTCAAGTAAGCGATTCGCATGCTTGAGTTCGCGAGAACAGCAGTCCGCAAAACCTGTTTCACAGGGCACAATCGCGACGATTGGGCAAGTTCACGCTGTGTCAACCGGTCCCCACCGGCGTCGCCGGTTCGCGGCCGTCGTCAATCCAGACCCAGCCGTATTGCGTGTTGCTGGGCTGAGGGTGCTGGCGGAAATGCTCGCGAAGCTGGCTGAGCTTGTCGGCCTGGATGGCTTGTCGCCTGGCCTCCGGATCGATGCCGAAGAGCCTGGCGGCGTTGAGACCGAAGATCTGTCGCTTGATCTCGTCGGTCAGTTGGGAGTAGCCGTACTTGTCAACCAACTCGTCTTTGATCTTCAACCGCCGCATGCGCTCAATCTGGCTCTGCGGGCTGCCGTTCCAGATGGAATCGGTCCCCCAAAGAATGTGGTCTGCGCCAGCGACCGCGATCATCTGGCCGAGCATGAGCATGCACAATTCGGGCGAATAGCTCGATGTCATGTTGAATGTGCCGCCCAACTCAAAATAGATATTCTTGATCTCGGGATTCCGCTTGAGAATCCGCAGCACGTCGCTGGTCCAGGGAATCTCTTGAGGATCGTCGGTTTTCGGATCGACGACCTTCTCGCCGCGCCCCTGGCCGAGCCAACGGAAACCCCGGAAGGCGGAGTGGTAGACGATGAAATTCAAATCGGGCCAATCTTTGGCCGCCTTTTCCAGGTCGCGCGGCGTGCAGCCTTGTTCGTTGAACGTGCCGAGCGGCAGCCCCTTGTGAACGCAAAGATTCCTGATGCCCAGTTCGCGGGTTTTCTCCCAGAACGGATAGGCGACCTTCTCGTCGTCCATGAACCATGCCTTTTCGCCCAGTTCGGCGCCGGTGTACATCTTCCAAGCGTCGATCTTCAGTTCCTTGACTTGCCGCTCCATCTCCTCGAGCTCTTTCGTCCCCAAATTCGGCCGCAGCAAGCCGTGCGAGAGCACTCGCTGAGAACCGGCCAAATCGTTGACAAAGGCGCGCGTGGCGACCATTTGATCGGGCGGCAGCGGGTTTTGCTCCCAGGTGCGGCTGGGCACGCCGCTGATTATGGCCATCACCGTGTCGCTGTCGCCGAAGACCTCTTTGACATAGTGGGCGCGGTTGAGCTGTTCGAGGCTATCTTTGATGCTCTTGGACGGCCGCAACATGGTAAAGAAGGCGGTGGTCAGGCGCCCTTGCGGCGTGTCCTCGTACCATTGCCGGCTGACGTCGACATGGTGCGTCTGCACGTCAAAAATGAACTCCCCCTTGGGCCATTTCTCTTGAAAGGCTTGCTGGTCGTCGGCCTCGTCGGCGGCAACGTCGTAACAATCGCCGAAAACCCGATTCAAAGCGAGCAAAGCCGCGGCCATGCCGCTGCCTGTGCGAAAAAAATCGCGGCGGCTCAAACCTTGCCGCTTGGCCGCGCGTGAAGAGATCTCATCGAGCGCCGCCTGATATTGCAACTGCTCTGGCGATTGCGGTGGCGGCACGAATTCTTCGTTTGAAGCGATGCGCGCCGGGATCGGCGGCAACGCCTCGGTACGCGCATCGAGTTCGCACTGGCGGATCCACATGGCGGCTGTCTCCTCGTGCCGGGGTCGGGTGACAAAAGCTCGCAGAGCGACACTAATAGTACCCGACCCTCTGGCCGAAGTTTCAGCCTATTGGCTGCGCTTCATTGGCCGCCGCGAATGACGGCTCGATCCTTGGCAAGCGGCGCTTTAGCGGCATCGCTGGGCTGTTGCGTTGCATCGAGCAAGCGCTGCCGCCGCCGATCCCAGGCCTCGCGGGCCGCGAG
>JAICIG010000436.1 GCA_025924495.1 Pirellulales bacterium | reverse complement strand
TGCACGTCGGTGACGTAATGACGCTGCTCGACGGCGTGGAAGCCAAGCTCGTCGGTCGCGCCATGGACAACGCCGCGTTTGATGCCGCCCCCTGCCATCCAGATGGAAAAGCCGTACGGATGATGGTCGCGGCCGTCGGCGCCTTGAGCGCCCGGCGTGCGGCCGAACTCGGTGCCCCAGACCACTAGGGTTTCGTCGAGCAAACCGCGCTGCTTGAGATCTTTGATCAGCGCCGCAATCGGCTGATCCACCTGAGCACACAGGGCGCTATGCCCGTTTCTCAGGTTGCTATGGGCGTCCCAAGCGCCGGCGCCGCCGTTACTGCCGTGGAAAATCTGCACGAAACGGACGCCGCGTTCGACGAGCCGCCGCGCGGCAAGGCATTGCTCGCCGAAGGTTTTGGTGGTCGGCTGGCTCAGCCCATACATCGTTTGCGTGGCGGCAGTCTCGTCCGAGAACTTCAGCACCTCGGGCACGGCCATCTGCATGCGGAAGGCCAATTCATAGCTCTTGATTCGCGCTAGTAGCGCGGGATCGGCCGGATACTCGACGCTCGAGAGCCGATTCAACTTGCCAAGCAGTTCGAACTCCCCCTGTTGCTCTTCGTGATAAACGTCAGGGCCGGGGGCGGCATAAGGAAGCGGGTTCTTGGGATCCGTCTGAAACTGGACGCCGTTATGCTCCGGACCAAGATAATTGCCGCCATGAGCGGCCATGCCGCCGCAGCAGTCGGCAATCGGAGTGCCCATGACGACGAATTGCGGCAGATCTTCGTTGAGCGAACCAAGACCGTAGTGCACCCACGAGCCGATCGTCGGAAACTGCCCGTCGAGCATGTGCCGGCCGGTGTGAAACTGAAGTTGGGCGCCGTGATTGTTATCGGTCGTCCACATCGAGCGAACGATGGCCAGATCGTCGACGCATTCGCCCAAATGGGGCCACCAGTCGCTGATCTCAATACCGCTCTCGCCGCGTTTGCGATAGCCGATCTGCATCGGATAAATGGCCGGATGCACATGGTGCAACCCCGGCACGATTTCGCGGAGATTGCTTTTCAAATGAGGCGAGTCGAGAACGGCGGTAAACGGCGTCTCGGCGATCGTCTTGCCGGCATATTGATTGAGGGCCGGCTTCGGATCGAACGATTCCATCTGGCTCGTGCCGCCCACCATGAACATCCAGATCACGCTTTTGGCTTTAGCCGGCAGACGCAGCCCGCTCGTCACACCGGCGGCGACTTCGCCGCGCGCGATGCCATCGCGCTGGAGCATCGTTCCTAAGGCCAGTCCGGCAACGCCCATGCCAACGTCCGCCAGAAAGGTCCGCCGGGGCATCCCCGTACAGTGCGGGTGAAAGCTGCGGCGCGAGTTCGGCATAGCAGAGTCCTCGTTTCCGATCGCCTGGGGCTTTTAAACCAGTTCCCGAATCGGTTGTACGCCGCTATCGAGCAGATACTGTGGGCGGCCGTTCAAATCGAGGGCCGTGACGGTGTTCACGTCAATGCCGAGATTGTGATAAAGCGTGGCAAAGACTTCCTGGAAGGTCACCGGCCGATTCTTTACTTCGCCGCCCAAGCGATCGGTGGCGCCGAGCACCTGCCCGGTTCGCATGCCGCCCCCCGCCATCATCGCACAGGAGACTTGCGGCCAGTGGTCGCGGCCCGCCTGGTCGTTGATTCGCGGCGTGCGGCCGAATTCGCCCCAGACGACCACCGACACGTCGCGAAGTAGCCCGCGCTCATGCAGGTCGGTTACGAGCGCCGAAAGGGCTTGATCCAACAGCGGCATGTCGATGCGCGCCTGGACGAAATTCTTGCCGTCCGGACCGTGCCAGTCCCAGCGGCTAAAGTTGAGCGAAACGAGACGCGCGCCCGCCTCGACCAACCGCCGCGCAATGCAGAAGTTCTCGACCATCCGCGGAGCGCCATCGCGCTGGAAGGTCGGGTCGTTCTTGCCGTAACGTTCGAGAACGCGAGGATCCTCCTTGGATAGGTCAAGCGCGTCGCGCAGCGCCGACGAAGTCAGAATGCCGACGGCTTGCTGCAGATACGCGTCCATGCCCGACATCACGCCGGCGCGGTCGGCCTCGCGGCGGAAATTGTCGAACGATTTCAGCAAGCCCTGCCGATCTCGCAGTCGCTCGAGTGAGAGATCGCGCAAGGTCATGTCGTCGGCGACGCTGCCGGCCTTTTCGCCCACCAGGCGGAACGGCGCATGAGCGGCGCCGAGAAAGCCGCCGTTGCCCGGTTCTCCCCAGCCACGTGCGCCGGTTTTGTACATCAACGACAAGTGAGCGGGTACGCCCGGATGAACGACACCCTGCACTTTGGAAACCCAAGCGCCGGCTGCGGGCCAGCCGCCTTGCGGCGGATTATTAGGTACCCGGCCCGTCATGCATTGGTAGCCGTCGTGGCCGCCAAATGAGCCAACCATCGTGCGGATCGGCACGAACTTGTCCATCATCGCCGCGATGCGCGGGAATAGCTCGCAGATTTCAATGCCCGGGACGTTCGTCTTGATCGGCTCGAACTCCCCGCGAATCTCGATGGGCGCCTGCGACTTGATGTCCCACATGTCTTGATGGGGAGGCCCGCCGGGCAGAAAGATGTTGATGACCGACTTATGCCGGATTCCGGCGCCAGCCTGAGCTTCTCGCGCCAAAAGCTGAGGCAGAGAGAGACCGCCAAGCGCCATGCCCCCGATCTTCAAAAAGCTGCGACGGCTTACGCGGTCGCAAAATGAACGCCCCCGATCTCGCTGGCCAAATATCGTCAACATGCGGTGCAGTCTCCCAGGATAACTTTCGGCGGCGGTTAGCGCCGGTCGAGGCAGGCAGGAATTCTGAATTCGGCTGGATCAGACAGATACTCGCGATCTATTGTATCAATATCGGTGGATGAATCTACGCCGCTGCGCATGAACAGGGCAGTTCTTGTCGCGGCGCCAATCGCTAAGACGTCAGACGTTAATCAACCGCCGCCAAGCACTTAAAGCGAGCAAATCTATGACAAATGCGACCTTGGATTGGAAGCGGTGCGGCCTACTCTCCGTTCTCCTGCTGATTCCTCTCAACGGCTTCGCCGAGGAACCGCCCAACCGCATCGTACGGTTGTTAGCGCCCGCTTATTTCTATCCGGCGGGCGACGGGCTGAAGTCGTGGGAGCAGTTGATCGCATCCGCGGCAAAGGCGCCGGTCGTGGCGATCGTGAATCCCGATAGCGGGCCGGGGAAGCGGCGAGATCCTCGTTACGCCGAACTGTTCAAACGCTCTAAAAATGCTCCGATCACGCTAATCGGCTATGTAACGCTTAGCTACGCCGAGCGGCCGCTGAGCGCCATCAAGGCCGATATTGATAGTTGGCTGTATTTCTACCCGGACGTGCAAGGCATCTTTTTTGACGAGCAGCCCAGCCAAGCGGAGCACGCCAACTTCGCGCAGGAAGCCTTTGCCTATGCACGACATCAGCTCAAGCAAGGAGTCTTCGTAACGAATCCCGGCGTTCCCTGCGCCCCAGAATATCTTGCCGGCAACGATGCGCCTGCGGCTTGCATGTTTGAGCATCAAACCGGCTTCGAGCAATTCGAACCGCCCGATTGGCTAGCCGCCAAAGGCAGCCACCGCCTGGCCGTGCTTGTCTATCATGTGAAGTCCGCAGACGAGATGCGAAAGGCTTTGCAACTGGCCCTGCAAAAGGGCGCGGGATACGTCTACATTACCGATGCTGCCGGTCCCGTGCCGTGGGACCGTCTGCCTCGCTATTGGACGGAAGAGATCGAAGCCGTTGCACAAAAGAATCGGGCTACAGGGTCGAAGTGAGGCGCGGCGAGGCAGTATTCAGCACTCAGCGTTTTTCAAAGCTTGCGTGGGAGACCGACGCGTGGTCTTTTCCGCCGGGTCGCGCCGCGCTAGGCTCGGCCGGCTCATTCTGATCTCCATCGGCGGGCCTTGCCAGAGCGTTCGCTGGCGGCTGACCTAAAGCCACGTAGAGTTCGAATTGAGCCGCGTTGTATTCCGCAATCGCATCAAGATATTCGAATCGGGCTCGCCCCAGCAATCGCAAACTGTCGAGCACTTCGATGGGACGCCCCTCGTTGTTCTGAGTTCTGACCATGTCTTCGCTGAACGAGTCGATACCCGTCTGCACTGCTCGTTCCGCCGTTGCGATTTGTGCAAATCGGACCTTGGCCCGCGCATAAGAAGTTGCGACCTCGGTGCGGACGGCATTGAGCATTTCCAGACGTTCCAAGTCGCTTTGCCGCAACCGACTGCGGGCGGCATTCACCTGGGATCGATTTCCCACTCCTAGATTCTGCAGCGTCCAATAGGCGACCACGTCGAAGTCGTTGCGGCCGGCAAAGTTTCCGAAGCGCACCGCTTGCAAATTGCTACCGCCGCCTAGCAGGCCGGCGCTGTAGCCGACCAGCGTCGTCGGCGAGAAGGGCAAGATTCTGGCGCCTTGCAAATTGAGCATGGCAATAGCGATCGCTTGGCGCTGGGCCGCTAACTCCGGCCTCCTTAGCGCTGCCATGCCGATCAGTTCCTGCAGCGTAATAAGCTCCGGAACAATTGGATTAGGCACGACCCACGTTTCAGCAGGCTGCAGTCGAATAGATGGATCCAAGTTGAGCAACCGCGCTAACTGCGCCGAGGCCAAAGCGAGTTCGCCATCAGCGACGGTAACATCCATCTCTCGCTTGGCGAGTTCGGTCGCAGCGCGATCGGCGTCTGCTTGTCGCCCTTCGCCGGTTCGCGCAAATGCCGCCGTCAATCGTGCGATTTCTGAAGCATCATCGCGAATTTTGATCGCAATGGCGCGTCTCCCGGCATTGCGGAGCAGCTCGACGTAAGCAAGAGCTACTTTTTTGAGCGTTTCGTTGCGCACGGCTTGGCTTTGAAATTGGGCGCGTCGAACCGATTGCCGCGCAACTAGGTACGTGAACATGCCTTGGGAGAGGTTTTGGTTCCACATCACGCCGGGAATGCTCACCGAACCAGCAGCGATTGCGTTGGCGCCTGCACCCACAAATAAGGCGCTGCGGGCGACATTAAGGATGTGCCCGTTGGACTGCTGCAGCGCCCCGCTGTGTGAGTCGAAGTTCATGCCGCCGTTGATATTCGGCAGGATTTGGGCTGCAGCGAACTGGCGGATCGCTGCCATCTCCGTGATTCGCTCGCGCGCCAACATGATTTCCGGGTTTTGTACTCCGGCCAATTGCAGTGCACTGGCCAAATCGATGGTCGTCGACTGATTTTGCGAGTCGGCTCCCTGGCCAGACAGTGAAGGTTCGGGACCTGCAGCAGGAGGCTGCGGCATTTGGCTGACCGTGCGAACCGGCGGCGCGGCCATGCCGCTTCGTGCCGCGGGTTGAGCGGACGGACGCGCCGCAATGCTTAGCGACGCCACGCCCAAGACGCAGGCGCCGCTTGCCAAACCGGCCCAACCGCAATAATGTCGGATGCGTCGCATATGTGAGTTACTCCCTGCGATTAGTAATCACTGATCATTCGTTCGATTCGGGCAGTTTGGCGAAATCCATTTAGCCATTAAGGGTCTTCGGTTCAGGTTCTGCGGGAAATAATGGTTTTCGCTGAGGCCCAGCTTATGTTGCGCAAGCTAGGCAGATCACCCGGTTGCCGGTGTCAAACTTTAGCGATCAGCTCAGCGGCGCGATGATTTTGATTTTCAATAGGACCGGCGCCCAGCGGTCAGATCTCCCCCGGTTTGGTAGACAGTCGGTTTCTGACTATGCTTAGAACATTCGAGTCTTTCCGGTAATTCAGCCTCCATCAACAGAAATTGATCATGAATCGACCCCTGCAGGGATCTATCGAGCGCTTGGAGGAGGCGATTCGGGACAAGGACGCCACCATTGGCGTCGTCGGCCTGGGCTACGTGGGATTGCCATTGATCAAAGCCTTCGTCGATGCGGGATTTCGCACCTTGGGCTTCGACATCGATGCGACTAAGGTTTGTCGATTGTCGGCCGGCGAGAGTTACATTGGCCACATTCCTGGCGAATGGATCGCTCAGTGCATTGCCGCCGAAACATTTGCCCCCACGACCGACATGCGTCGCCTGGCGGAGGCCGATTGCATACTGATATGCGTCCCCACGCCGTTGACCGAGAGCCGCGATCCCGACTTGACGTACGTCGAGACGACCGCGCGCCAAATCGCCGCTGTGTTGCGCCGCGGGCAATTGATCGTGCTGGAAAGCACAACTTATCCGGGTACTACGCGAGATGTCGTGCTGCCGATCCTGGAAGGCGGCGGACTCAAAGTCGGCGCCGACTTCTATTTGGCATTCAGTCCCGAGCGCGAAGACCCGGGCAACCCGCATTATTCCGCCACGGTCATCCCCAAAGTCGTCGGCGGCATCGAGCCCAACAGCGCCCGGGCGGCTCAATCCTTATACCGCCAGGCGGTGGTCAAGGTCGTGCCGGTTTCCAGTTGCGAGGTGGCCGAGGCCTGCAAGATTCTCGAGAACACTTATCGGGCGGTAAATATTGCGTTGGTGAACGAGTTGAAGATGCTCTACGACCGCATGGGAATCAACGTCTGGGAGGTGATCGACGCAGCCGCCACGAAACCATTTGGCTTTCAGCCGTTTTATCCGGGGCCCGGTTTG
>JAICIG010000435.1 GCA_025924495.1 Pirellulales bacterium | reverse complement strand
CGTTTGGCTTGAAAGGGGCGGTTGGCTACCAGCCCGTGATCACCTCGCTGCCCAAAGGCGCCATGATGTCGACTTCGGCGGTGATCTCGTCGGATCGGCGCTATGTGCGCGTCTCGCCGACGCCGTTCTTCTCGGGCGTGTCGGAAGTCAACACGTTCAACTACGTGACGGGCGCCAGCGGCACCAGCAACGGGGCCGGCGGCGGCGGCTTCGGCTCGGGCGGCGGCGGCGGCGGCCTGGGCGGGTTCGGCGGCCGCGGCGGCGGTTTTTAACCGCGAGCACGTTTTGCCCCGTCCAACCACGCGTAACCTTCAAACCTGACGGCAGCCAATTTATGGCGCCGTCAGGTTTTTCTGCTTGCAGACCTCGGCGCGGTTCGGCATTCGCCTAGTAAGCTGATCCGGCCGGTCGTTGGCTCCCCGCGCTAACTGAATCGCGGGGCCAGAGCGGCATTGTTCGCCAGATATGTTCGTTGGCCCTTTGTATTTGCGCCGGCGGCGGCAGAATGTTGGTTAAAATGCCCCTGAGTAATGCAGCCTGGACGAGAACTAGCGGCAGGAGAAACAGAAGCGAATGAGCGCCATCGAGATGCCTGTTCGAATCGGGTTAGTCGGCTGCGGCGTGGTTGGACGATTACATGCGGAGCGGTTACGGAGCGATCCCCGCGTCCGTCTGGCTGTGCTTTGCGACCCTAGCGCCGAGGCCGCCGCACATTTGCGCCAAACGCTATCGCTGGATGCGGCTGTGGAAACCGATCCTAGCGCCGCAATAGGCTCGCACGGCTTGCAGGCGGTCGTCATCGCTTCGCCAACGCTGTTGCATTACGAACAGGTTTGCCAGGCTTTTGACTCGGGCCTCGATGTGCTCTGCGAAAAGCCGCTGGCGGCGCGGCGAGAAGAGATTCTCGATCTGATTGCTCGCCGCGATCGCCTGGGGCGTCGCCTGGCCGTCAGCTATCAGAGGCGCTATAAATCGCCATATCAAACGGCGCGGCTAGAATTGACGGAGCGAGCCGACTGGTATGGACCGCTCCAAGAAGTGCATATCTTTGTGTGCGAACGTTGGCAGCAAACGATTCACGGCACGTGGCGAGACGACCCGCAGGTTGGCGCCGGCTACTTCGGCGACGCCGGCAGCCATCAGATCGACGTCATGAACTTTATTACCGGCCAGCGTCCCGAGCGTGTCTATGCCATGAGCGATCGTTGTGGCAGCCGGGTAGAAATTGTCACCCGGGTTCTGGCTCGTTTGAGCGGCGGCGCCGGTTTGATGGCCCATTTCGTCGGCAACGCCAACCACTGGAGCGAAGACATCTACTTCCACTGTCGCGATGCCGATCTGCTGTTACGCAGCGAGAAGCTGTTCCGTGCGAAGCAGAACCAACTCCAACCGGTCGAAGACTTGCTGCCTGAGAGCTCCCCAAATCGGGCCTTTATCGACGCCATGATTGAAGGCGCCCCGATTCTGGCGCCGGCCGAGGCAGCCCTGCCGATGTATGATTGGACCGCCGGAGTGTTGCGCTCCATCGAAACGGGCGCTTGGACGGAACTAGACCCGCAGTGACCTCCGCGCCCGCTCGCGAGTTCGCTAAAGCAGTTCAGCCGTTCGTCGTCGGCGAACGCTGCTCGGCAACTCGTACGTAGCGACAAAACGATAGGGTCTGCACAATCGCGGCGCCTAAGCCGCGAATCTCGCCTGGATTGCCCGAATTGCCTGGAAGCTAGGCGTTTTGGCGGCCAGTTAGAGCCGCTTACGGCGCGCCTGCAAATCAGGTAGTTATCGGCCTTCTAACTCAATCTCTTGAGTTTGCTTTGAATTCGCCTTGAATTGGGGGGCGGCTTCCAGTATTTCTACCCGGCCCGATTGGCGGCTAAGAGCGGCGACTGCCTGGCATCGCTGTCCGCCCGCTCGGTGCGCCCGTCGAGTCTCCCTTCTACCCCATTCTGAACTACGGAAGAGCCGCCATGGTCGGTGCTCGTCTCGGCCTGCCCGTCTGGGTTCGCGCCACGCTTGTAGGTTTAGGATTAACGCTCGCCTACTCGGGCAACTCGGCTCAAGCACAAGGACCGTCCGGGGCGGGAATCTCGGCCGGAGGGCTTTCGCCGGCCGCCGGTCCTGAACCGGGACTGCCGGCATCGGTCCCTACACCGGGATTGACTGGGCTGACGGGGAAAGAGCAAGTAGTTGACGTCCGCGTGGAAGGCGTCGATGAGAAAGACCTTCACAGGGTAGTGAAATATATCCGGACCCATGAGGGTCGTCCTTTCGACCGTTTGACGGTTGAAGGAGACGTCAAACGCCTGCTGAACTCCAAGCGATTCGCCGCCGCCGAACCTTCGTACCAGCGCACCGGCGACAACGGCGTGATCGTGATCTTCCGCGTCGTCGAACGGCCGACGATCAAGTATGTGAAATACGTCGGCAATACGGTCCGTCAGCGACATCTTGCCAAGAAGAGCAATCTCAAGGAGGGAGACCCGCTCGACGCTTATGCCGTCGAAGAAGGGCGCCGCAATCTCCAGGAATACTATCAGGAAAAGGGCTTCAATAAGGCCAGCGTCTATACGATCGAAGGTTCAAAACCCGGCGATCGCGGCGTTATCTTCCTGATCAACGAGGGGGTGAAGCAAAAGATCTGGAAGACGGAGTTCCAGAACAACACCATAGCATCCGACGGGCGGTTGAAGACGCAAATCAGCTCGAAGCCGCCGATTCTGTACCTATTCAAAGGCGAGCTCGACCGCGAGAAAATCGACGAGGACGTTCGCAAGCTTACCGACTACTACCGCGCACTGGGCTTCTTCAAGGCGCGCGTCGGCCGCGAGCTGATCTATTCGGAAAGCCAAAAGTGGGTGACGCTGCGGTTCATCATCGACGAAGGACCGCGGTACTCCGTCCGAAAGATCTCCTTCGTCGGCGAAAAGCGGTTCAAGCCTGAAGACCTGGGGAAGGGGCTAGAGCTGAAAGAGCAGCAATTCTTTGACAAAGGCAAGCTCGACCACGATGTCACCGTGATGCAAGATATGTACGGCGGCGACGGCTATGTGTTTGCGGTCGTTGAAGCCGAACCGCGCTTCATCGAGGACTCGAACGAGCTTGATCTGGTCTATAAGATCGAAGAAGGCGACCGCTACGCCGTCGGCGCGGTGAACGTGAAGATCGTCGGCGACAATCCTCACACGCGCCGCAACACTATTCTCAACCGCGTTTCGCTGCATCCTGGCGACATTCTGGATACCCGCGAGCTGCGGGCCAGCGAGCGGCGCCTGAAGGCTTCAAACCTGTTCGCGAACCAGACGCCGGCAGAGGAGCCGAAGATCACCTTCGAGCGGCCGGACCTGAATCTCCAGGGCATCCAGAACGTCGTCGATAATCCCGACGCTGCCGCCAAACCTCGCGGACAGAGTCCCGATAACATCGGCCCAGCGGCGGCAAAAAGTCGTCGCGTGCCTCCCTCGCCGACTCGTCCGCAGGGCCAACCGCTTCGCCCCTATCCTAACCTTCGCGGCGGACAGGGGGGCCCGTGAGGATGCAGCAAAACCCGGCGGCAATCGCCCGAGGCGCGCAAGCAGCCGGCGCCGGCCTGCTGCGCAATGCGCTCGTCGGCGTGTTGCTGCTAGCCGGACTGCATGCCAGGTCGGCCGCTGCCGGCCCGTTCGACCGCCCGTCGAGCGGCAATTCGATGTCGGCTGGCCAAGTGCCGATGGGGCGCACCGATCCGACCGCCACGACTGGCTATCCGCGCGGTTCGTGGCCCGAATCGGAACCGCCCGTCGTGCGGCCTCGTTATCAGTCGCCGGGCAATTACGTCGATCACGCCGTGCAACCCGTTCAGTACTCGGCGCCGGGCGGGGCCTATGCTCCGCCTGCCAATTCTTCCTACGCGCCGCCGGGCGGCTTTGCTCCGAACTACGGTGCGCCCAACGCGGGCGCCGGCGGCTCGTTCGCACCCGGCGGTTATGGAGCTGGCAACAATCCCGTGTTTCCGCCGCCTCCTACGGTTCCGCCCATCGATCAGGTTCCGCCCGGCACGCTGCCTCCTCCCGGCGGACCGATTGGCGAAGGAGGACTGCTGCCTCCGGACTCTCCCTTGCTTAACGGCGAGCAACCGCTGCCCACAGTGCCCCTGGACGTGGTCGTCAAGGAGCGTCAGACCGGACAGTTCATGTTCGGCGTGGGCGTGAACTCCAACGCCGGTTTGATTGGCAACATTGTGATCGACGAACAGAATTTCGACTGGCGCCGCGTGCCGCGCAGTTGGGAAGACATTCGCAACGCCACGGCGTTCCGCGGCGCCGGACAGCAGTTGCGCATCGAAGCCATGCCTGGTACGCAGTTGTCGCGATATGGCGTCACGTTTCGCGAGCCGTACTTGTTCGATACCCGCGTGAATTTCGGGGTCAGCGGCTATTATTTCAACCGCTTCTATCAGAACTGGACCGAACAGCGTCTAGGCGGCCGCATCAGCTTCGGCTATCAGCTCACGCCGGACTTGTCCGCCATCGCGGCCTTGCGGCTGGAAAACGTGCACATTGGCAATCCTACGATTCCCACGCCTCCGGAACTCGCTCGCGTGCTCGGCAGCACGCAGCTCTACTCCGGCTCGGTGCAGCTTGTTCACGACACTCGCGACAGTCCGTTCCTGGCGACCCAAGGGCACCGCTTCTCGGTGGAATTGGAACAGGCCTTTGGCACGTTCAGCTTTCCTCGCGCTATCCTCAGCACGCAGAAGTATTTCCTGATCAGTCAGCGCGCCGACGGCTCCGGACGACAGGTATTGAGCTATGTGAACGATACGGGCTTCACGGGCTCTCAGACTCCGATTTACGAGAACTTCTTTGCGGGCGGTTATAACACGCTTCGCGGCTTCTATTTCCGCGGCGCATCTCCCATGGATCTCGGCGTGCAGGTGGGCGGTAAGTTCGAATTCCTCAACTCGGTGGAATATATGCTTCCGCTGACGGCCGACGACGCGCTGCGAGCTGTAACGTTCGTCGATTTCGGCACCGTTGAACGATCGACCGAGATCAAATCGCAAGATTTCCGCGTGGCGCCAGGCTTCGGGTTGCGGATCACCATTCCCGCCATGGGCCCGGCTCCGATTGCGCTCGACTTTGCCTTCCCGGTGAAAAAAGCTCCCACCGATCGAGTGCAGATCTTCCAGTTCTTCATGGGCTTCAATCGTTGATTCGCCCATTTGCAACCGGCTCTACTCTGACCGGTCGCCAAGCGTTTTCTAGGCGCAGTGTGAAAGTTCTCGCCGGCGCCCCGCTCAGCGTGAATCGCCTTCCGTTCCGACCAGCGCGTTTTCAACCTCGTCGCGTCGAGCGCAGAAGCGGCGATAGTCGTCTTCAACCAGCTCCGAATAAGCCAGGGCGAAAGCAGTCATGCGTTTGATAAAAACGTCGACTTGCCCCTGAATTGCGGCAGCGATGGATTGGCAGGCCTTGCCTGCCGCGTGCTCTGCGGCGTCGGCCTTAGCATGGCATTTTGCTAATAGCGCGCCATAGAGCCGAGCCAGGTCCTGGACATCGTCGTGCGGCGGCGGCGACTTCCACTCAATGCGGCGGTCGCGAGGGCCGATCTCTCGGACTTGAAACGACTGCTCGTGATCGACCGCATAACCGAGATGACGATTGCTCGCAGTCTGCATCGAGCGGCAAACTGCAACGACATTGGCGGCCCGGCTGCAACGGGCGTCGGTTTCTGTCTCGCGTCCCTGGTATTCGTCGTAAGCGCTCGGCAGCGATTCTTTGAATTCCAAGAGCACATTCTTTGCTTCGCGGCTCCCCTCGCCCGCCAGGAGAACCGCATAGCGGGCGCGGCCCAGACTGCCGTCTCCGGCGACGCGACCGCAGATATCTTCTGAATCGTAAAAGCCCGGGACTTGCTTAGCGGCATCCCCTAGATTTTTGACATAGTCTGTCAGCAAACGCTCGGCCTGCGTGCGTTCCTGCTCGCTCAGCTCGAAAAACTTGTCCGATCGTTCGAGTTGGCGATGATGGCCGATAAGCTTTGTTCTCGCCTCAATGAATTCCGTCCTGTTTTCTGCAGCTGCGGCCGAGATAAGTTTCCGCACAATTTTGGCTTCGGGCAGTTGCCGCTCGCTGTATCCAAATTCAGCCGCGCCGCCTTGAGCAGCGAAAGCGGCAATCTGCTGGCAGTAGCTTTCCAGGAATTCAGCGACCGTTTTCACCGCTTCGATCCAGCTCAGGCTCTCCTGTGAAGCGGCAAGAAAAAGGCTGGCGGCCGCCCGCTTACAGTCGAAATCGAATCCGCCCGTCGTGGTTTCATCGAAATCGTTGACGTCGAAATGCACGAGTCCGTCGTGAGCCTTGAACGTGCCGTAGTTCTCGGTGTGAATATCGCCGATCAGGCGGATCTCGACCGAGGTGAACGGATGGGCGGTTCGCCAAGGATCGAGCGTGCCCTCGAGGAGATCTCGGGCAAACAAATGAAACGTGCCGCGGAAAAAGCCGAACGGACTGGCGGCCAGGCGCTCGATTTTCTTCCCCATCAGCTCGGGACGCCGGCGAGCAAATCGCGAGTTGAATGCGATGATCTCTTGAATCGGATCTCGTCGCACGCCTTGCATTGGTTTCTGCTCCCCGCAACCGCTGGCGCGCGCGCGCTCCACGCCAGCGCGCGAGGGGCGGCTGCGATTTGGGTTCTTCGCTCGCCAAT
>JAICIG010000434.1 GCA_025924495.1 Pirellulales bacterium | reverse complement strand
TGGCTGGTTGAAAGCTGATGCCGGTGATCCAGGGCCGCTCCAGCCCGAACTTGACGATCGCGCCGATCTCGTCATCGTTCACGCCGGGCTGCAAGGTGCAAACCAGAGTCATTCGCAGGCCGGCATTGCCCAGAGCCTCGATCGCCCTGAGCTTGGTCTCTACCAGCGATTCGCCCCGGAGCTGCTGCGAAGTTTGCTCTTTGAAGCCGTCGAATTGAAAATAGATCTCCACGCGGTTTCGCAGTTTGGCTACGGCGGCTACTAACTCGCGATCGTGCGCGAACCGCAGGCCGTTGGTATTGATCATCACGATGTCGATCGCCTGTTGGCAGCCGTACTCGAGAATCCTCAAGAACTCCGGATGGATCGTCGGCTCGCCGCCTGAGAGCTGGAGCACTTCGGCCCGTCCTTCCACTTCGACCAGCCGATCAATCGCTGCGCGGCATTCTTCAAGCGACAAATGCTTGCCGCCGGGCCCGCTGCCGGCAAAGCACATCGGGCAGCTCAAGTTGCACGACGACGTGATTTCGACCAGCCCAACGCAGGTGTGCTGCTCGTGTTCGGTGCACAAGCCGCAATCGTAAGGACAGCCGCGGTCGGGTTCGGCGCCGAATTGCGCTGGAACTTTGCCCTGCAGGCTGAACTCCATGCGGTCGTACTGCCGCACATCAGAACAGACAAAATCTTCGCGCACTCCATGCGCCGGACAACGTTTGCGAAAGTAGACGCGACCTTCGCGAGCGATGATTTTCGCAGGCACGAGCGCCAGACACTCCGGGCAAAGACTTTGCGTCGTACCTAAAAACACGTGGTCACGCAGTTGCATCTTGGTTCCTTGCCGCCGGGGGCCAATACCTGCGCATCAGCCAAACAAACACCGCAATCTGAAACAAAATCGCCAGGCCGACGCCTGCCGAGAAGGCCCAGTCGCTTTGGAGAGCAAATGCTGCTATGCCGATCGGCACGCACACAATGGAAAAAGCAATTGATGAAGCAATCCAGGCCGCAAAAGAAACGCCCGCACATGCCAGTAACAGCATCAGTATTCGGCTAGGCGAATCGCTTTGCATGCCTGCCGCCTCTCGACGCTGCAGCACTGCGACCGTCCTAACGACTGCCGGCACAAAGACCAAAGCCAAAAGTACTCCGATTCCTGGCGCCACTATGCCTACGATGATCGAAACCGAAATCACAACGGCAACCGAGCTGATCAAGGGCCACCCAAGTGCACGAACCGGTGGTTCAGCGTCTACCGAAACAGGAGACGCGTAAGGGTTTGCACCGCGTTGACCGCAGTTGGGACAAGCTGCATCGCCAGACGCCAACTCCTGACCGCACTGGGGGCACGTTCGCGCTGAAAGCTGGGGTTCCATGATGACTCAGGGCGTCGGCGAAGCGAAAATATAACGACGACTCAAGCATTTCGAGCCAGTTCGGCGAAACACCACATACAGAATGCAATGACCGCTGCCAGGCCCGCTGCTCCGATCAGCCCGAGCACGACGGCCACTCCGGTGATCATCCTCAAGACGACCTCTCCCAACCGAATCAGCCTGCCTTCTTGTCGGGCCCGGAAGGCAGTCACCGTCGTTGCAGTGATCGGCGGAATGCCAATCACGACGAGCGCAACGGCAATGCCTGGCGCCTCACGCGCCACGCCGATGCAGACAATCGCATAAATAATTACTCCGATCGCCAGCGTCACTAGGAGCACATTGTCTGTGCTACTTACATCCAGCGGCGGCCAGGTATCGCTTCTCTCAAGCGTGGCGCCGCCAGCAGCCGGGGCATTGCCGCCGTCCAGCAGTCTGCGGCAGAGCCAGCAACGGCGTTCGAATTTCGGGTTGCCGGCGCCGCAGTCCGGACACGTAACCAAGTCGATGGGTCGTTCGGTCATGGATCGGTCTCCGAGTTTGCAACCCGAGCCGCAAATTCTTCGGCAATCGGACGCACGCGGCGGATGATCTGCCCTAGCACAATGCCCGTCAGCCCCAAAGCCAATAGAAAAACGATTTGCTGGTAGCGCTCAACTCGCAGATGACGAGTCGGTTCGGCGAACCACTTTGCATAACCCAGCAAGAATAAATAGCCGCACGCGGCGCCAACCGTGGCGAATCGGACTAGCGGAAGGCTGAAGCGGAGACCGGCGAGCGCGATAATCAGGAAGTAACAAACCAGGAGCGGGCTGCGAGGGCCATCGGCGAGCAGCAACACCGCGGTCAGCAGCGCCAGGTCGCAGCCCGTCGAGATGAACTTCAGCCCCAGCGGAAACACTCTGCGACGCATACACACTAGCACGCCGAGGCTGAGCAACGTCCAGGCCACAGCCAGCGCCGTGACCGCGTAATGAAAACGCCGATCGATCGTATCGAGCTTGGGCAGTTCCAGGCCGCCTAGCCGCAGACCGTGGTAATTCAACAGTTCCACAGCATAGAAGACGCCAATCCCGACGATTCGCAATAAGTTCGTCGTGGCTTCTCCTTCGAACTCCTGCCAGCGGACGACGATAAACCATGGCCGGTCGTGGTCTGCTCGCATTCCGTGCGGGCGATCGTTGGCGCTGCTCATCGCGGGACGTCTCTCGAAGGCGGGTGCTCACCTGGCTAGAGCATACCAGTCGATGGCCGCTAGGGAATCGTCGTCCTGCCAGCCGACCTCGGCCAACACTGGCGGCACGCACCGCTGGCGGAGTTGCTCGAAGTTGGTCCGGCAGCTTTCGTCGAGCGGACCGGCCTTGGCCCGATTCAAGACCACGCCGGCCACGTCGAGCCCTTCGCGAAAGGTGGCGGCAACCACCAAGGTCGAAAGCGTGTCGTGAATGGTCCCCAGCTTATTGGCGGCGACGACGACCAGCGGAAAGCCGAAATCGGCCGCGAGGTCGGCGACATACTCGTCGTCAGTGATCGGCGACAACAAGCCGCCGGCGCCCTCGACGATCACAATTTCGGAGCGGTCGGTCCAGTAGTCCAATCCGGTTCGCAGCAAGTCGGCATCGACCTTCCGGCCCTCTGCGGCAGCGGCCAGATGAGGCGCCAGCGGCGCGGCAAAGCGCTGCGGACAGACGCGGTCCAACTCGCCCGGCTTGCCGGCAGCCTCCCACATGGCGACGGCATCGTCGCTTTGCAGACTTCCCTCGACCAGCCGGCAGCCGCTAGCTGCAGGCTTGTAAACGCCAACTCGGCGGCCGGCGGCGACGAGCGAGCGGGCGATGGCGGCGGCGACGTAGGTCTTGCCGACCTCGGTGCCCGTTCCGGTTACAAAGATGCCGCGAACCCGCGTGCGATTCATAAGGTCCTTAATTATTCGCGAAAAGGATGGCCTGGAACGCCGGACCGCGGCGCCTCCACGGCAGCTTCATCGAGCGGCCAAGCAGGCTGACGTCCGTGGGGCAAACATGGCTATGCCGGCGAGGCGCCGACGGCATGCCACCCAAGGCGCCCCCTAGGAAAAAAACAGCGCATTAAGGTACCATCAAACCATGATTGACTCGAACCTTTCTACTGAACGTTCTGCTTCCGGCTCGCGGCCGGCGCGAGTGACGCTGGCGCTGTTGCAAATGAGCTGCAGCGAGGCGAAACCGCCCAATGTCGACAAGGCCGTCAGCCGGATCGCCGAAGCGGCGGCGGCCGGCGCCCAGATTGTCTGCCTGCAGGAGCTATTTGCCGGCCACTATTTTTGCCAGACGGAAGACCACGCACGCTTCGCCCAGGCCGAACCGATTCCCGGCCCCACGAGCGAAACGCTGGCCGCCGCGGCCAAGAAACACGGAGTGGTAGTCATCGGCTCGCTGTTCGAACGTCGGGCGCCCGGGTTGTACCACAACACGGCCGTCGTCTTCGACGCCGACGGCAGCCAGGTCGGGCTGTATCGCAAGATGCACATTCCCGACGATCCGCTCTACTACGAGAAGTTCTATTTCACGCCGGGCGACTTGGGTTTTTCCAGTTGCGACACGCGTTATGGCCGCATTGGCGTCTGCGTCTGTTGGGACCAATGGTATCCCGAGGCGGCCAGACTGACGGCGCTGACCGGCGCCGAGATCATTTTCTATCCGACCGCCATCGGCTGGCACCCCAGCGAAAAGGCCGAATACGGCGCCAGCCAGCACTCCGCGTGGGAGACCATGATGCGGAGCCACGCCATCGCCAACGGCGTATTTGTCGCGGCGGCCAACCGCGTGGGTAGCGAAGGTAATTTGGAGTTCTGGGGCGCTTCGTTCGTTAGCGATCCCAACGGGAATCTGCTGGCGCGCGGCAGTCACGACGCCGAGGAAACCTTGCTCGTCGAGTGCAACCTCGACCAGATTGACGTCGTCCGCACTCACTGGCCGTTTTTGCGAGATCGGCGGATCGACGCGTATGGCGATTTGACGAAGCGATATTTGGACTAATGCGGAATTCGGAACTCGGAACGCGGAACGATTTGGTTCTATCTCCGGGGCAATAACTAAACGTCTCGGCGATACTATCGCGAAAGGAACTCAATTCCACGTGCATTCCGAATTCCGCATTCCGAATTCCGAATTAGCTGCCGCGGCTTCGCCGCCCGCAGCTCTTGGTTACCGCATGCCGGCCGAGTGGGAGCCGCATGCGGCTACCTGGTTGAGCTGGCCGCATAACCACGATAGCTGGCCGGGACATTTCGAGCCGATTCCCGGCGTCTGGACGGAATTGGTCCGCGTGCTATGCGAACACGAACCGGTGCACATTCTTGCTGGCGGCGAAAAGCTGATGGCCGAAGCCCGCCGCCTGGTCGGCCACATGCGCTGCGTCACATTTCACGACATTCCTACGAACGACGCTTGGACGCGCGACCATGGCCCCACATTTCTCACAGGCCCTGCCGACTTGCCGCCGGCGCTGGTCCATTGGGGCTACAACGCCTGGGGCGGCAAGTACCCGCCGTTCGACCGCGATCAGCAAGTTCCTCGACTGATTGCCGAAGAGCTTGGTTACCACCGCTACGAGCCTGGCATCATTCTCGAAGGAGGCGCCATTGACCCCAACGGGCAGGGCACGGCGATGACCACCGAGCAGTGCCTCTTGAACCCGAATCGCAACCCGCAGTTGTCGCGAAGCGAGATCGAACAATACCTCGCCGATTACCTGGCGGTACGGCATGTGATCTGGCTGGGCGAAGGAATCGTGGGCGATGATACCGACGGCCACATTGACGAACTAGCGCGCTTCGTGGCGCCGCGTACGGTTGTGGCGGCCCTTGAAGACGATCCGGCCGACATTAACTATCGACCTCTTCGCGACAACCTGGAGCGCCTGCGCGCCGCCACCGACGAGCAGGGCCGTCCGCTGGAAGTCATCACCATGCCGATGCCGCGCCCGGTGTTCCAAGGCGAGCATCGCCTGCCTGCCTGCTACATGAATTTTTACATTGCCAACGGCCTGGTTATTGTGCCGCAATTTGACGATCCCGCCGATCGAGTCGCCTTGGAAACGCTGAGCGAGTTATTCCCCGGCCGCCGCGTGCGCGGACTGCGCGCCGTGGAGTTGGCCTGGGGCTTGGGCGCCTTTCACTGCATTACGCAGCAACAACCCGCATGAAGGGACTCTGCTTCTAGATGGCATAGATTACGTAATCGCGAATTCGATTTGGCAAGCGGCCGCGAAGCGGCATGATTCAACAGCCCAGGGTTTCTTGCGATGGCTACGGACTCGGAAGCCCCAATAGGGCGACACCCATGTCGAGTCGCACTGCGAAGCGTTCGCCTCTGGGCGCTGCGAGGAGTGTCACCCCGCTGGGGTGATTCCGACGGTCGCATGCCATCCTCTGTCCCAGGGCTGCGCCATGGGCTTTTGAATTGCGCACCGTTGGTGCTCTTGCAGGGATGTCTATTCTTTGCGTTGTTATCTACCGCCACATCGCGGGCGGGTGAAGTGGAAGACCAGCAACTGCGCGAGCGATTCGCCTCGGGCGTGCTGCGTTGGGGCGGCGACGCGGAAGGAGGCGCCCCGTTTCAACTGCGTGATCCGCATGATCCGGCGAGCGTGATCGGCTTCGAGGTTGAACTGGCCGATGCACTGGCCGAGTCGATCGGGCGGCGGTTAAAGATACCACTGCGGGCGGAATTCGTGCAGTACGAGTGGGTCAGCCTGCCGCTGGGTTTGGAAAAAGAAGATTTCGATTGCATCATCAGCGGTTTCGAGATCACTGCGGAAAACGCCGCAAACGTGCTGTTTTCGCGGCCGTATTACATCTATGCGCAGCAACTCGTGGTGCGGCGTGACGACAACAAGATCAAGGGGCTCGACGACTGCCGTCAGAAACTTGTGGGCACCATGGCCGGCAGTGCGGCCGAGCGTTTGCTCGAGGGTCGCTCGATCGAAACCGTCGCCTTCGAAGGGCAAGTAGAGCCATTTCTGGATCTCGGCTTGGGCCGCCTCGACGCCGTGCTGCTCGATACGCCGATCGTGGCTTACTACGGCGCTACGGATCCGCAGCTCAAGCCCGTCGGCGAGCGCGTTGGCCAAGGCGCCTATGGCATCGGCGTGCGAAAGCAGGACAGAGCGTTCGTCGCGACAATCGACCAAGCGCTTGCCGAATTGATGGCCAACGGCCGGCTGCGAGAGATCTTCGTTCGCTGGCATCTCTGGAACGCCGATCAGGCCCGGCTGGCGCATAAGCCGAACTTCGACGCCGAGCTCCAAGGGCTGGGCTTCGATCACCAAG
>JAICIG010000433.1 GCA_025924495.1 Pirellulales bacterium | reverse complement strand
CTCGGAGGAGGGGCGGGCGCCTTGGTCCGAAGGCAAGCCTTAGACCGCAGGTAGAATCAGATCGGCATGCAGAAAACGCTTCAACTGCCGCACGACGGTGAGGAATTTTTCCATGTCGATGGGCTTGGTGATGAAACTGTCGACGCCAAGCAACTCGCTTTGCAACCGATCTTCCTCGTCATCCGAACTCGTCATGATGACGACGGGAATCGATTTCAGCTCCGCATCGGCTTTCACTTCGCTCAGCACTTCGCGCCCATCGAGTTTGGGCAGACACAGGTCGAGCAAAATCAGGTCGGGTCGCGGAGCACGTGCAAATTTGCCTTGGTGACGTAAGAACTCCAGCGCCTCGACGCCATCGCGGATGAGCGTCAACCGATGCTGGATCATGCCCTTTTTCAAGGCGCTAATCGTTACGCAGGCGTCGACCAAGCCGTCTTCGACCAACAGAATTTCCATCGGTCGGCCGATCGTCTGAGTAGACATAGAGTGCCTCTCTTTTTCTCCGCTCGCAGGCCATCGTGGCCCGCGAGAGCTATTGCCCCTGCAATCCCGGCTTGCTCGCCCCATCCGGCATGCCGCGCCCATTAATAAACTGGCAGTTATTCAGCCGCGGCAGAGCTTGGCCTTGTCCGCTCGGCCTGCCTTCAATCCAGTCTGCCAAGAAATCACCGGATTGTACAGTGCTCATACTCGCGCCGCCGCCAACGAGCGGTGGTATTTGCCTGAGGTAGCGACTGCGGGGGGAATCGCCCCTCATCGCACGCGCGCCCTATCAGGCTGTTTAAGGCCCGGTACAAGCAGCCGCGCGAACCAAGGCCGGTTATGCTGCGATGAGAGCGGACTATCCGGCTGCCACGTTTCGAACCAATGGTCCGCCGTGATCAGTCGCCAACAATCGTCGCCATCGTCGTGCCAGAAGAGCGACCACTGATCGCCCGCGCGACCGCACTCCATATCGCTGGCGAGCCAACGATGATCGAGGCAGACCCACTCTCGCTGAACAAAGTCGAAGAAAAAAACCAGCTCGGCGCCGTCTCGTACATGGACCACGGCGATGGAATCGACATGCTCTTCGACAAAGCCGTCTGGCGTCGAGCCGAAGGCCAGACAGAGGACAAGCGCGAGCACTTCCCTGCTCCGGCAGCCCCTGAGCAAAGCCCATTAACATTATAGGGGGCATAGGGGGCGGGGAAGCGGCCGAGCGGATTAATTGCGTTCGAGGGGCAAACCAACCGGCTTGCCCGAAGCGGCGCTGCGTGCGACCGCCTCGGTAAATTCCATGTAGCGAACGCCCGCGGCGAAGTCGGTGAATTCGATTTTTTCCCTGCCTCGAATAGCCCCGATGAACTCCTCTTCCACGCGCCAGCCCGACTCTTCATGGGCGGGTATGTCGATTTCACGAAGTTCCTTGTCGCCGCGCCGTGCGCCCCACAATCGGTCTTGGGGCGCCAGTTCATACTTGATTGCTCCCTCGCTGCCGAAAAGCTGAATTTGCGTGCCCGTGCCGAACCGAGCTACGCCGCTGACGTGATAAATTGCATGCGCGCCGTCGGCGAGTATGGCCAGCACCTGGACGCTGTCGGGGGTGCCCACGCGGCGGAACATGCCGGTAGCCGGGTCGAGTCGTTCGGGCACGAACGCTTGCACCTGGGCGAAGACGCGCACCGGATGCGGAATCCAACGCGTGAGCGTCTCGTGCACGATGCCCAAGGTCAGCATGTTCAGTCCGCTCAATTCGTGGACCTGCCGCCAGCTCAGCGGTAGCTCTGCGTCGGCAAGATTATCATTGGCCGCCGTCACCACCACTTCGCGCAGTTGGCCGAGAAAGCCGGATTCGATCAACCGCTTCACCACCCGATGCGCGCGCAGTCCGAAGGGGCTGGGTACAATCTGGCAGACCAGTTCGGGGCGGGACTGACTGGCCTTGAGCATGCGGCGCGCTTCTTCGGCGTTCATGGCCATCCGCGCTTCGGTCAGCACATGTTTGCCCGCTTCGAGCGCGGCCAGCGTAACCGGGCAATGCAAATACGGCCACGCTCCGATCACGATGGCATCGAGTTCCGGATCGGCGACCAGCTCTTGCCAGTGCTCGTACTTCTTCGGAATGCTGAACTCACGCGCGGCCGCCTCGGTGGATTCGCGCCGCCGGTTCGAGACCGCGACAATCTCCACGTTTTCGCAGGCTCGCAACCCGCCGATATGTCTTAGCCGAGTATTGCCGCCTAAACCAACGATGCCCACGCGGATGGTTTGATTGGCTCGCGACGCGGTCATGAAACTGGTCCTTGAAGCCGTAATCCTGACCTTGCTTGGTCAGATCATTAGAACCACAAGGCGTTCCGTTCGTCAAAACCTCGAATTGCGTCCGACTTTCCGACAACCCGCGAGGCCCAGTCTGCTGCGTGCTGCCAATCGGGATCGCTGGCGGCGGAATTAGGATCCAGGCCGCGGCGCCGGTTATACTGCCAGGATCAGACGATCGGTTTAGTTTTCAAGGGAGCCCGCCATGTCGGCGTCTAAGGGAGCTTTCGCCATGTGGATGGCACTCTGGCTATTTTCCGCTCCAGCGAATGCCGCGGAAACGACGGTCGAGCAGGTCCAGGCCGACAAACAAGCGCTGGCGCCGCTGCAAGTTTATGTAGGCGGCTGGCGGGGAGTTGGGCAATTGCGCCGCGGCTCGAACCAGGGCGCCTGGACCGAGGCGGCCGACTGGGCCTGGAAGTTCAACGGGGATCACGCCGCGCTCGTTTTCGAGGCGCCTCAAGGCAAGTACTACACGTCGGGCCGATTGTCGGCTGGTGAGAAACCTGGCGTTTTCGAGCTGCTGGCAACACGGGCTGAAGACAAATCGGAAGATCGCTTTACGGGCCACATCGACGACAAGCAGCAGCTCGTGCTGGTCGCAGACAGGCCGGCTGACGATCGGCCCAACCGGATTTCCATTCGGACCGTCGCCGACGGCGATCGGCTGATCATGCTTTATGAAAAGCGCCTGGCCGGAACCGGCCGTTACACGCGACTGGCCGAAGTCGGCTATACGCGCAAAGGCAGTTCGTTCGCCAAAGGTTCCTCGCAGCCCGAGTGCGTCGTGACGGGCGGCCTGGGTACGATTGAAGTGCAATATCAAGGCAAGACCTATCTGGTCTGCTGCACCGGCTGCCGCGATTTATTCAACGACGACCCGGAAGGCGTGTTGGCCGACTACCGCGAGCGCAAGGCCAAAGAGAAGGCGGAAAAAGCGAAGGGAGAGTAAGGCCAGGCTCGCCTTTCGGACCGTCGCACGATAAAAACGGCGTCTTGGAATTTGCTCCTAATCTTTCAGCTCCCCCAGCAATTCCAACCGCAGCATGTTGAGCGCCTGTTTGGCCGCGCGCGACTTGAGAATGGCGGGATGGCCGGCGAACGGCGTCGAGCGCGTGATGACGCCCGCGCGTGTGGCAAGGCCGAAATGAACCCGTTCGGGCTGCAATGCCTGCGGATCGACGGCCGGAAAGGCGCTGATCGCCAGCCCATAATCGGCGTCGAGCTGTTCGCGGCAGCGCTCCGCCATGGCCGCGGCCACTTCTTCGCTGGCCGCTGGATAGTTTGCCAAGACTTCCGCGGGTACGGCGAGCTGCTTGATCAAGGCGACCGGCGTTGGCAGCACCAGGCCCGAGAGAAAACAGCCCGGCTCATCCGGTACGCCTCCTAGCCACTGTGCCACGAGCCCCGCAGTTCCCCATTCGGCGGTGGCCAAGGTTTGGCCTCGCTGCGCCAGCAGTCGATGGACCACGTGTTCCAGTTCCTCATCCTCGTATCCGTAAACGAGCGGACCGAGACATTCGTGAATGGTGACGATGGTTGGCTCCATGGCGGCGTAACATTCCTCGGCCGTCGCGCCCGACGCCGTGATCCGCAGCGTGATGGTCGCTTCGCTCACGGTAATGCCGACCGAAGGAGTGCGGCCGCGGCGGATCAGGTCGGGGAGCATCTGTTCGAGATCGCTTTCGCCGACGCCGAAGCACTTGATCCGCCGATGACGAATCACGCGGCCGCCGCCGGCTTGCGCTGATAAGAGCCCGGCGAGCGTCCCGTCCCACATTTCTTTCATTTCAGCCGGTACGCCGGGCAGAGCCAGCACGCGCGAGGGGCGACCGAGCCTAGGCGGCACGTCGAGATCGATGCCGGGCGCTGTGCCGTGCGGATTGAAGATCACGCGGCTGCCTGCCGGAAACATGGCCTGCACCCGATTGCGTTCGGGCATTTCCCGTTTGCGCCGCGAAAACATCGCCTCGATATGCTTGAGCGACGTCTCGTCGAGAACCAATTCGACGCCGAGCAATTGAGCTAGCGCTTCGCGCGTCAGATCGTCGGCCGTTGGCCCGAGCCCGCCGGTCGAGATCACGATATCCGCGCGCCCCACCGCCGTGCGAAACACGCCCACGTTGGCCTCCAGATCGTCTGCCACCGTGGTGTGATACAGCACCGGAATGCCGATTTCTCCCAGCCGCTGGCTTAGCCACTGGCTATTGGTATCGAGCCGCTGCCCGCTGGTCAGCTCGTCTCCGATTGAAATCACTTCGGCGATCATCGACGCAATCCTCGGCGGCTTCCATCATGACAAAGGGAAAGGATGTGATTGTGACATGACGGCCCCCACAGACGCAACGCTACGCTCCTAGGGACTTCGCTGCGGGCCAAGAGTCCATCGGGATTTTCGGCTCCTTGGCGGGGGACGCCCGGGTCGTCAAACGACGGACTTTGGGGCAGGAAGCGATCGGCTGAATGGAACGGCGTTGAGTCGTGGAGGCTTCCAGTGGCGCTTACAATACAAGCATGACCGAACACATTGAACTTCCGATCGAGGGCATGACCTGTCAGCATTGCGTGCGCAGCGTGCAAAGAGCGCTCGAAGGCGTACCGGGCGTGCGTTCCGCAGTAGTCGATTTGGACCGTAAGAAAGCGACCGTGGAGTGGGAGTCCGACAAGGTCAATCGCCAGAATCTCGTGGAAGCGGTGGTGCAGTCGGGCTACCGCGTACCGGATGAGACGCACGCGCCGCCGCTCGTGCAAATCGGTCTAAGGGGACCGATTCAGGCCGTCGCGGCCCCCTCCAACAAACTGGCGTTGCCACTCGTGCAGATCAGTCCAATTCGCTCCGATGCAAGCGCAGCCCTTGCCACGCATAGGCCTCCTGCAAAGCCTGTTTCGCCATCTTCAGCGCAGCCCAACGCTACCAACGGCGAAAGAATGGTGCTCGACATCGAAGGGATGCACTGCGCCAGTTGCGTTTCGCGAGTCGAAGTCGCCTTGCAGGGCATTCCCGGCGTCAGTTCTGCCCGAGTGAACCTGGCCATGGAGCAGGCTGCGGTCGAGTTCGATCCGCAACTCGCGAAGCTCGATGACCTGCTGACCGCAGTGCGCGCCAGCGGCTACGGAGCCAGGCTCGTGGCCGGCAAGACGGCTGGCGCCGACCTGGGCAAGAAGAACCGCCGAGAAGTAGTCCTCTGGGGAAGTCGAACGGCGGTTGGCGTGTTGTTGCTCATCGTGCTGGCGTTGGCCATGTACAGCCATGTCGGCTCCGCCGCGGTGCGCAGTTGGTTGCAGATCGTGGGGGCGAGCGTGCTGCAAATTTATCTGGGTTGGCCCTATTATGTCGGCGCGCTCAGCCGGCTCCGGCACGGCTCGACCAATATGGACACGCTGGTGGCCTTGGGAACCAGCGCCGCTTACGGCGCCGGCGTGCAACATTGGGCCAGCGCCGCGACGCACGGTCACGGCATGTACTTTCTCGATGCGGGCATGATTCTCACTTTCATCACGCTGGGCAAGTTGCTCGAAGCGCTGGCCAAGGGTCGCGCCTCGGCCGCCATTCGCCGGCTGCTTGATCTGAGCCCGCCCGAAGCCACTCTGCTTGTCGACGGCGGAACTCGCCGCGTTTCGGTCGACGCCGTGCACATAGCAGATCAGGTGCTGGTGCGGCCGGGCGAGCGCATTCCGCTCGATGGCAAGATCCTCTCGGGTTCCAGCGCCATCGATCAGTCGTGGCTCACCGGAGAGTCGTTGCCGGTCGACAAGGGACCAGGAGATGCGGCTCTGGCCGGCTCCATCAATGGCCAAGGCGCCTTGACGATCGAAGTCACGCGTGAAGCCGGCCAGACGGCCCTGGCGCAAACCATCGAGTTGGTCCGCCGCGCCCAGGAATCGAAGGCCAATATTCAACGCCTCGCCGACCGCGTGGTCAGCTACTTCGTGCCGGCCGTGCTTGTGATTGCCTTGGTCACACTGCTGGCCTGGGGCTTGATTCCCGCCAGTTGGACTTCCGGGCTGTCGGCCGCGGTGGCAGTGCTGGTGGTGGCCTGCCCTTGCGCGTTGGGATTGGCGACGCCCACGGCCGTGCTCGTGGGCAGCGGCCGCGGCGCAGAGCACGGCATCTTGATTAAAGAGGCCCATGCGCTGGAATTGGCCGGCCATTTGACCACGGTGGTGCTCGATAAGACGGGCACCGTCACCTTGGGCAAGCCGCAAGTGACCGCTGTGGAACCCGCTGCCGGCATCAGCGCCGAAGAACTCCTGTCGACCGCGGCCGCCGCCGAACGATTGAGCCAGCATCCGCTCGCCGCCTCGATCGTGGCGGAAGCCGAACGGCGCGGCGTGAAAATTCCTGCGGCGGAAGACTTGCAAGTACTCGCAGGAGCGGGCATTCGCGCTGCGGT
>JAICIG010000432.1 GCA_025924495.1 Pirellulales bacterium | reverse complement strand
GTTCGCTCCGCCGCATGGTCGCGAAATCTGACTTTGGTCGTATCCAGATCCATGACGACCACGTCGCCTTCGGCATCCGCGAAGGCCAGCCGTCGAGCGTCGACTGACAAAGCGGCGCATGCCGGCTCGCAGTTTGTTTCGACGAGCAACCTCCGTTCGACCGCTTGCCGCGCGGGTCTCTCCCAGGCGCAACCGTTGGCGTCAAATATCCGTATTTGCTTGCCGTCCGGCGACAGGGCGATACTTAAGGTCGTTGGGCGCCGTGACAGCTCGGCGGGCGTCGTTTGTAATGTGCGTTGCAGTCGGACTTCGCCACCAAGCTTGTGATATGTGGGCGCCTGCTGGGCCAAGGCGACATGCGTTAATAGGCCAAGCATCACGAATGCGGCGAAGCAATGCGCACGTGCAGGGTTGAGCGGGCCGTTCATTGCTCGTTGCTCATTATTGCTCATGGCTGCAAACCCCACGTCGTTCATTGCACTGATGCCGATGAGTTTCAAAATCCGCCGGGCGCCAATGGCCGGTCTGCCGGTAAGGTTCATGGTCGGTTCTTCTCTGTCAGCGTGCTGCTGGCGCCGGCCACAAAAAAACTCTCGTGCAGAAAACCGGTCAAAATGCGGCTGGCGGGGTCGTGCGTCCAATAATCGCCGTCGATCACGAACTTGTAACGGTAGGGCCCCGACTTGAGCGTTACATTCGCCTCATAAACCCCGTCTCCATCTGCGTCGGTCATTGGATGCGAAGAGTTGCTCCAGTCGTTGAACGTGCCGGCCAAATTCACTCTTTCGGCCGGCCGGTCAGGCCGATAGGTAAAGTGCGCGAGATATGCGCCGTCAGCCGTGGAGGTTATCCGCGGCGGAGGCAATGAAAGATCCTGGTTAAGAAAGACCCCTTCGAAATAGCCGATCATCATCTCATTCCAAGTCTGTTCGCCCCATCGCACGGCCACGTTTGGATCGGGGTTGGCGAGGTTGTCTTCCGAATTGTCGAAGTGCGCGATGCAGCGCAACAGCGTCCCTTCCGGCACGAATTTCGGCTTGGCGAATTTGTAGTTGTTTTGCCAGTTGAAATCGTATCGCGGCACGTCGAGCAGCACCTCGCGCGAACCGTTGGGATAGATGGCTTCGGCGCGGAAGGACTTGCCCCGGTAGTGCATGTGCGGCATCAAAGCGTGTAGCTCCATGTCGTGCGAAAAACGATGAGCGGCTTCAACGCGGTGATTAGCCGCCTGCGGCGGAATTTCGAAATCGAGGTTGGCCGCCACGCCCGTTTGCATGGTGCGGCGCACCGCGGCGGGTTCGGCAAAATAGAGGCCGATCCGGCTTTGGTCTCGGCGTTCGATCCCGTCGGGTGTGTAGTGGATTTGAAACACGAACGTCGAACCGGCCGGCACGTAGCGGGCCACGCCCTCGTCAAGCGTCATGGGATGCGAGCCTGGCACGTACGAGCCAACCATCTCGAAGCCGACGCCGCGTTCTTTCACGATCGGATCGCCCCCCGGCGGATTGATGAACACGACAATGTGATGGACGACGCTCGGCGCGCCGGGGCGGATCTCCGACGCTCGCACCCATTTACCTTCGGTGAAACCGGGATCAACCGAAACGTACTGGTAATCGACCACGCCGGCGGGCGGAATTGTGATCGGCTCTGGCATCGTCAGCAAGAGATCGGGCGTCCCCATCGCCCAGCCGTCTACGAATTCTCGCTTGGGCGGCAGTTCGTCGTTTGAGCCTTTCGGCACGCCGTTGGCCACCCATTCATAAAACAACTGCTTCTCCGCCTCTGGCATTCGGCAATCGTTGGCAAAGTGGCCGTATTTCGGGTTTGCGTGCCACGGCGGCATGCGGCCGTCTTCGACGACTTCGCGGATTGTCTCCGCCCAAGCCGCCACCGCGTCGTACGAGTCGAGCGGGAACGGCGCGATGCCGCCCTGGCGATGGCACTCAATGCAACGGCGATCGACAATGCTTGAGATCTGTTTCGCGTAGGTGATCTCGCCGGTCGGGGCAACCCTCGCGACGCGACCGATGCGGCAACCGACTGACGCGACCAGCGGCGCGCCTACCGGCCGATCTGCCAGTAAATCGTCGATGGCCTTGGCGACGTGATTCTCCTTCGCCTCCGGGCGCGAATAGCCGACTCCAAACTGGTCGTCAATCCGTCCCCAATAGCGAATTCTGCGTGCGCGGTCGAGTACAAACGCTTCCGGCGTTCGCTGGGCGCGAAATTGGTCGGCAATGCGGCCAGCCGGATCCTTCAACAAGGGAAACGCGATGCCATATCTGCGGGCATAATTGCCCAATTCCGCGAGCGTATCTTGTTGATTGGAATCGATGCCGATCACCGCAACGCTTCGCGATTTATAGCGCTCGGCGAGGTTTTGCAGGCGTGGTCCATAGAGTTTCGACACCGGGCATTCGACGCCCAGGAACGCAACCACAATCACGTCGCGATCGGCGAAGTCGTTCAACGAGTGCTCTGCCCCCAGGTAATCGCGCAAGCGGAAATCATCGACATGACGGTCAAGCTGTTCGCCCGCCGGCTTTGACAACGCGGTCTCGCGTTCTACGCCCGCGCGCTGCTGCGCCCAAGCTCGCGCGGCCAGCGGAGCCACGAAGGCTGCGGCGCCGATCGCAAGAAACAGGATCCAGCCGCCTTTGGTCAAACGGAGGTGCGTGGGCTGCGGGTCCAGCAACCGCATCACGCGGCGTTTGAAGTCCGACTGATTACCGCCAGTTGCAGCGACAGCAGCCAGGCTGGTCGCCGCAGCGCCGTGACGTAGCGATAAGGATAGCTCGGCCATGCGGAGCAAAGCATCGGCATAATGGATGCGTTGCCAACCAGCCGCCAGCACGAGGTCGTCGCTAGCGTTCTCGCGTTCGCTGCGAATGCGGCGGCTGACGTACCAGACGGCGGGGTGAAAGAACAGGATGGCTTCCGCTACTCGTTGCAGCAGATTCACCAGCGGATCCCAGCGGCGGAGGTGGGCCAACTCATGCGCAATCAATGCTTCGAGCTGCTCCGACGACAGGCCGCTGGCCAGGGATGTCGGTAACAGGATCATCGGCCGCACGATTCCGATTACCACCGGCACCGAAAGGCGATGGCAGTAGGCAACGAGGGGCGCAGCACGCAGGCCGATTCGCTTCGCTTGCCGCGCAACGGCCGACAAGAGATGCGGATCGACAACCGGCGTTGCGGCAGCCCTCAGCCTGTTTCCGCCACTTACGCCAATTGCCAAACGCGCGATCAAGCAGAGCACGCAAGTCAGGTAGGCGATTGTCAGGGTGGGGGCGAGAGCTGCGAGCGTCCACTTCGAACGCGAAAGCGCGCTATCCGGCCCTGCCGTCAAGGCAACACTCTCTGCGCTCTTACCCTTGCCGTGCCGCATCGACGCCGCGATCTTCGAGCCAGCAGCGCTGGATTGCACTGAGGTCCCGTCGAGGGGAGCAACTGAATTGTCTGTCGACGCCGGAACTTTTAACGGCCGCACTTGCAGAATGGCGTAGGGATCCGCAGTCTCCCCGAGAGGCTCTGTCCGCTCCTGCGCGCGTCCACCCTCTGACTTTTGAACCCTCTTGGTTGGCGGCTCGATGAGCGCAAAGGTGATTGGCATACAGCACGCCATCGCCAGCATGGCGACCACATATAACAGATACTTCGTCTGTGCGGTTCCGCGTTTGAGAGCTTGCTCCGCGCCACGGGCCGCCGCGCCGAGCAGCGTCGCCTGCCAAAGAAAATGGAGCAGCGATTGTATGAGTCGAAGCGAAAACGATTCGTCGAGCCAAGGAAATGGATTCATTGGTCAAGCGTCCTTCAACTTGGCGTCAATGATTCGGCGAAGCTCTTTCAATTCGCCCGAATCGATGTCTCGCACATCGAATAGTTTCAACAGCACAGCCGACGTGGAACCGTCAAAAACACGGTCGACCACGTCGCTCAGGACACGTTCAGAAACTGTGGCCGCATCGACCCGTGGGAAAAAAAGAAACGAGTTTCCACGTTTCTTGCGGCGGAGATAGCCCTTGTCGACCATCGTATTGAGGGTCGTGATCACGGTGGTTTTGGCCAAGTCGCGCCCTTCGTCGGCCAAGGCGACTTGCACGTCACGCGCCAAGAGCGGCGATTGACGCCAGAGGACTTTGAGAATTACGAGTTCCAGCTCCGTGGGATGTCTCGATGCCGGTCGTGCCATGTGCCTCGCCTTTTCAAAGGTCGTCTAGTTTCATAGACAATATGCGGCCGTCACAGGCGTGTCAATGGTTATCGTCTATAAAACTCGACGGTCGGCTGCTCGATTTACCAGCGGGTGTCAGTGGACGCTCAAAGGAGACCAGCGCGAGGCGCTTCAAAGGAGACCGGTTGGACTAACGCACCGTGAATCGGTTCGCTGGATGGTTTGGCATGCCCAACCATCCAGCAGAGACGACTCATGGCGAACCAAGTGGCAATGGATAAAGTGCAGGCAATCAAGAATTTAGAGGCGGCGGGCCTCTTGGAGCGGCAGATCGCCGCCAGGTTGTCGATCAGCCGCAAGGCCAAGCGGCGCGGCATGTGGGACGATACGCTGGTCGTCTTTTGCACCGAGTTCGGCCGCACCCCGGGCATGGAGATTCAAGGCGCCGCCAAGACGGGCCGCGACCATCACCCGCACGGGTTCACCGTCTGGCTGGCGGGCGCCGGCATCAAGCGCGGCTACCTTCACGGCTCGACCGACGAGCTGGGCTTCCACGCGGCCGACGACCCGCACTACGTCACCGACATCCACGCCACCGTCCTCCATCTGCTCGGCCTCGATCCCCGCCGTCTCGACATCCCCGGCCGCAAGCGGCTGGACGTGGACTATGGGCAAGTGATCGAGCAGATTCTGGCGTGACGGGGCTCGTGCAGAATTTGACGCGCTGCGCTAGACAGCGACGACAAATGCGAGAGCCGGGACTTGAACCCGGACGGGTTTCCCCACTGGATCCTAAGTCCAGCGCGTCTGCCAATTCCGCCACTCTCGCGCAAAGCCGCGGCGCTGATTGCGTGTTGTATCTGGCGAGCCGCTGCCGCTTGACTCAATCCGCGCCACGGAGCGGCATTGTATCAGAAGGGGCAGGAGGCGGCCAGATTGCCGGCCGCTAATCGCCGAAGAGCGCGAAGGCGGACTTTAGCTAGTGTGCAGGGCGAAAAAGGAAATGCAGGAATGCATTAATTCCTCTTTTTTACAAAGGCAGATTCAAGCCTTCAGTTTCCAGGCGGATGGGCGGGCGCTCGCGGACGACGCGAAAGCCCCACATGTAAAAACGGCGATGAGGCGGGCTGCTCGCGCGGTCGGAAGCACGAACGCGTACGGCCGCGTTGAACCAGCCGCCGCCCCGCAATACGCGTTGCTCTCCCGTTTCCGGACCCGGCGGGTCGTCGATCGGCGAGCGAGAGTAGTAGTCGCGCGCGAAGAAATTGGAACACCATTCCCAGACGTTTCCGTGCATGTCGTAGAGGCCAAACGCATTGGGCTGGAAACGGCCGACCGGCGCCGTATAGACATAGCCGTCGCTCGACGACAGGAAAGGAAAATGACTCCTCAAATTCTTTTTGCGGTCGTCGCTGGTAACAACCGCCAGAGTCGCCTTGGGCCAATTCGCCCGGGCGGCAGCGTCCGCTACGTTGGCGACCGCCGGCAATTGCTCCGGGTTTTCGCCGTTATAAAACAGCGTCGACGTGCCGGCCCGGCAGGCATACTCCCATTCGGCTTCGGTGGGCAGGCGGTATCGCTTGTCTTCTTTTTTGCTGAGCCACTCGCAAAAGGCGGTCGCGTCGTTCCAGCTTATATAGACGGCCGGATGGTCGAACGTGATCTGCCATCCCGGGCTCCAAGGGGTAAAACTGCGCGACTGCACCAGTTTGTTCCGTGCGTCATAGCCCCAATTCGGGCGACCGTCGCGCTGGCTTTCGATCTGGTATTTGGAGTCGTGGTAAAACATCAGAAACTGCCCGAGCGTCACCTCGAACGCCCCCATGTAGAACTCCGAGTCGATCCGCACGCGATGTCGGGGCGTTTCGCCTTTCAGCCAGCTCTCGCCCGCGTACGGAAAGCGCTGGAGCGTGGTCGCCGCATCTTCGCTGGCGCCCATCATGAATTCGCCGGCGGGAACCAGGACCAGCTTCATCCCAATAGAATTGGTGACAGTTTAGGCGCCGTCAGCCGCTGGCGCCAGAAACGCCGCGATCAGCCCGCCAAAAACTGCTCGCCGAAAAAACATAGTCGACCGCGCCCTTGAGCCGGAATCAGCCTGGTCCGTCCTATCGCCTGGCCTATCGTACGGATTCGTCGCGGCAGGCGCCATTCGCCCTGCTCGGCAGGCTATGCTGGAAGCTGCCCTGTGACCACGCCGACGAGAAACTCTTGCCATGCTCAACCCAATCTTGTTGCCTGAACTGAGGACCATGCTGGCCGAAGGGGACGATGCCGGGCTCGCCGAAGTAATGGCGACCTTGCATCCCGCCACGATCGCCGAATTCTCCGAAGGTCTCACGGTTGCCGAAACCTGGCAGTTGCTCGAGCATGGCCCGATCAAGCAGCAGGCGGAAATCTTTGCGTATTTTCCGCTCGCCAAGCAGGTCGAAATGGTCAGCGGAATCGGGCAGGAGCGGATGTCGAAGCTGCTCGAAGCCATGCCGGCCGACAATCGCGTCGATCTCATCAAACGGCTGGAACCGGAGGTTGTC
>JAICIG010000431.1 GCA_025924495.1 Pirellulales bacterium | reverse complement strand
CTCCAGTTGCCGAATTGCGCGTCAGGTGCAACCGAAACCCGCGGCGACGATCACTTACGCGAAACACGTCGCTCCGTTGCTGCAAAAACATTGCCAGGAATGTCATCGCCCCAGCCAGATCGGTCCGATGTCGCTTCTGACCTATGCTGATGCCCAAGCCTGGTCGGCCACCATTCGCGAAGCGGTCGATGAGCGACGCATGCCGCCTTGGCACGCCGGCCCTCGGCACGGCGAATTCGCGAACGCTCGGGGACTTTCCGACCAAGAGCGAGCCATGCTGCTGGAGTGGATTGACCAGGGCTGTGCCGAAGGCGATCAAGCCGATTTGCCGGCGCCGCGCGAGTTTGCAGAAGGTTGGCGCATCGGCAAACCCGACGCCGTGCTCTCGATGACCGAGGAATTCACGGTCCCCGCCGAGACGCCGAAGGTCGGCATCGCTTATCAGAACTTCGAAGTTCCCACGAACTTCAGCGACGACGTCTGGATTCAGGCGGCGGAAGCGAAGCCGGGCAGCCGTTCGACGGTGCATCACATTGTCGTGTTCGTGCGGCGTCCTGCTGAACCGGGACAAGCAGACAAGAAAGATCGCTTCGAAGACTCGGTGCTGGCCATCTATACGCCCGGCGACATGCCGACGATCTTTCCGCCCGGAATCGCCAAGAAAATCCCTAAGGGGAGCAAATTGGCGTTTCAGATGCACTACACGCCTAACGGCATTGAGCAGCGCGACCGTTCATCCGTCGGTCTGATCTTCGCTCGCCAGCCCCCTGAGCATGAAGCGCGCACCCACATGGTGCTCGAAAACGGCTTCGAGATACCGCCGGGCGCAAGCGACCATGAGGTGACGGCGTCATTCACGCTGCCGCACGCCGTGCGGTTCGTGAGTTTATTTCCACACATGCACTTGCGTGGAAAGAGCTTCGAGATTCGCGCGGTGCTGCCCGACGGCCAGGAGCAGATTCTGCTTTCCGTGCCTCGCTACGACTTCAATTGGCAGACTAACTATCGGCTCGCCTCGCCTCTCGATCTGCCGGCCGGCGCTCGCATCGTGTGCACGGCTCATTTTGATAATTCGGTCGCGAATCTCAATAACCCTGATGCGACCGTGCCTGTTCGCTGGGGCGAGCAAACCTGGGAGGAGATGGCCGTGGCGATCTTCGACTATGTTCCGTTGAGCGAACCAGTGAACTCGGACCCATCGGCGCCGGCGTCCTCTGCTCGGTAATTCCTGCCTAATCCGGCGCCGGCGGGTCGGTTCAACAGGATCTTTATTGAATTAACTGGCTTTTTAGCCGGCCTGCGCTTACCTTGTGCTTCGGTCTGCGAAGGCGGACGGATCATGAGGCGGTAGGCGTCGGACTGTGCATGGAAGGCGGAGCGGAAGAGGCATTCCTGCTCGCGTATCTTCCCGGTGTAGCTCTGCTCCTTTATCCGGGCTCGCGGTTCTGAGACGCCAGTTCTCGGCGGCTTCGATTCTCGGCTGGTCTCGGGAAGATTCCTCAGGGCCCTCGTGGCGTGGCGCCGTGGGCGGCGAGGGAGTTTGCCTCGTGTGATAAGTGTCGCTTTTCGCTCCCGCGAAAAGGGAGATTTTTCGCGGGAGCGAAAAACGACAATGGGCGCTGTGGCTTCGCAGATGTACTCGTCTTGTTTGACGCCTTTTTCAAGCGGTCATTGCGTTTGGCTCGGCCTACTTGTTTCAAACCTTTCTGCGTTCGAGGAGTCAAGATTTGCTTTGGAAGGGAATCCACCAGTGGCGGCGTTTGGCTTGCCTGATGCGGCTTAGCGTCGCAGCTTTGGCGGTCGGGGGGCTATCGGTGTTGAGCCAATCTGCTTTGGCGCAACGAAATCGTGCGGCGGCAGACGCGGTCGGCGCCGCGGATTCGCCGAGCGGCGCCTCGTGCGGGCCCATTGCCGAATACCGCTCGAAGCATTTTTTGATCCATACCGATTTGCCGCCCGATGCCGCGTCCGCATTGCAATCGCGGCTCGAGGCCACCTTGAGCGTCGTCGCTAAGTATTGGGGGCGGCCGAGCCGCGGTCAGATTGAATGTTATGTCGCGAAAGACCTGCAAGCCTGGCCCGATGACGCGTTGCCGCACCCGCTAGCCCGCGTCCTGATTGGCGGCGTCGGCGGCGGAACCGTCGTTCGCACGCAGCGAAATGGCAAACGCACCGTTGCCAAAGCCGAGGTCTACTCCTCCGCTCGGCCCGGCATTGCCGAGCACGAAGCGGTGCATGCCTACTGTAACCAGACCTTCGGCGCCACCGGCCCCGATTGGTACAAGGAGGGCATGGCGGACATGGCGTATTATCATCGCCATGGCGAACACGATTTGCGCTTGCCGGCCGAGGTGCTGGCGAGTTTGAAACGAGTCAAGCCGCGCACTTTGAATGAAATCGTCAATCGCGGCCGCTTCACCGGCAAACTTCACGACTCGGTCGATACCATGCTGGCGAAGCATGAGTCCTTGGTAAAAATGCCCGATGCGGACAAGGCGATCAAGCACGTGCCGCTGGAAGCCTGGCGTCCCGAGCACGACGAAGATGTGAAGACCGCGCGAGAATCGTACTTGTGGAGTTGGGCTCTGTGTCACCTGCTGTGCGAGAACCCCAATTATGCCGATCGATTTCGCGCGCTCGGGCTCGGATATCTGACCGGTCAGAAGGCCACGTTCGAGGAGGCTTTCGGCCCTGTCGCGCGCGAAATTGGTTTTGAGTACGAATTCTTCCTCGCGCACCTCGACAATGGCTATCGTGTGGATTTGTGCTCTTGGGAATGGAACAAACAGTTCCTTTCTGCCGCGCAGCGGCCGCTGACCGCCGTTAACATCCATTCAAAGCGAGGCTATCAGGCTTCGGGCCTGGAGGTGGTCGCCGGCCAGCGCTATGCCTACGTCGCCACCGGTTCCTGGGCGCTTGGCGAGGAAAAAGCGGTCACTGCCGACGGCGACGCGGCAGGCCGGGGCCGCCTGGTTGGAGTGCTGCTTGATCAGTATAAATTGAGCGAGCCCTTTGAGCTGGGCTGTCGCGGCGTCTTCACCGCTCCGGCAGCCGGCAAGCTCTATCTCCGCTGCCGCGACGCTTGGAACTCGCTGGCCGACAATCACGGCGCGATCGCCGTGCGGATCGCGCTGGAAGGCAAGTCGCTGGAGACGAAACCGCCAGTTCGAGCAAGCGGCAAGTGACTTAAGCGCAGAGCGCGGAACTCGGAGTGCGGAGCGAGACAAGCTGAGACAGGTTTCGCTTTCTCGCGTTACGGCGGCGTGCTTCTTTGTGGTCAGCCTTCGCCGGTTCCCGGCGGAGATTGCGGCGGTTGCTCCCCAGATCGCCGCCGCTGGTGCGCCTGTTGGGCGCTCGATAGCGTATCGAGCAAACCGGGAATCTGCTGGGCCGCGAGAAACACGCGCAGCGAGACCGCCGAGCGCGGATAGAACGTGGTGATGAAGTCGAACCAGAATTCCGACGGCGTATGGCCGATCATCACGGCGTTGGCATACACGCCGCTGAGCATTTCGTCGGGCAGTTTGAGCTGATCGTACAAGTCGGAAATGCTGGTGCGGTTTTGCTGCTGTTGTGGCGGTATCGGCAGCTTCGGCGGAGGTCCGAAACGACCCTCGTACATTTTCAAATTGTCTCGCAGCGCCGTGATGAACTGACCGAACACGGCATGCGACAGGGCGACGCGCCCTGCGACCGTATGGGGCGAGCCGAGACGTTGTAGAAAGTCGATCACGAACTCGTGAGGTCCGTCGAAGACAACCGCCCCCGTGCTCAGAATGCCGCGGCCAACTTGCTGCGGCACGCGCGCACTGACCGAGGCGTGCTGAACTTGTTCGTTGACGGCGCCGGGCGGCGGGATGGGCTTTTCGCCTTCCGACGCGGGTCCCTGATCCTCTGAGCTCATGCGCTGCTTTCTCCCAACATGCTGTCGGACTTGTGGATGAACGGGTCGGTCGATGCTTTATCGTAAGTTCGCGGCGACCCCGCGATATTTGACTCTCAAAGTGCGAGACTTTCTATCATACCCGCTTTCGCCGGCGAATTGCATACTCCACGTGCTTGATTCCCGCTTTGACTGTCTCGCAAGGCGGCGATTCGCCGAACTCACGCGCGATTGCATCGCCGCGATCGGCATCGAGCGTCCCGCGATGCGCATACAGCAAATAGCGCAATATGAGCGGTTGCTGGCGGCTGGTGGTTAAGGACTTGTTCAGGCAAGGGGCGGCGCCCATCCAGCCGTCCTCGCGCACATGCCAGCAAACCGGATAGCCGGGGTTTTCCGGATGATCGAAATAAGCGATGCCTTCCGTTCTCTCGCCTGACGCCGGGCCGCTGTAATCCATCCATCGCGCCGGCTTGCCAAAAATGGCGGGCTCTTCTTTGCCGCCTTCGCTGCTGACGATCTGACCGCCGCCAAAGTAGGCCGACAGGCTCTTCGCCACGCGCACCGCCAGAAAGCCGAAGCTGGTCTGGCCGAACTCTAAGGATTCAGCGCGAGGGAGAAAAGTCGACTGCAGCTCCAAGAACAGTTCGCCGTCGGCGGCGGGCCGGACCATGGCAACCACTTCTTGCTCGAGCAGCTCCTGCGGATCATGCCCGTCGTACCAGCCGAGCAAGACGGCCATCGCCGCTTCCTGGTCGCCATCCTGATAACATCGCCACTGTTTCTGGCGAATTCGCGCTGCGGTATTATCGCTCCAGAAGTCGATGCCCAGCACCTTGGCATGCGCGAACCAGAGGGAGCGATGATGATCATGATTCGGCGCGCCGGGATGCCCCATCCGCGTTAGCGTCGCTCCCGACGGGCCGACAAGCGGATAGAAAAACGGCCGGGGATAGTTCGATCCAAAATGCCAACGCAGCCGCTCGGCGCCGTCAACCTGGAATGAAACCTGCTCGCCAGGCTGCGGCAGAATTTGGCAGCGGGGGTAAGGTCGGTTCATGGCGTCGGCGTCTTGCTGAGAGAGTTGCAACCAAACGGATGGCATCCGTAAGTTGCTCGACGCTTCGACGCCAGTCAACCCTCTTGAACATCGAAATGCTCTCCAGCGCCGATCTGCCAAGCAAAAGTTCTTGGCTTGCGTTCTCGCGCGGGCATCTGCGAATCAGCGGGGTAGCCCGGGTTTTTCATGAGCCCACACCAACCCGACGTGTAAGCGAGGAATAGAAACGCATTTCCCTCGCTCGCGCTTCGGGTTGGTGGAAAGCGGCTTGAAATCCAATCTCGTGGGCTGAGGAATAAGAGGGCTAGGGCGTTTTGTCCGAGGGTTTTTCTCCCTTCTTAACTCCCTGGCTGCGCCTCGCGATGTCTTCGCGAACGGCCGGCGCCAGGTCGAGCGTCTTGTGTTCTTTCGCCGCCAGCTCAATCACCTGCTCGAATTGGTAGCGTTGCCCCTCGTGCAGATACGTGACGTTCGCCACATAGCGGCTGGGATAGAATCGCAAGTCGCAAGGGTTCGAGTCGATCGAATGCCGGTTGAACTCGATGACTGGCGCCTCTTCGTCGAAGCGGACCGTCAGCACCGCCATCTCAGCTTGGGATTGCTGCCGGCTTCCGGCGGCTTGATATGCCGGCAGAAGAATTCCGATGCCAATCAGGCAGGGCAAGAGCACGAAGCACGATAGCAGGATCACGACGATCCAACCTGCAGTTTTCCACGGCTGTGCGGCGGCGGTTGCTGCGTGGCCGGCCGCTTTGAAAGGCGCCGGCGGCGAGGTTTCTCTCCTGTCTTCGGGCAGTCGGCGGCTTGACGGACGGCGACGTCGCCAGATCGCCGCGCCGACCACCATCGCCAGCAAGCCGGCGATTAACCCGTCGGCCATCACTAGCTCGGAGCCGTGCCGAGCGTGCCTTTCGGCGCCGAACCCCATGCCGGCCAGCCACCCGCCGAAGCCGAGGAAAATCAGCACGACCGTCAGCGACGATGAAATCTCACTCTCTCGGTCGCGCCACCAGAAAGTTATTGCGCACGCGATGCCGCCGAGCGCTGCCGCGACAAAGTAAGCTGTACCATTCAACGGCAAACTTCGACCGACCAGGTACGCTGTCGCCGCCAATCCCACCAGCACAAGCCAGGCGCCGACCCTTTGGGGGCGAACTTCCGTTCTCGGCGCTGACGGCTCGGCGTGCCTGCTGGCAACCGGCGCGGCGGGCATCTGCCCGGCCTGCATTGTCGCCAGTTGACCTGCCAGCAATTCCGCGACTTCCGCGGCGCTTTGAAATCGTTCGGCCGGATCCTTGGCCAGCAGACGCTCGACCGTCGCGATGAGCCAGGCCGGAATCTCGGGGTTTACTTCGGCGATGGGCCGCGGAGCGGCATCGCAAACCTGTTTGATGACCGCCGGCCAATTGTCGCCGCGGAACGGGGCGCGGCCGGTACACATGGCATACAGCACGCAACCCAGGCTGAACAGATCGCTGCGGTGATCCACGCGCTGGCCGAGCGCCTGTTCCGGCGACATGTACTGCGGCGTGCCCGACAGTTCGCCCGGCTGCGTGATCGCTACGTCGTCGGCCGCCCGGGCCAGGCCGAAGTCGGTAATCTTGACGCGTTCGACGCCATTCTCGAGCAGGATGTTGGCCGGCTTGACGTCGCGGTGGACCAGTCCTTGTTTGTGCGCCGCGGCCAAGCCCTCAGCCGCCTGCGTGCCGATGCGCAGGATCTCGGTAACCTTCAAGGGAGCGGCCTCATCGATCTTCTGCTGCAACGACCGGCCG
>JAICIG010000430.1 GCA_025924495.1 Pirellulales bacterium | reverse complement strand
TCATGAGGGACAAATTGTTCGATGTAGGCGCCGTGTTCAGGGTCGAACCACTCGATGCGTTCCAACCATTGCCGTCGCAGCTTGCGGACGGGCGTCTGCCCGATCAGCACCGTTCCTTCGTCCACCATGCGCGACCGAGTACTCCGCTCGATCAACAGCGGACGTTGCAACGCAGGCGAGGTTATGGTGTCAGTTGCGGCCTCGGCAATCACGAGCTGTGCAGCTTTCGTGGTCACGGGTTCTGCGTTGACTCGAGCCTTCTTATGCGTCGTGATCTGCTTGCCTCGGCCATTGGGCTCTTGATTGCGGATTGGCGAGACTGCTTGCGAAGTTCCCTCGGTGATTTCCCCGGATTGCTTTCCGCGGGGGCCGAGCCAAATGGCGCCGCAAATGGCTGCGGCCGCGCCGAAACCGCCTGCAATCCCGAGCAGTCTGGGAATGCGAGGGCGGCGTTGCCGCTGCTTCTGCTGTACTTGATGCTGGCGAAAATGCGTCTCGGCGCGGCCAGCCAGCCTGCCGATCTCGCGTGCAAAGTAATCTCGAAGCAAAGCGTCAATTTGGGAATCGGACTCTTGGTCGTGGCTCATAAACAGTTCCTCATATACGGTCCCGCACGGTTTCATGCGATGGCTGGCGGGCTTAGTATTCTCCGAGAAGTCGCTTTAACAATTGCCTGGCCCGCGACAGTCGCATGTCGACTGCCGCCGGGCCGAGCTCGAGGAGCTCGCCGATTTGTTTGCTCGAATAGCCTTCGTAATAGCGAAGCACGACCGCGGCTCGCGATAACTCGTCTAACTCTGCGAGCGCCGCCAAAACGCGCTGGGCCATTTCCTGTTGTTCCATGCGCGATTCGGGGGCCTGCCAGCAATCGCTTCGCAGCGCCAACGAGAGCGCCGCATTGACGCGGCATTCACGCCGATTGCGGCGCCGAAGGTCGCGCGCCAGATTGCGGACGATGCCGCAGAGCCACGCCGCGAATCGTTCGGGCTCGCGCAGCTCGGCCAACCGCTGCCATGCCCGAAGGAACGCGTCCTGAACGGCCTCGCCCGCCAGGTCGCCGTCGCTCAGCACTGCGAAGGCGACCGCTAGCGCGGCGCCTTCAAAGCGATGGATCAGATCGGCGAACGCCTCTCGATCGCCGGCCTGGGCGCGCCGCACCATTTGATCCACCGTTTCGTCCAACGTCGTCTCCCGTCAGGGCTGTGTCTTATAGACGTACAGACGCCTGCGGTTCTAACGTGATTTACGGCGGGTCTCAATGTCGCCGGAATGAAAGGTGATCGACCGACAACCACCCGGGCGGCCAGTTGACTGGCTGCAACGAGCGGAAGCGCGTTTAAGGCGTAACGCTCTCAGGGTAAAAAGCTCCGGCGAGGGGCTCCTGAGCGGGTTTGATGCGCTTCATCAAGCGTCGAATTTGCGCGGGAGAAACTCGCACTCCATCCAATTCGAGGCTGGCCGCAATATCGGTTGCGGCGCCGAGAGGATGGAGGCGAATGCGTTCTTCCACAAGTTTCATGACTTCGGGAGATAATTTGACGGCCATGGAATCCCTCCAGGGACAGAGGCTGCAAACAGTGGTCAGGTAACTAGGCAGACCGCAATCGTACAGCTAAGAAGTATGCTGCAAATGGCATGCCTCTTTTTGCTCAAGCATCTTCGCAAGCGAAGCTGGACATGCAGCGTGCGTGGGAATCACGGTCCCCTAGCCAGTCGCGATAATGAATTCCACCTGATATTCTGGAGGCGGCCGCGAGGCAGCGCCGCCGTGTCTTGAGTCTCATAATGCGTTGAGTCTTCGTCTCATGGAAGTGGCAATGGCCGTATGACTTATTCCTTAGCTGATAGAGGCCTCCTGCTGTACCGGGTCATCAATCGCTTCATCCGCGCGATGACAGCCTGTTGCGTCGGCTGGCTATTGCCGCTTGCGGCGGGGGCGACCGAGATCTCCTTTACTAACGACGTCATGGCCGTCCTCTCGAAGGCTGGTTGCAACATGGGCGTTTGCCATGGCAACCAGAACGGCAAAGGCGGGTTCAAGCTCTCCTTGCGCGGCCAGGATCCACAATTCGATTTCGCCGCGCTCTCGCGCGATCAGTTCGGCCGGCGCGTCAACCTGCTTGATCCCGACAGCAGCTTAGTGCTGCTCAAGCCTACGGCCTGGGCGGCGCACCAAGGCGGAAAGCGCTTTTCGATGGAGTCCGCAGAATACCGCTTGTTACGCGATTGGATCGCAGCCGGCATGCCGGCTGACGCTTCTTCGGCGTCGCAGCTTGAACGGATCGAGGTCTCTCCCCTTGAGCAAGTGCTGGTCGAGCCGGCGGACAGCGTCCAATTGACGGTAATCGCCGTGTTTTCGGATGGCTCGCGACGGGACGTAAAAAGCCTGGCCGTGTACGAGCCCGGCAGCCCGATTGCCTCGGTGAATCACGATGGCCTCATCCGACGCGAATCGGCGGGCGAGACGACCGTCTTGGTTCGCTACTTGCAAGCTCAGGTTCCGGTGCGCGTCGCGTTTGTGCCCGCGCGGCCTGATTTCGTTTGGAGCAGTCCGCCCCCTGTCAATTACATTGACGAGCTTGTGTTCGCCAAGCTGCAGTCGTTGCGAATGAATCCTTCGCCCTTGGCGAGCGACTCGGTGTTTTTGCGGCGCGCATTCTTGGACACGCTTGGTATTTTGCCGACCGCCGCCGAGGCTCAGAAGTTCCTGGCCGACACGCGTCCGGACAAGCGCTCCCGGCTGATCGATGAGTTGCTCGAGCGGCCTGAGTTTGCCGATTGGTGGTCGCTAAAATGGTCCGATCTGTTGCGGAATGAAGAAAAGTCGCTCGACCAGAAGGGGGTCGAGAATTTTCACCACTGGATTCGTCGCAGCATCGCCGACGATAAACCCGTCGACCAGTTCGTGCGCGAGTTGGTGATGGCCCGCGGCAGCACGTATTCGGCTCCGGCGGCAAATTTTTATCGGGCGAACCGCGACCCCATCAGCCGCGCGGAAGCGGCCGCGCAATTGTTTCTAGGCGTACGCCTGCAGTGCGCCAAGTGCCACAACCATCCGTTCGATCGCTGGACGCAAGGCGATTATTATCGCTGGGCGGGATTTTTCGCGCGCGTTCAATACAAGATCGTCGAGAATCGGCGCCGCGACCAGAATGACGGACATGAGTTCGACGGTGAACAGATTGTCTGGATGGCGTCCGAGGGCGAGGTCAAAGACCCGCGCACGTCGGAAGCGATGGAACCCTGTTTTCTCGGCGAGCCGACGCCCGCCTTAGCGCCGGAACAGGACCGGCTGGAAGAACTGGCGGCTTGGATCACCGAGGCTGAGAATCCGTTTTTTGCCCGAGCGCAGGCGAATCGCATCTGGTATCACTTGCTCGGCCGGGGCATCGTCGAACCAATCGACGACTTTCGCGCCACCAATCCGCCGGCCAATCCACCGTTGCTCGAGGCGCTGACTGCGGACTTCGTCTCGCACCGCTTCCGTCTCAAGCGTTTGGTGCGCACGATTATGAACTCGCGGACCTATCAATTGTCCGTGACTTCCAACGACTCCAACCGCAATGATGAGGCGAATTTCTCCCATGCCTTGGTGCGGCGGCTTTCTGCGGAGCAACTGCTCGATGCGCTGAGTCAGGCGACCGGGGCGCCGGCGCATTTCCGCGGCTATCCGGCAGGAATGCGCGCCAGCCAATTGCCGGGCGTGCAGGGCGCGCGTTCGCGCCGAGAGCGTGTTTCGCCGTTGAATCAGTTTCTGACGCTGTTTGGCAAACCGCCTCGTTTACTCTCGTGCGAGTGCGAGCGTTCGACGGAGACGACGCTGAGCCAGGCTTTTCAGTTGATGAGCGGACCGATTGTGAACGATTTGCTGACGCAGCCCGACAATCGGCTGAGCGCGCTGCTGGCCGCTGGCAAGTCGAACGCCGAGATCGTTGACGAGCTGTATTGGCGGACGCTCTCGCGGCCGCCCAGCGGCGAAGAGGCGCCAGGGATGATCGACTATCTCAAGCGGGCGACCGACCGGCGCGCCGCATTGGAAGACATCTTGTGGAGTTTGCTGAACTCAAAAGAGTTTTTGTTGAGACAGTGATTGGGTTGCGCAGCGTGCCATGCCTTCGTCGACGCCCCGCCGACAGAGGAATGTTCGCCGCCTTATGCCGATCCACCCGTGCAACACGCTGCCATTGAACGAGAGTATTTTAAGATGGCTTTCCGCGATCGTTTTGAAACCCTCCTCTCCCGGCGCCGCTTGCTGAGCATTGGCGGCGCGGGCCTGTTAGGGCTGAACCTGCCGCGTCTTTGGGCGGCCGAAGCGAACAAACCGGCGCTGCGCGCGCGAGCGAAGTCGGTGATCTTCTTGTATCAATTCGGCGGCCCAAGTCAGGTCGACATGTTCGACATGAAGCCCGAGGCGCCAGAGAAGATCCGCGGCCCCCACAAGCCGATCGCGACCAATGCGCCCGGCATCATGATTTCAGAGCATCTGCCGCGCGTCGCCAAGATCATGGACAAAGTGACGCTCGTGCGCAGCATGCACCACACGATGAAGAACCACAACTCGGCGTCTTACTACGCGCTCACGGGTCGTGCGCCGCCGACCGACGACATTCGCTTGCGCGATTCGCTGGAGTTGTTTCCAGCCTATGGATCGGTGGTCGACCATCTGGCGCCGGTGGTCAACGGCATGCCGACGTTCGTGGCTTACCCTTACGTCATTCGCGACGGCGCCGTGACGCCCGGCCAGCATGCCAGCTTTTTGGGCAAGAAGCACGATCCGCTGCTCGTCACGGAAGATCCCAACGGCGAAAACTTCCGCCTGCCCGAGTTGAGTTTGCCGGGCAATCTTTCCTTGGGGCGGCTGGAGAACCGCCGCGAATTGCAGCGTTTGGTGGATCGTCAAAGCCGCTTGCTCGAAGATTCGGCCGCGGCGCGTGGCCTCGACGCCTACTATGACAAGGCGCTTGCGATGCTGAACTCGCCGCGCGTCAGCCAGGCGTTCGACCTTTCTGCGGAACCCGCCAAGTTGCGAGAGAGCTATGGCCGGCACACCTATGGTCAGAGTTGCCTGCTGGCGCGGCGGCTGGTCGAGGCGGGCGTGCGGTTTGTGAACGTCTATTTCTCCGATTCCATCGGCGGGCAAAGTACGAGCGGCGGCGGCTGGGACACGCACGGCTTCAACAACACACGGATGTTCCCGATCATCGAAAAGTATCACTTGCCAATTACCGAGCAGACGCTGCCGACGTTGCTGACCGATCTCGATGAGCGCGGGCTGCTCGATACGACGCTGGTCGTGTGGATGGGCGAGTTCGGCCGCACGCCTAAGATCAACGACAATATCAGTCGCGACCATTGGCCCCAGTGCTACACGGCGCTGTTGGCTGGCGGCGGCGTGAAACGCGGCTTCGTCTATGGCGCCTCCGACAAGAATGCAAGCTTTCCCGATCGCGATCCCGTCCGACCCGACGACCTGGCCGCGACGATGTTCCAACTGCTCGGCATCGATCCCCAAGTCGAAGTTTACGACGCGGCGAATCGTCCGCTCGTCATTGCCGCGGGCAATCCGGTGACAGGATTGCTGGCGTGAGTTCAGGCGGCTCCGACGCGGCGCACCTCGTACGCGGCTTGGGCCTGGTGCAGTCGGCGGCGCTCAACGTGGCGAACATGGTCGGCATCGGCCCGTTCATCACGATCCCGCTCTTTCTGCAGACGATGCACGGCCCGCAGGCGCTCGTGGGTTGGCTGATTGCTGCGCTGCTCGTACTGTGCGATGGGCTGGTATGGAGCGAACTCGGGGCGGCCTTGCCCGGCAGCGGCGGAACCTATCACTACCTGCGCGAGATCTTCGGCCGCTACCGCTTTGGCCGGCTAATGCCCTTTCTGTTCATCTGGCAATTCTTCATCAGCGGCGCCTTGGAGATGGCATCGGGCTACCTTGGCGCGGCCAATTATCTGACGTTTGCCGTGCCGCAGTTGGAAGAGCAAATGCTCGACTGGGGCGTGCCGCAAGGGCTGAACTGCCTGGCCGCCGGCGCGGCGGTGCTGATGACGCTTGCGCTCTGTCGGCCGATCGGCGCGATCGGTTGGATGGGAGTTGTATTTTGTGCTGGTACCGTTGTCACAATGTTGACGCTCATTGTGGCCGGCTTGTCGCACTTCGACGCGTCGCTCGTCGAGTTGCCGCCGCGTACGTTCGAGCAGAATTGGGCCTTCTGGCTCGGCCTGGGCGGAGCGATGCGAGTCGCCGTCTACGATTATCTGGGCTATTACAACATCTGCCACTTGGGCGAAGAGGTGCATGAGCCGGGCCGCACCATCCCGCGCGCCGTAATCGCTTCCGTGCTGATCGTGACGGTGCTCTACCTCTCGCTGATCTTTGCCGTGATCGGCGTAATTCCCTGGCGCGAGGCAATGGAGTCGAAAGCCATCGCCGGAGACCTAATGGAGCGACTCTTCAGCCATCGCGCCGCCGTCTGGTTCTGCGGCTTGATTCTCTGGACGGCGCTTGCCGGCCTGTTCGCCATGACGCTCGGCTACTCGCGAATTCCTTACGCTGCCGCGCGCAACGGCGATTTCTTCGCCCCCTTCGCGGCGTTGCACCGAATGGCACGTAGATCTCCGTAACGTTGTCGCTGGAACTGATATATGCAAAAAGGCCTCGCTTGCGTAGATGGGTTTTGACGATCGCCCATCACCGGCAAGGAGGCCATAAGGATGCAGTATTCTAACCCAGGACGGTT
>JAICIG010000429.1 GCA_025924495.1 Pirellulales bacterium | reverse complement strand
GCAACTCGTTGGCCGCGTAGAAGTGGTAGCTGTTCTCATTGGCGCGAATGAACGTCAGCACTTGCTTGCCGGCTTCAGTTACGTCGACGCTGCCGCCTAGCGCCAGCCGGGCGTTGCAGTAGGCCTGCAGGTATTGCAGCTCGGCCTTGGGTTCGGCGCGCTCCAGGCTATCCGGCGCGTCCGACTCCCTGCCTTTGAGAGCGTGTTCGTAGCCGCCATTGTTGATCTGGCTGCGGATCGAAATCATCTTCGCGGGCTCGTCTTCGAAGCGGATCGAGTCGACTTCGAACGGCTTGAGCGTGTCTTCCTTGCCCCCTTTTTCAAGCACGACGCCGTCTTTGCTGACCGATTTGACCGAGCCTTTGATCTGCTCGCCGGTCACCTTGCGCACGGTGTCATCCGCCTGGACGGCAATTCCGCCGAGCACGCAAAGCGCCACGGCAAAGGGCAGACTGAGCTTCTTCATTCGCGACTCCTTATCGACTGGCAATTAATTCGCTGGAAATGGTTCAATTTATTCCGGACTGGCTGAAAAGGGTTACTTCGTGTCGCCGGCCCCGGTCGGCTTGACCTCAGGCCGCACGCTCGTTTCCGAACTGACGGCCGGTTTCACCGCGGGCGTGCCGACAGCAGGACTGACCGCCGGTTTCACCTTGGGAGTCTTGCCGGCAGGACTGGCGACCGCCTTCTCTTGCGGCAGGCCCGTCGGCTTCTTGCCTTGCAACTGCTGGATGGTTTTCAGCAGGCTGTCGTACTTTTTCCGCCACTCCTCGCCGCCCAGATCGGGCCGAACCCGCGAGGTGAACAGAATGTCCTTCTCCGCCTTGGCCAGCAGTTCCTTCTTTTCGTTAGCATCCGTTTTGATACGGGCCTGCTCCATCCGGCACTTGGAAAGGTTGTAGCGCGCCTCGTGGAAGGCGTCGGTCAGCTTCTTGTCCGACTGCACCTTGACGGCCATCGTGCCCCAACCCCAGATCAGCTTCTCCTCTCGTCCATCGGCGCCTTTGTGCTTCTTGGCGCCGAGGATGGCCAGGTTATAGAAGTCGGGCTTCGAGGCCCCCCAGTCCTGCAGCGTTTGAGCCGCCTCTCGTTGAACCTCGACCAGCGTCGGCTTCTCTTTGAGGATGTCCGACAGCAGGCCGATGGCCTTGTTGAACTCGCCCAGCCGGCGGTCGGAGCGGGCCATCCGCAGCTTGACCCCTAACAGCAAGTTGGGGTCGCTGACGAAATCCTTTTTGCTCTTGGCATCGGCCAGCAACCGCTCGTCGGTCTTGAGCGACTTCTCATAATAAGCTTTGGCTTCGGGCGTCAACTTCTTGGCGCCCCCTGCGTCATAACCGCTGCCCAAGTTGTAGAGCGTGTCGGCGACCCAGTTCAGCGAGCGGAAATCGTTACCCGACTCGCGCCCGGAGATGCGTTCCAGGAACAACTCAAAACCCTTGGAAACCTTGCTGAGCTCTTCCGTCTTGTTCTCCTGGCGCAGCCGCGTCACCTGTTCTTGCAGCTCGCGGCCCAAGGCCACGTAGATCTTGGTCAAGGTGCCCGCCGTATCGGCATCGCCGCTGGCGCTGGCCAGCTTCTCCAAGTCGTTCATTGCCTGTTCGGCCTTGTCCAAAGCTTCGGTGGCCACATAAGCACGCAAGGCCAGCTTGTACGTTTCAATATCGTACTTGCCTTGCTTCGTGGCCGGATGTGCGGCCGCGACCAGCGTGAGCGGACCGATCTTCGGATCGTTCAACAGTTCGACGGCCTTTTCCGGCTGTCCGGAATCGACGTAAATCTGCCCGAGCGAAAGCACGGCCGAAGCCAGCGTGGCCGAAACGACCTCGGCGCCGGAGTCAACGGCGACGCGCATCCGCTTGATCCCGTCTTCCAGCGTCGCCTTGGCCTTCGCCACCATGGCGTCGAGCTCGGCCTGCGGCGGGCGATCTTCTTCCGCCTTGCGTGAGGAGTTCAGATAGGCCGCCCACAGCGCCTGGCCTAAACGCAACTCGGCGTTGCCGCGACGAGGCGAGTCGGGCGCGATTTTGTCCAGGTACTGGCTGGCCTGATCGAGCTGGTGCTCGGTGACGGCGATCGACATCAAGGTCGTCCAGGCTTCGTCGGCTTCTTCCTGCCCGGCCCAACGACGGGTGATGAAATCGGCGATCTCCACCATCTTTTGCCGGTCGAAGTCTTTCTCGATTGCTTGCGGGGCAAGGTAGCCCATCTGGTAGGCGCTCAAGGCAATTTTCGCGCATTGGCGGCCGCCTGAACTGTCGGGATAGTTGCGCGCCAGGAATTCGCCCAGTACCGCGGCGTCGTAATAGTCGCCCGATTGATAGGCCAGAAAGCAGAGGTAATAGCGCACGATGTTGACGTCGTCGATCGGCGTTTCTTCATCGCGAAGTTCCATGGCCAAATGGAAGTACTGCAGTGCCTTGGCTCGTAATTCCGTGGCTTCCTGCTGATACTTGGCGACATTGGCCTCATCCTTCGTGACCGGCGCCATCTTGATGGCCTGCAACTTGGCCTGCCATTGCTCGAGCAAATCTTTGCCGCGGTCGCGCGCTTCGGCGAAGTTCGTCGGCTCTTTGTTGTCGCCCCCTTCGCTTGAAGGGGAGATTATCATGTAGAGCTTGTCGGCCTCGTCCTTGTAGGCGCTGGGAAACTTCTTGACTTGGCCGGCCTGCTTGCGAGCCTCGGCCAAGGCCGTTTTCTTGCGAGCCTGATCTTCAGGCTTGTCGAGCGAATCGGCCAGCTTCTTTTGGGCCACTGCGAGGAAGTAGCGAATGCCGATGCCGTCCGGCGATCGCTCATCGGTCGGATGGGCCGATGCCAGCCATTTCTGCCCCTTGTCGATCGCGATGTCGTATTTCTTCTCCGTGTCGGCCACCAGACATTGCATGGCCAGATGCAGCGTCGAGTTCTTCAGCTTGCGGAAAGCCTCCTCGTCGGGTTGCGTCAGGATGGTTTCATAAAGACCGAGGGCCCGCTTGGTGTCGCCCATCGTCTGGTAGCATTCGCCTTCTTTGACGCGCGCAATCATGCCGGCCAGCAGCTTGCGGTGCTTTTCGTAGACGGAGGCGTACTTGTCGGCCGCCTGCTGCAACAGCAGGTGCTGCTCTTTCGAGCCATCCGGGTGCGTCTTGGCCAGGTCGAATAAGACGGCGCCCGAGAGCAGGCTGGAACGCAGCACGTTCGCCCTCGCGATATTGCGCGCCTCAATCTGCTTGGTTTCCTTCGGATCAATGAACTTGGGAAACTTCTTGGATTCGTCGGTAAATTTCGTCTCGGAATTGTTGAACACCTTCTGGGCCTGCGTCATCAGATCGCGGGCCTCCTTGGTCAACTGATCTTTTTTGGCGGCATTGGCCGGTCGCTTGGCTTGTTCCAACAGCGAACGGCCGCGTACCACCAGCACATTGCCTAATTCCGACTCGGCCTGGGCGGCCATCGGATGCGACTGGTTCGCTTTGATGAATGATTCGAACCGTTCGCGCGCCTGGTCGAGATCTTTGAATTTGGTCGACGTGTCGCGCTCCGCTTGGGCGCTCTCGACCAGAAGCTGGCCCTCTTGCAAAGGCAGCAACAACCGCTGCTCTGCCGAGAGCAGCGGGCTGTCCTTCATCGAGCGCACGTAATCCAGGGCGATGTCGAACAGACCCTGTTCGCGCAGCCCTTCGAGGAATTTATCGTAGGCTTCTTCGGCCGATGCGCTGCGACCGCCGAAGCAGACGGAAAGCGTAAAAAGAGAGAGCAAGGCGAGCAGGCGAATGCTGCCGCCCATCAAACGTTGTCTCATTGTGTCTTCCTTATACAGCTGGCGAAATCACCAGAAGGCGCCAGAGAGACAAACGGGTTCCGGGACCGCTTGCCGAGACGATGACCTGAGAGACAGGACATCGCTTCCAGCTTATAGACTCCGTTAGCGTGAAGCAAGAAACTCGTTGAACCTCTTGGTCTTTGGGAATTCCGAATATTCGTTGCAACCGACGCCATCTGACCGAACCATGCTCGGCGATCATGCCGACGGCGGGCGAGCCAGCCCATCGGCGCCGCCTTGGCCAATCGCCTGCATGTGCGTAAAGATCTCTATGAACTTGCGGAATTCTTGGATGCTCTTCCCTTGGCTTTCTCCGTGCCGCGCCAGCTCGAGCATGGCGCCTGTCGACATCCGGGCTGCGTATGGCGATTTGCGTAGCATCTCGCCCGCCGCGACTGCGAGACTTGCCAATTGCAGCCTAGCCGGCGCTTGTTCGCCTGGGGCGGCAAACTGCCCGCGGCGAATCGCACACCGTTTCGAGTAAGCGGCCCCACTCGACGGATCGTTCCATTGCAAGGTGGCTACGGCCACTTCTTCATCGCTGGTGTGGGCGCCGTCGCGCAGCTCGATCTCGTAGACCGCCGTCGCACAGCTGCCCGCTGGCAGATCAACCCCAACAGTCTCGGCCGCCCCCTCAAGCCGGGTGGGTTCGTGACCGCAGAGCCGGTAACTGGCTACCGCCCGAGGATTGAACCGAACCGTCATGCGGGCCTGAGCCGCGCCGGTTGGGCCGGGCTGCTTGCCTGCCTGAACGGTGATTTGCACCAAGCACAACGTTCGATCGCTCCGCGCGTCTCGTCCGACTTCATTCGGCGCCTGCCAGGGAGTCCGCCCTGCCGCGGCGGAGAGCGTAAGGTCAGCCTGCTGCGGTTGCGGCAGGCCGTAATCAATCGCGGCGAGAAAGTCCTCCACGCGAATCTGGTCGGGGGGCGGGAAACGGCCCCGCTCGAGACATTCGCGAGCCAGCTCGAAACTGGCGGTCTCGGTCGACAGGCCCGGGCGACTGATCGAATGATGCTGCGGGTCCACGCGGGGAAAGACGCCCGTACGCGATAAAAAGGCGCGATCGAAATGCGGCCCTGAGGGCGCCGCTGCGACTGAAGCCGGGGCTGCCGCGGTCGACGCCGCGAGCAGATCCGTGACATCGGCGGGAAAGCGAGTGAAGCTCATCGCCAGCATCTCGCCCGCGTTCTCCGGTAAGGTCGGCTGTTCTTCGGCTGCCGCCATCTGGGGCGGAGCAGGGGACCACTGCACGACCGGCTCTTCCTGGCTGGCGTCGTCGGCGCCCAGCACCAAGGCCTCATATTGTTCGGCCGGCGGCTGCTCGGGATCGAGCGGCGAGTCGGTTTCAAGCCAGTTCGTCGCCGTCTGCAGCTGCGGCCGATAGTCGATCCAGAAGATCACCAGCGCCGCAGCGTAGGAAAACCAGACCGTAAATACGAGCGAGGCCGCCACCGCCTGGCGTTCGAATCGGGATCGACGGCGTTCGCGGGGGGCGGCGCGAAAGGGAATCTGCTTAAGGCGGCCAATCAAGCCCGCCGGCACAGGCGTTTCGCGCAACAACGCATCCAGTCCTTCATCGTCAGCGGCCGGAATCGCTTGCAGCCTGGCGATCAGCCCTGAAGGAGGCGTCACGCGACGCAGTTCCGCGTCGGGCCAGCGATCGTGAAAGGATGGATCCATGGTTCGAAAACTCCGCCGGCTCAATCTCGCTTCTGCAATGACAGCCAGTTCTCTCGCAGCCGCTGGCGGGCGCGGCTGACTCGAGATAGAACCGTTCCCAGCGGCACGCCCAGCACGTCGGCCGCCTCCTGGTGGGTCAATTCGCCCACCACGACCAACAGCAAGGTTTCTCGCAATTCGGCGGGCAAGCGATTCAAGGCCTGTTGCATCTCGTCGGTGTAGGGTTCGCTGCCGTGCTCGATGGTTTCGACGCCGAGTTCCAGCGTTTCGGCATCGGCCAGCGTGCCGGGCAGGGGGCGCTTGCGCCAGCGGTCGGCCACCCGGCGTCGGAGGATCGTCGTCAGCCACGCCCGTCCGCCGCGGGTCATTTCGTAACGGCCGCGGCTTTTCCAGGCCGAGCGAAACGTGTCTTGCACCACGTCTTCGGCTTCATGGGGATCGCCGACCATGCGAAACGCCAACCGGTAGAGGGCCGCGGCATGCTGCGAAACCAGTTGGTTGAATTCCGCCAGCGTTAGCGCCACAGGCTTGCCACTCCTCGCGTCACATCGCAGTTCCGGCGCGTGACAGATACATTTTCGCGTCGAGCAGCCTCAATTATTCCCGACAAAACGCCCGACCGCCAATTTTTCGTGCGCGAGGGGAAAGAACGCGAAGCGGGAAGCGCGGAGTGCGGAATTCGGAGTGTGGAACGGGAAACAGGGCCGCCTGCCTACTTCTGTCTCCTAGTTCCTGGTTCCTATCTCCTCACTTCTCCGGCAGTTCAGCGAAATTGCGGAGAATCTTCAACCCGTCGGCCTGGCTCTTTTCCGGATGGAACTGGGTGGCGTAGAGGTTGTCTCGCCAGATCATCGAAGTGAACGGCTGCGGATAGCAGGTCTCGGCGGCGATCACGTCGCGATCGTGAGGGACGACATAATAGGAATGGACAAAGTACACGTACGTTCCATCGGCCAGGCCGGCCAGAATCGGCGCCGGGCGGTGGATCGCGATTTGATTCCAGCCCATGTGCGGCACCTTGTACTCGGGCGGCACTTCGAACCGCACCACCTCGCCCCGCAGGACGCCTAACCCCTCGTGCCGCCCCCCCTCGTAGCCGACATCGAACAGCAGTTGCAGGCCCAGGCAGATGCCTAAAAACGGCTTCCCGCTATCGATCGCCGCGCGGATCGGCTCGATGAGTTCCCGGCTGCGCAGCTCCTGCATTGCATCGGGAAAGGCGCCCACGCCGGGCAGAATCACCTTCGCAGCATCACGGAT
>JAICIG010000428.1 GCA_025924495.1 Pirellulales bacterium | reverse complement strand
CTCGATAAACGACGCCGTCGCCGAAGACTTTCCTGATCCAGAAGGGCCTGCAATCAGGATGTTCTCGCCGTAGGCCCGAATTTTCAACTCGGCGCCGTTGTCGCATGCGCCGAACAAGAGGTTGTGACGGCCGAGCGTCTCTTCGCGCCCGGCCAGTTCGGCGGCGACCTCTTCGACCAGTTCGGCGACTCCATCCCCATAGTCGCCGCGAGTGCAGAAGTCCACATCGTCTTTGATGGTCGCAACCGCATTTGATACGGCCGCCGAACATGCGCACATCGTGAGGAACGAGCGGTCGTTTTCGGCGTCGCCGATGCCGACGACATTGTGGGGCGACAGGTCGAGCTCTTTCAGGGCGGCGGTCAAGCCGGCGGCTTTGTTAACGCCTGCAGGGAGCATCATGACGGCGCCGCGGTTGAACACGATTTGCAGATCCAGTCCGAGGTCGCGCACGGCTGCCATCGCGGCGCACTCATTCGGACGCCAGGTCGCCACCGAAGTCTTGCCGATTTCCAGCGGCGCAACTCCGCTGTCGTGCAGCGCTTTCACGAACGCAGCGGGAGGAGCATCGGCGAGCAGTAATTCTTCGCGACTGGCCGGGCGGTATAGCACGCCGCCGTTTTCCGCGACGATTCGATCAAATAGATCAGGTCTGGGAAAGATGGCGAGTAAATCGTCCAGGCGCCGCCCTGTCACCAAAACGGATTTTCGTCCCGTGGTGCGCCAGAGGTCCAGCGCAGCCAGGGCGCGCGCGTTGACGCGACCTTGCAACGCTAGCGTTCCGTCGTAATCGCATGCCAATCCTAAGTATCGCATTGCTCTCCCTCCTCGGCCGGTTATTCTTCGCGGCGTACGGTTCTCATTAGTTTCTAAACGCTCGGTTCCAGCGATCATGCCTTAATGCCGCGGCGGAGGTGAATTCTCCGGAGGTAAGCACTGGGCAGGGCGCTTCAAAGATTACGGTTTCAGTGATGCTCGGGCCGTGCAACCAGCGCCAGGGGATTCGCCGTGGCGCCCCCATCACGATCAGCCCCGCATCCAGCTCATGAGCTGCGCGGATGATGGCGCTGGCCGGCTCTCCGGCAACAATCAGATGTTGAATCTCCAGATCACCCGCATCAATGGCATACAATCGCTCGCGGGCTTCCCGCCATTGCTTGCGGCCATGATCGAAAGCTCGCGCGGAGCGGCTCCAAGGATGCAACGGCGACGGAGCGGCGTGCAGCACGATGATGCGCGCATTTAATGATTGTGCGAGTTCGCAGGCCAGTTCGAATGCCCGTTCGGCCTTCGAAGAAAAGTCGGTGGAGTGCAAGATGGTCCTGATCAATCGCATGTCCGTTTCTCCTTTCGCGGTGCATCACTAAGTTCATCCGAGCGCCCCTCAGCTCAAATCCGCGCCCACAGATTGCAATTCTTGATTGCGCCGGGGCAGGCGGCGACTGATATGCAACGCCTGTTGTGCCCGGCGCAACCGCTTCGTGCGGCGACGCCCGATTGCTCGCCGCACGGCTTGGATGGCGCGCTCTGCCGCCGAATAAATTCCCGACTTGGGGTCCAAGCTCAAGTGGCGAATCACCACACGGCCAGCAGGACGGAGATGAACGATTACTCGGATGAGCTCGCCGGCGCCTCCGCGGGGCCCGTTCGTGTCTTCTAAATAGACGTCGACGGAACGAATTCGCCGGCGCGTTCGCGATAGCTTGGCAAGTACTCGGCTGGCGATAAACTCTCGCAAGTCGCCGTTTACGTTGGCGCTTCGTGCATGAATCCGAAACTGCATCGTAGGAACCCTTTCTGCCGGAGTCTTCCACCGGCCAATGGGACTTGATTGAGCACCGCAGACGATCGTGTCGTTGCGAAACTGCGGGCGCCCTCGATCGTGCATCGGCGCCGTGCAGGACGCCGATCGCCCGCGCGTGTGTGCCAGAAATGTCATTTCAACAGATGTCGCAGTAGATCCAGGGTGGTAATCACCCCAATCAACACGCCTTGCTCGTCGACCACAAACAAGTTATGGACGTTGCGGAGAAGCATTTCTTGCACCACGTCTTTGAACGAGCTTCTCGCCTCAACGGCGAACACCCGCGGGGTCATTACTTCCTTGACCGTAGCAACGCGTGAGTGCAATCCGACACGGCTTGACGTGCTTTGCGGGGAGCCCGCGCCACACCCAGCCGCCTCGCCGAGCGCGTGTCGGCCTTGGCTAGCGTGCCGAAGAATATCCGACTGGCTCACGACGCCGAGCGGCCGTCCCGCCGCATTGATGACCGGCGCCGCGCTGACCTTCATGGAAGTCATTGCGGCAGCGGCCCCTTGCAGGCTGATATGTTCATCTAACGAGACGGGATTGGGGGCCATCAGTTCTCTTGCGTCGCCTTTATTTCGAATCAAGGTCGCATTCATCTCGTCCTCCTTTTTTTCGCCAACATCGCGCCATTGTCGCCGTTGGTTATCGCTTGCCCGTCTTGATTTTCTCCCGAATCGCCAATCGCATGGCCGCCGCGATCGGGCGCCTCCCGTACTTCAATCACGTTGGCGACATGCCTGCCTGCGGCGCCGCGGTATCGGACGGTGACGGCATCCGACGGCTGCAGCATGCGAAGCTTCACTCGTTCGCCTCGCAGCCGGACCTCGCACGTAGGCGGTACGTCAAAGGCCACAGTGCGGCCGCCCCGTTGAACTTCGGCCACCCGATTGACCAGGTCCACGTTCTTGAGAGTCCCTTCGAGTTGTTGCCAGACTTTCATTTGTTACCCTTCCTTTAAAAATCGCAGCGTAAAACACGAACGAGTCGTTGCTGGATTCGGTCCCAGCAACTGTTCCAGAAAGCAGATGTGGAAGTTGGACGTTCTGGTCTTGCGGCGATCGCGTTATCGCCGCTTGCCTTCAATCGCAAAGCCGCACGATGAGGCGGCTTGAAACTGCGAGCCGATTGATGGCCAATTGCGGCCCGCGGCTCGGTGCGAGGAGCGGTGGCGATTAAATCGCTCGATCGCTGCTTTTCATCTCGCACCGAACCAGCAACGAGGCAATCGATTTGACGCCTGGACGTGCCGACGAAATTTCGAACGGCGTCAGGAGGACCCGATATCCGATCCAACTGCCGCACTGTATAGGCGTGTAAAGCAAAAGGTATGCCAAGGTTCCGTTGGTGATTCTTACGGCCAAAACCAGCCCTTGTCGTCGCTGAAAACCGCAAAACTCCGATAAAAGCAATGAGCCATGAGCAATCTGTCGCTTACTCGCTGTCCGGTTACGGCCAATTGGCCGTAACTGAGCCATGGGACGGCGCGATACGGGTCGGTGCGCTGGATTGCCTCTCGCGCGACATGGGTAGAATGCTGAATGGCATAGGGCGACATTCGCTCCGCAAGATCAGCGCGTGAAAGAGAACCATGGCCGTTCATCCCATATCGCATCGCATTCTGACGCCGATGTGGTTGATATCGTTTGCCCTGTTCGGTCTTTGTTGCGCGGGAGCTTTTGCCATCTCGGGCGGGGCGATGAATCGCCAGTGGGTGCTGCAAAACAGCGGATGGTTCGCTGCAGGGCTGATATTCTTGGGCAGCGGCGTCGCTGCGGCGGCCAATTATCGCAGTTGGCAGATGGCGCGGCGTCTCGAGCGGCTGCTCGACGCGGTTCGGCGTTTGCTCGGAGCGACCGCTGGCAGTCTGGGACAAGACTTATCGTCCGCCGTTCCGCTGGAGCAACAGAGCTTGCTTTGGTTCGCCGACCGGCTGGACGAAATGGTTGAAGGCATCCACCGTCTCGATGAACAACGGCGCGAGCGCGAGCGAGAAGTGATGCGCAGCGATCAGCTCGCCATGGTCGGCCAGTTGGCGGCGGGCGTGGCTCACGAACTGCGTAATCCGCTCACCTCGGTCAAGATGCTGGTACAACACGGGCTTCGCGAAGGCGGCCTGCGAAGCCTGGCTGAGGATGATCTCGCAATCATCGAGCACGAAATTCGCCGCATGGAACGGATTCTGCAACAATTCCTGGACTTTGCACGTCCCGTGAAGCCGACTCGCCGTCCTTTAAATCTGGCGGCAATCGCCAGCCGTGCAGCAGCTCTGATCGAAGTGCGCGCCCGCAAACAGGGCGTGCAAGTGCTGCTCCGCGAACCGGCCGACGAGCTGATCGTCGAGGCCGACGAAGATCAACTACAACAGCTTGTTCTCAATCTGATTTTGAACGCACTGGATCTGATGCCGGACGGCGGCACGCTGTCGATCGCGCTCGAGCGTCCCAGCGAGCAGGAATGCGAGCTGCATGTTTGCGATACGGGGCCCGGGATCGCCGCGGAGTTATTGCCTCGGCTGTTCGATCCCTTTGTCAGCACCAAGGAAACTGGAATTGGACTAGGTCTTGCCGTGTCGCATCGCATCGCGCTCAGCCATGGGGGGAGATTGTCAGCCACGAACCTGCCCGGCGGCGGCGCTCGATTCAGCCTGACGCTGCCGGCATTGGGCGCGCCAGCTACAGTAACCGCGCTACATCACTAAGGAGTCAATATGTCGTCGCTGCTGGTTGTCGACGATGAACCCGCCATCCTGCACGCTTTTCGTCGCGCCTTCCGCCGCGATGACGTAGAAGTGTTGACGGCATCCTCGGGCAAAGAAGGGCTGGAATTGGTCGTGAAGCACCGCCCCGACGTGGTGGTTTTGGATATCAATCTGTCCGACGCCTCAGGGTTGGAGGTTTTTCAACGCATTCACGAACACGATGCGAGGATCCCGGTCATCTTCATCACGGGACACGGCACGACAGACACGGCTATTGAAGCAATGAAACTGGGTGCGTTGGATTACTTGCTTAAGCCGCTCGAATTGCCCCAGCTCACGACGGTCGTCGAGCGGGCGTTTGAAATCAGCCGTTTAATGCGCGTGCCCGCCGTGAATGAGACCGAATCTGCCAACGACCGCGCAGACATCATCATTGGCCGTAGTCCGGCCATGCAGAGCGTCTATAAGGAAATCGGCAGGGTCGCGCCGCAAGATGTCACGGTCCTGATTCTTGGGGAAACGGGAACGGGTAAAGAGCTCGTCGCACGCGCCATCTATCAGTACAGCTTGCGAGCGGACGCCCCGTTTCTGGCAATCAACTGCGCCGCAATCCCCGAGACGTTGTTGGAAAGCGAGCTGTTCGGCCATGAGAAAGGTTCGTTCACCGGCGCGGATCGCAGACGCATCGGCGCTTTTGAACAATGTTCTGGAGGAACGCTGTTCCTCGACGAAATCGGCGACATGACGCCGTTGACGCAGGCGAAAATATTGCGAGTGCTGCAAGACCAGCAATTCCAGCGAGTCGGCGGCAATGAAAGCATTCAGGCGGACGTAAGAATCATCGCCGCCACCAACCGAGACCTGGAACGCATGGTCGAAAAAGAACAGTTCCGGAGTGATCTTTATTATCGATTGAGCGTGTTCTCGATCCTGCTTCCGCCGTTGCGTGAACGTGGCGACGATTTGCTGTTGCTGATCGACTATTTTTTGCGTCGCTTCGGGAGGGCGCTCGGGAAAGAAGCCACGCAGGCCAGCGCTGAGACGCTGGAGCTTTTGCGCCGCTACCCTTGGCCCGGCAATATTCGCGAACTGCAAAGCATTATTAAGCAGGCGTTGCTCCGCGCCACCGGTCCCGTCATATTGCCGGACTTTCTGCCGCCGGCGATGCAAACCCAGGCCAGTTTTCGCTCCGATACGGCAGAGGCGCCGTTCCAAGAGTTCGATCGTATGGTCGAGGAGGGCTTGCAATGCGGCGCAGATAATCTCTATCAAGAGGTTTTAGGGGCCGTAAAACGACGTTTGCTCCTGCGCGTTTTGGAGCACACTAACGGCAACCAGGTTCGCGCCGCCAAGCTCCTCGGCATGACGCGCAGCGCACTTCGCAACGATCTCCGGAGCCTTGGCATCGCCATCGGGCGGAATATCGCCCAATCTGAAGGGTCGCCATAGATCGCCTTTCGCGCGAAGGGCGCTTCCGCACTCGTGCTCCGTTAGCTGCTCGTTCCGCAGTATGATCCGCTGTGAGGGAAAAGAAGATGGACGCGTTGCTCCGAAAACTCGGAATCGAACTGCCAATCGTTCAAGCTCCCATGGCGGGCGTCTCCACGCCAGAGATGGCGGCCACAGTGTCGAACGCCGGCGGCCTCGGCTCCCTCGGGATCGGATCGGCCGATGCTGAGACTGCGCGGCAAATGATTGCCGCCGTCCGCTCCAATACCGATCGTCCGTTCAACGTCAACGCGTTCTGCCATCAGCCGGCCGCCTCGGATGCGGCCCGAGGGTCGGCGTGGCTCGCCCGGCTTACACCCGAATTCGCTCGTTATGGAGCGAGACCCCCAGCTCGCCTGACCGAGATCTATCAGACCTTCTTGACGGACGATGCGAAGTTGGCCGTGCTGCTGGGGGAGCGCCCCGCGGTCGTCAGCTTCCATTTCGGCCTGCCCGCCCCTGATCGGATCGAGGCTCTCCGCGGTGCGGGAATCGTCCTCCTTGCAACGGCTACGAGTCTCGAGGAAGGGAAGGCCATCGCCGCTGCCGGGATAAACGCGGTCGTTGCCCAGGGATATGAAGCGGGCGGACATCGCGGAGTATTTGACCCTCGTGGGCCGGACGATCAACTCGGCACGATGGCCTTGACTCGACTTCTGGCGGCAAAGCTCGATGTCCCCGTGATCGCGGCCGGCGGAATCATGGACGGCGCTGGAATTGCCGCATCGCTCATGCTTGGCGCCGCCGCCGCACAACTCGG
>JAICIG010000427.1 GCA_025924495.1 Pirellulales bacterium | reverse complement strand
TCCTATCTCCTGACTCCTATCTCCTGGCTTCTTCTTTTCCCACTCGCCCTGAGTAAAGCACTTCGCGCTTAACCGAGCCGGGTTCGAACAAAACGAGACCGCCCTCAGGGTGATCGACCTCGACAACGCAATTGGGTTGTCCTGCGGCATGCCGAGCGAGAATCGCCTCCATGGCCTGCACGGCGGCCACAGTCTGGCGATCGGCGGCCAGATCGTTGTAGCTTAAACCGCGCGCTTGAGCGAGCCGACCCGGCCGCTGGCTTTCCGGACCGCCGAATTCGACCGTGGCGAGTTCGCGCACGAAGCGCTCCAGCACTTCGATGCCGTAACCGCGCTGCGAGCGTTCGCCCCAGGGCTCGAGAAATGTGCCGTTGTAGTGGTTGTTCATCGTAATCTTACGGACGAGCGGCGTTTGCCCTTCGATCGTACATTCCACGCCACGTTTGCGACTGTGCCCGTTCCAGATACCGTTGTCGAAGCGGAACTGCACCTCCAGCTCGACATAGCCCGGAAAGTTATCGTGCGTGACACAACTGGTGTGGATATCAAAAGCCGCATCGAGTCCTTCGGCATATTAGTAAATCATCAGCAATTGAGTTGAATCACAGGTCGGACAATCCGCAGGGCCGACCAGTCCGCGCTGGCCGGTACACGAAACGCTCTTCAGCCGTCCGCCGAACGTGAAGTCAATCAACTTGATGTAATGCACCGCGACGTACGTGCCGGGGTTGCGGCCGACGATCCATTCGGCAAACTGGCTGCCCGAGATGGTCTTGGGCTCGAGCAACGTGCAATAGCCGTTGTTAACGTGTTTCAGATCGCCATCGGCGACCAGCGTGCGCAGCTTCTTATGATCGGGATCGAGCAGCTTGTGGTAGACAACCTTGGCCAAGACCTTTTTTTCTTTTGCCAGCCGCTCCAACTCGTCTAATTCATCCAGCGACAGCACCGAAGGCTTCTCAATCAGCACGTGTTTGCCGGCCAGCAACGCCGCTTTGGCCGCGGCGAAGTGCCGATCATCGGGCGTCGCGATGCAGACGAAGTCGACGTCCGTTTTCAGCAATTGTTCGACGGAGTCGGCGCCTTGAAAGCTTTGAAACTCGCCAACCTTCCCTTGCGCCGCACGGCGATAGGCCTCGGCCCGTTTGCCCGTTCGACTTGCCACCGCGGCCAGGGGAACCTGGCAGACGCCAAAGTGCGGATCGAACAACCCGCGAGCATGAGCATGCTCGAAGAAAGGACGGTACGTCTCGTCGAAGATCATGCCCATGCCGACCATGCCGGCGCGCAATGAGCGATCTGACTGAGCAAACTGCATTGGCGACCCTGTAAGCTTGAGCAACGCCTCAAACAAGTTGATACGCGAGGATGCAGGGAGACGTGAAGACAGGCTCCCTAACCTAATCTCTTCTTCCTTCGATTCGCTCCTTGCGCTCCCTTTGGCTCCTGAGAAGCAGCAAGGAACTTGAAAGAAACAAGCGCCTGCCAGCTTAATGCGCGACGCCAGGGCCGAAAAGGCTTGCGGCCAAGAATGTTGCTGACATCTTGTTGCGGTTTTGGCACTTGCGACAAACGGCCCGGCTCTTAACAATGACCTCTTTCCGTTTCGCCCGCTTAATGGATCCGACGATATGTCCGACAATCCCCGCGTCGTTCTCAGCGGCTTCGCCGATGAAGCCGCCAATCAGAAGACCGCCGTTCAGCAGTTTTCCGCGTTCGCCGCGCTGGGCCTGCAGTTTTACAGCCTCCGCTTTATCGATGTCGGCGAAGGCATCAAGAATGTGATGAAGCTGACGGTCAAAGAGATCCAACAGATTCGTCATCTCGAGGATGAGTACGGGCTGAACGTCGCCTCGATCGGCTCGCCGATCGGCAAGGTCAAATTGCTGGACGAGGAAGACGGCACGCAGAACGCCTACGTGCCGTTCAAGAAGTATCTTGAGAAAGACGTCAAGAAGGCGTGCGAGCTGGCGCATGCGTTCGAGACCAAGTTGATCCGCGGCTTCTCCTTCTACCATCCGCGCGGAACGAACCCAGCCGACCACGTGCCGCAGGTAGTCGATCAGCTCGGCCAGATTGCTGAAACGTGCCATCGCTCCGACCTGACGTTCGGCCTGGAAGTGGAAGCCAATTTGGTCGGCCAGACGGGCTACCTGATGGCGGAGATCCATCGCCAGGTGAATCATCCGGCGCTCGTTTTGATCTTCGACGCTGCCAATATTCTCTGCCAAGGCTATACGGCCGCTGAAGTGTTTGCGCAGTATGAAGCCATGCGTCCCGGCATCGGCTGGATGCACATTAAGGACTACCGGCATCCGAAGCCTCCAGAGAAGCCGGGCCACATCGATGAGGACGCGCTGAAGAACTTCGTGCCGGCAGATATCGGGCACTCGGCGCACGAACTCATCTTGCGAGACTTCCGCCAGCACATTCCCGCCTTGCATCAGCAACTGGACCGCCGCGGCGTCCCGGGCGTGTTCCTCGATCTCGAGCCGCATGTCAAAGGCGGCGGTCAATTCGGCGGCTTCAGCGGACCGGATGGAATGGGCGTCGCGCTGCGCGGGTTGTGCCGCGTATTGGATTACGCCCGGATCGATTACCACCTGCGCGATTTCGATGACATCATCGCGGCGCGCGGTTTCTGACGCGCGAGCGCGGGCGGTTCATTGGTCCGACGAGCTTCGTTGCGCCGCCAGGGCTGCAGTCGCCTAGGCGAGCGAAGATTGAACGGCGATCGCGGTTGTTTGGCGGCCATACGAAGTTGTCGTCGGCGGCTTGCGTCGATTGCGAAATCGCTACGCCCAATGCGATTTACCCAAGCGATCATGTTCCAGCGCAAAACAAAGCGGCAGGAGAATCAACATCTCCTGCCGCTCGCAATGTAACAGTACCGCGCTTGTCAGCTTGCTTTTTCGCCGCCGATTAGTCTTCGATGCCCAGCAATTCGAGTTCGAAGATCAAGGTCGCATCGGGCGGAATCACTGGCGGACGGCCTTGCGGACCATAAGCCAGATTCGAAGGGATAAAGAGCTGCCACTTGTCGCCGACCTTCATCATTTGCAACGCTTCGGTCCAACCGGGGATGACTTGATTCACCGGAAAGCTGGCGGGCTGACCGCGCTTGTAAGAACTATCAAACTCCTGCCCGTTCACTAACGTGCCTTTGTAATTGGTCGTGACCGTGTCGGTCGGCTTAGGCGACTTGCCCTTGCCGCTCTTGAGCACCTTGTATTGCAAACCGCTGGGCGTGGTCTTCACGCCTTCCTTTTTCTTGTTGGCAGTCAAGAACGTGGCGTTTTTGTCTCGCTGGCGCGATGCAAAGAGGTTTTGGATTTCGGACAGCACCTGCTGTGTTTCTTCCTCGGACATCTCCGAATCCTTGCCGGCGATAGCGTCTTCCATGCCGCGCAAGAACTCGTCCTGATCGACTTCCATTTGTTGCGACTTGATGTTGCGACCGATTTCCATCCCAAACACGTAGCTGGCCTTTTTCATCAAGGCCTTTTCTTCCGCGGGCGACAATTTCTTTGCAGCCGGAGAGTCGGAGTCGGCGGCGGCATCAACCTCCTCCGCAGGCGCCTTGGCCGCCGGCTTTGCCTTGCCGCTTTTGCCTGCCGGCTGAGCTGCCTGGGCCGACGCCGTCCCTACGCCTAGGGCTAAGACCAATAGAAACAACACTCTCATTTCAATCCCTTTCTGGAATTCGATGGAACTTGCCCCGAGTTGGCGATTGCACGGTAGCTCTGGCCTGTCCGCCGGCGGCAGCCTGCAAGTTCTGGGGCGGCGTGGAAATACAATGCAGGCGGGCGACTGTGCAAGCGAGCAACTTCAAAAATCATCGCCGAGCGTACGACGCTCATCGGCTTGCTCGCCGGCATTCTAGGCGAAGTCCGCGATTTGGAAAACACCAGCAGACCGCGCCCTCGGCGCCGAAAGGCAGCCTGAGGGACGACGGCCGTCAGCAAGTTCTACCACCTATCCAGGGGAATCGCCATCTGCTGCCTTGGCGCCGAGTTAGCAACCGCGCCGCTGCTCGACGTAGTCCCGGTCGATCAACCGCTGCTCGGTCAGCTCAATCGCTTTGAGCAGCCCCCGAGCTTTATTCAACGTCTCTTGATATTCAGATTGAGGAATACTGTCGGCAACGATTCCTGCCCCGGCTTGCACATACGCCTGATCGCCTTGCACGACGATCGTCCGCAGCGCGATGCAGGTATCCATGTTGCCGTTGAAGTCGATATAGCCGACGGCGCCGGCATAAGGGCCGCGGCGGTGCGGCTCGAGCTCGTCAATGATCTGCATTGCGCGCACTTTCGGGGCGCCCGAAACGGTGCCGGCGGGCAGACACGCCCGCAGGGCGTCGAACGAGTCTCGTCCCGACGCCAATTGCCCGGTGACATTCGATGTAATGTGCATCACGTGACTGTAGCGCTCGATCGTCATCACGTCGGTCAGCGCCACACTGCCATAGCGAGCCACCCGCCCGACATCGTTTCGCCCCAAGTCCACCAGCATCACATGCTCGGCGCGCTCCTTGGGATCGGCGAGCAACTCCTCAGCCAACCGCCGGTCTTCCTCTTCGGTGGCGCCGCGTGGCCGCGTGCCCGCCAGCGGGCGCACCGTCACGCGGCCGTCCATGACTCGGACGAGAATTTCCGGCGAGCTGCCGACCAAGGTGACTTGCGGAGTCCGCAAGTAAAACATGAACGGGCTGGGATTGACCACGCGCAAGGTGCGATAAATCTCGAACGGAGGCGAGTGCACCGTGGCCTGCAGGCGCTGACTCAAGACCACCTGAAAGATATCGCCCGCGCGAATGTATTCCAGGCATTTCTCTACCGCGGCTTCGAACTCTTCCTCGCCGAAGTTCGATCGATAATCCAGTTGCGGCTCGCCGTGCAAATCGATGTCGGTAAGTTGCACGCTGGCCTCGGGCGAAGCCAGCCGTGAGACGAGCTCGTCCACGCGTCGGCAGGCGTCGGCATAGGCCTCGCCTAAATCGGCCTGCATCCCTTCCAAGCGGGCCATTGCCACGACCGTCAATGTTTTGCGAACGTTGTCGAACACGACGATATGGTCGAAAAATGCAAACGCCAGATCAGGCAATTCGCGATCGTCGGTCGGCGCGTTCGGCAGATGCTCGGTGTACCGCACGGTGTCGTAACCGGCGTAGCCTACCGCGCCGCCACAGAAGGGCGGCAGCTCGGGCAGCGTCGCGGCGCGAAAGGCGCTCACGCGAAGCTGCAATTCGGCCAGGGGATCTTCCGCGTGGAACTCAGCGCAGTTGGGCTGCGAATCCGTCAGATCGGTAACAGTCACCCGCGAACCGCGGGCCTCGATCAGCAAAAATGGATCGGCCGCTAGAAAGCTGTAGCGCCCCACCTTTTCACCGCCGATCACGCTCTCGAACAAGCAAGCCGACGCGCCGGAATCGATCTTGCGAAAAGCGGTGACAGGGGTCAGCGTATCGCCCGCCAACCGACGGTAGACGGGAACCAGTTGAACGCCGCGGGCCAGGCGGGAAAACGTTTCGAAATCGGGATAATGAGTCATGGAAGGCCCAGCTTAGCACCCCCGTTTGGCAGCAGCAACCGGCTCCAGCGCGGAGCCCGCTTCGTCGCGCACTCGTCTTACCTATCCGTTTCTATACGCAAGGCTTACGGCGCGCGTGCCGAGCTTAGCTCGGGTTGACAGGGAGGGGGGTACTGTTAGAATTCCCGCAGCGTTTCCCGACCTGACCAGATGTGCGCTGTTGGGCGTAAAAGATTGGTGCGATGAAGTGTCTCAAGTGCGAAAAGCCGGCGACTTTTCACATCACCGAACTCACAGGCGGCAAACCTCAAGAATTGCATCTGTGCGAAGAGCATGCTCGCGAGTATCTGACCGAGTCGGATAACGAACCATCCAGCAGCTCGAACCTGGCCGGAGCGCTGGCGCAGCAGCTCGTCGGAGGCACGGCCGAGGAGCTGGCTCGGCTCGACCAGCAAGCCTGCCCGATCTGCGGCATCACGTTTTTCGAATTCCGCAATCAAGGGCGGCTGGGCTGTCCGCATGACTACGTTTGCTTTCAAAAAGAGCTGGATCCGTTGATTTTAAACATCCACGGCGAGAGCACCCATGTGGGCAAGCGTCCCCGCCATTCTCCGCTCAACACGGACCGGCAGACTGAATTGATCCGCCTTAGGCGGGAGATGAAAGAAGCCATCCAGAGCGAAGAATACGAGCGGGCTTCCAAACTCCGCGACGAAATTCGCCAGATCGAAAGGTCTTCGTGACGCCGTGCAAATCGATGAGCTAGCGCGCAGCAGTGGCGAGTGGCTTCGCGGGTCCGGCCCTGAGTCGGACATCGTGATCAGCAGTCGTATCCGGTTGGCCCGGAACCTGGCCGATTATCCATTCATCAGCCGGGCGAACAGTTCCGATCGCGCGGAGCTCGAGCGGTCGCTGCGCGATCGAATCCTGCAAATCAAAGATGCCCATCAGGAATACCTCGACGTCAACAAGCTGGAAGGGCTCGACCGCCAGTTTCTAGTCGAGCGGCAGCTGATCAGCCGCGAGCACGCCGAAAGCGAAGGCGCTCGCGGCGTAGCCATCGACCAGAACGAGCAAATCAGCTTGATGATCAATGAAGAGGATCACCTGCGCATTCAGGTGATGCACAGCGGCCTCGACCTGCAGGCCGCCTGGCAGCAGATCAACGCCATCGACGATCTGCTCGAAGCCAAGGTTACCTATGCTTTCAACGAACGGTTGGGATATTTGACCGCCTGCCC
>JAICIG010000426.1 GCA_025924495.1 Pirellulales bacterium | reverse complement strand
GTGAATGACGCCGTGTTCGTGGGCGTGCTGAATCGCCTCGGCAACACAATGCAACAGCGCAGCGGCGCAACACGGCTCGAGCGGCCCCCGCGCGATACGCTCCGCCAGACTCTCGCCCTGGATCAACCGCATCGTGAAATAATGCTGTCCATCAATTTGACCGACCTCGTAAATCGGCACGATGTTCGCATGGCTAAGCTTAGCGGCGGCCTCGGCCTCAATATGGAAGCGCAACACCTCGTCGCTGGATGCCAATTCGCCCCCGAGAATCATCTTCAGCGCCACGAGCCGATTGATTTTCGTATGACGCGCCTTGAACACAACGCCCATGCCGCCTCGCGCAATCTCCTCCAGCAACTCATAGTCGCCGAAATAACGTGTTTTCGCACGCGGCGATTTGACTGCGATCGTCCAATCGGCGATCGTCGGGGCGTGTCCTTTCGGTACGTCGGCAACTTCGCCGCCGGCAACCGCCGATTCGAGCGCCGCGCGTAAGTCGGCTACGGCCTTGCGATCCTCGCGAACAAAGCCGTTGGCTAAAGCCCCGCTGCTTGAGTTGCAACTCATGGCGGCCCTCCGCTCGACACGACCCCAATGTTTGCAAAAGAGGCCGAAAGGGCGAGCAGCAAAGCGCTGTCAGCGGTCCTTGCGGCTAAACGGATTGCCCGACTGCCGATCGCACGCTGGCCAACAGCGCCGCCAGGCTGACGGGTTTATAGTGATGGGCGATCGCCGCGGAATTAAGTGTGCCCGGAAGGGCGTCGGCCGCATCGAGCATCACTACGGGGAGCCGCGCGAAAGACTCGTCATCTTGCATCGCGGCCAGCACGCCGTCGCCGCCGCCCCACGGCAAGTGCATGTCGACGATCATGACATCGGGCAGGAAGCGGCTCAACTTGTCGAGGCATTCCACGCCGCCAGCCGCCGTCTCGACCAGGCAGCCGTTCGCGGAGAAATAGCGGTCGTAAATCGCTAACATGGATTCGTCCGAATCGGCGATCAGCAATCGCGTCTTCATGGCAATCGACTCCTTTCATTGTTCGCCGCCGGAATGCCTTCCCTCGCCGCGGGAAGCTTCTCAGCGGGGCGCCCCGCCCCCATTAAGCACGTGATAACGCGCGCCGATGGCGGCAGTTATCCGGACATTCAGCATTCGGCCATCGGGAATTTCCCTACCGGGGACGGGCTTTCGTGGCGCCGGGGGTTGGGCAGGGCGCCAAGGGCGGTTGAACGTTGCGGCAGGGTGCATGTCAATACGGCCCCCTGCCTTGGACCGGGTGTCAGCGTCAGACTGGCCCCAATCAATTCGGCGCGATATCGCATGATGCGCAGCCCTGCGCCGGTTGGTTTTTGCGGCAACTTAGCGAATCCGCGGCCATTGTCCGCAATCGTCAAAGTGATGAGGTTGCCGTCCGTCGCGAGCGATATCACGATGCTGCGCGGCGCCCCATGCTTGATCGCGTTGGTGACCGCTTCTTGCGACAAGCGGTAAAGATGCATGGCAGCCTGGTTGTCGAGCACGCGAACCGGCTCATCGCAATGGAACGAACAATGAATGTTATTCAATTCCTGGGTTCGCAAGGCTAATTCCGCCAGGGCCGCCATCAGCCCGTCGCCGTCGATTTCGACCGGCGCTAAGCCTCTGGATAAAGCGCGGATGTGGCTCAAGACCTTTGCCAACCCATCGCCGATCTTGCAGGCCGCATTGGCGTGCGGCAGCGATTGACTCGCCAGGTCGCCAGCGAGCCGCTCGGCCAGCATCGCCAGCCCCGTCAGTTCCTGCCCTGCTCCGTCATGGAGATCCTGGCCGATGCGGCGTTGTTCGCTCGCGGCAATGTCGAGCACTTCGCGCCGCAACAGCTTTCGTTCCGTAATGTCGTGAGAAATCGCTGAAACGCCAATCACGGCATCGCCTGCATCCTTGATAGGCGAAATGATCAGCGACACATCGATTCTCCGGCCGCTCTTGTGCAGCCAGGCCGTTTCAAAGTGTTCGATACGTGCGCCGTCGCGCACGCGCTCTAGGTTCAAGCGGAGTTCGTCCAGCCGATCTGGAACGCTCAGTGCCAAGGCCGATTTGCCGATCATCTCCTCGGGCATGAAACCGTAGATTCGTCGCGAGCCGGCATTCCAGGACTCGATCACCCCTTCGAGCGTCAAACCCATGATCGCGTCGTCCGACGACTCAACGATGGCCGCGAGACGGCGGGTCGCCTCTTCGGCTCGCACGCGATGCGTCAGTTCGCGTCGAAACAGGAAGAACGCCGCACAGACCGTCCCTAGTCCCATGGCCGCGCCTAGCAGGTCGCAGACGGTGGTGGCTGTGGCGCTGCGGCGCGACTCTTGCGCCCGCGCAGCAAGCGCTTGGCGTTCTAAGCTCTGCATTTCGCCCACCAGGTCGCGGAGCTGCCTCATCAAACGCTTTCCTCGGTTGTTCGACACCGAGCGCCGCGCCGCCTCAAAGCCTTCGCCTTGCTGCCAGGCGATCGCCACGGCTAATTCGTCAAATCGTTCTCGAATCAACCCTTGCAAAAAGCCTAGGCGAGACAATTGCAGCGCGTCGTCGCCGACCAGCTGCGTCAACTTTTCCAGCGTCTCCGCAGTGGCTTTCACCGCGCGTTCGTGCGAAGAAAGGTAACTCGAGTCGCGAGTGATCAGAAATCCGCGCTCCGCCGTTTCCGCCCGCGTGACGCCATCGAGGATCTCCTCCAGCGTCGTCAGCACTTCCTGCGCGTAAGCGACTCGATGCTCATTACGAATCAAATGCCGGACATTCCATTCGGAAACGGACAAGTTGACCACGAACAGCACCGCCACCAGCCCCAGGCCGATGTTGGCCGGTTTGAACAGGAACCCTAATCGATGCGGTTTCATTCGCAAGCTCCCGGGACGAGCTCAACGCGGTTCCAGCAGCCAATGTACGGCGTGCCTTGTCAATTCGGCGCCGTTCTTGAGCTCGAGTTTCGCCTTGATATGCTCGCGGTGCGTATCCACCGTTTTGGGGCTCAAATTCAATCGGCGCGCAATCTGGCGGCTGGTCATGCCGCGCCCGACCATCTCAAACACTTCCATTTCGCGGTCGGTGAGACGCTCAACCGGAGAACGGCTCGGACTGCCCTGGTAACCGACCGCCCGCTGAAGCATCCGCTCGGTCATGCGCGGGCTTAGATAGATTTGTCCTTGCAAGACGTGGCGAATTGCCTGAACGATCGTGCGGCTGGCTTCATTCTTGCCTACGTAACCTACGGCTCCGGCTCGTAAGGCGCGCTCGGCGAACAGCGATTCATCGTGCATGCTGAGGACCAGCATTTTAAGATTCTCGTCTTGCCGCTTGAATTCTTTGATCAGCTCGATACCATTCCCGTCCTGCAGTGCCAGGTCGATGATTGCGACATTGGCTTGTATGGTTGGCGCCAGCTCGCGTGCTTCCGCCGCGCTACTGGCCTGCCCGCAGATTTCGAAATCGGGCTGAGTCGAGATGAGTCCGAGCAGACCCTCGCGCACGAGCGGGTGGTCGTCGACGATGAATATCTTTGCTGCCATCCTGACCGCGCGGCGTTTGCGCTCGCGCCCTCCTTGCTCAACGGCCGATCAGGCCGTTCGACGCTTTTCGACGCACCGCGTCGAATTAAGTGCGCCAGGAAAACGCCGCACCGGAACGCAGCGACTTCCCTCGATCCTTGACTTGAGCGCGCTGGTAAAAGCTGGCCTGATAGGATCCAAACATGCGTTATTTAGAGCCGCGAGCGGCCCGCTGCATCAAACGCCGGTCAAGAGGCGCTTCTCTCCGGCATCTGCCTTGCGAGCCCGGCAACGACAGGCGCTCAATGAGGTCTGCGCCAACCCGACACGCCGCACCTTTCTCGCGCCCGACATGTCGCCTGCCAAATACGCACTGGTAAGACCATCGACGTCGATTATTGACGGGCCCCCGAATTAGTCAAGGACTTTTTCCTGGGTTTTGTTGCGCGGTCGCGCAGGCTACTCAAACGCATGGATTGCGCAGAGTGCTAGCAACGTCCGCTCGCTGTAGAAAGGCGATCAGGAAACAACAACCGCCAGGGAAGACTTGAGTCGACTGAAATGTCTCGCTCAAGGCGCCAGCAACTTCGCCATTAGGAATTCGTTTGCGGAGGCGTATTGTTTCGATTCCGAAACGCCTTTGATCAACAGATGACATTCGTGCCCGAGTTGATCGGCCTTTTCCTTCATCTTGACGCCGTAGACTGGATGGTGAATGCCGTGGCCGGCATCCTCCGAAGGGAGCTTCATATTATTATTGTAAGTCATCAACAGCGGCGGATCGTCCTTGTCCAAGTGGTTGTAGGGCGAGAACTCCACGTAGAGTGCGCGGTGTTTTTCATAGTTCGCCAGGGCGCCTTCAATCGTCGGCTCGCCGACCGCCATGTTGATCATGCGATGTTTGAGCACGTTAGGGCCCAACCAGACTTCGATGACCTTGGGATCAATCGACGTCTGGCCGGCCGCCACAGCGGCGGCGCAAACGCGCGTCGATTGCCGCGCCACGGGATCCTCGGACTTGGGATCAGCGAGATCGTCGTGTAGTAACAGCCACATCGAGGTGCACGCGCCCGCGCTGCCGCCCGTCAACGCAATCCGCTGCGTATTGATGTTCCATTCCGCGGCCTTGCTGCGGAGGAACTGAATGGCCCGCGCGGCGTCATGGACTGGCGCCGGCAGAGGCGCCTCGCCGGTCAATCGGTAGTTAATCGCGGCATAGGAGATGCCTTTTTCCAGGAAGGGACGGAAGTGCTTGGCATCTTGTTTCTTGTCTCCGCCAACCCAGCCGCCGCCGTGAATGTAGACCAGCAACGGCCGCGGGCCTTCCCCTTTCGCCTGCCAGAAATCCAGCACGTCGGCCGCATAGGGACCGTATGACACGTTCGCATGAGTCGGAGCCGATTCCTTGGCATCGTCGGCTGCGTGCAGCGAGCCACAAGCGTACAGCAGTGCAACTAACATGAGGCTCAAACGATTCATGCGCATTCTCCGGAGAACTTCGGTGACGATGGACGGCGAAGCGATAAGTGTAACACAGCGCGGAGCAACAGGCGATTCGCGAGCCAGTGCGCCCGACTCATCGGCCAGGGACCGCCTCGATCATAAAAACGCGGCGGCCACAATGCTCGAGATTCGCATCAGCCGCCACTGCGACAGGCTCATCGGCGAGGAAGTAAATAGCAGACAAAAGCCCTCGCGTCCGGGATCGATCCAACACACCGTGCCGGTGGCGCCCCAATGACCGTAAGCGGTCGAAGACGCCAGATCGCCAAAGGCATCGGCGGACGCCGTACGATGAATCTTCCAACCGAGCCCCCAAGGTTGCGTGCGCCGCATCGGCTCGGGCAAATCCGGCAAGTCATCCAGACGGTTCGTCATCATGCGTTCGATCGTCGCCGGCGAAAGCAGACGCACGCCGCCCCAGGATCCTCCGCCGAGCATCAACTGGCAAACGATCGAGAAGTCGTCCGGCGTGCTGAACAGCCCGCCCCAAGGCGAACCCAGTTTGCGCCAGTAGTCGCTATTCCAACCGAAATCTTGATTCGCGAATTCTCCGACCGCGCCGACGCGAACCAGCCGCTCGGGATCCAGATGCCGACTGCCGAGCGCCGTGCTCGACATGCCCAAGGGCGCAAAAATCTCGCGCTCGAGGAAATCGGGCAATGGCTGGCCGGCAATCTGCTCCACGATTGCCGCTGTAATCAGCGTACCCATGCTTTGATAACTCAGACCCGTGCCCGGGGCGAACAGCGGCGCCGCGTCTCGGAGCGTGGCTTCGACAAAGCGCGACAGCGGCGCGTGTTCTCGCCGCAGCTCGACATTGTTCGGCAGCATGTCGGGCAATCCCGACGTGTGCGTGAACAGGTGAACCACCAACGTCTGTTCTTTATGGTGCGCTGCAAACTCAGGAAAATATCGCGTCACGCGATCCGTGAGGCTCAATTGCCCGCGCTCGACGAGCAGCATCGCCGCCAGATAGGTGATCGGCTTGGTAATCGACGCGAGCAGAAAGGCCGCGTCGCGGCGAATGGCTGGAGCGTTCGCTTCGGGGCCTTGCCGGCCAAAAAATCGGGGCTCGACCGTGCGTCCTCCTCGACCGACCGCCAGGGCAGCCCCGGGAATTGGCGCCTCGGGACCGGACGACCATTCTTCAAGCAGCCTGTAAGCCGTCTGCAGGCGGCTGGGGTCGAGGCCAATCTCTTCAGGGTTAGCATACGCGACGTTGAGCATCGTTGGTCCCAGTTTTTCGTAATCGGTTCCCTCGAAGATATCGCGCCATTACTCCGTCCGCCACAACGATGCGGCCTGCTTATCTCAGGCATATTGGACGACGGCCTGCCTCAGCCGCCTCACGGCTGTTCGCAGGTCGCGAGGTTGCCATTGTCCGACAGCGATTGTCCGACCGTTTCTTTTCGCGTGGATCATGGACTATGATGCTCGCAGGGCTAGGGGCTCAGACGCCAGAAGCGGAGACGACTGATGAGATGCGAGTACGCGCGACTAGTCGCAATCATTCTCGGGCCACTGCTGATTCTTGGGGCGGGCGACTTCGGAGGTTCATTCGCTATCGCTCAAGAACGAGAATTGCATTCGTTCAAGCGTCTCCAATTGACCGACGTATACTTTTCCGAAGGCGCTAATGGGGGCGATATTGACCGCGACGGGAAGTCAGACGTCGTCTATGGCCCGTTCTGGTTCGCGGGCCCCGACTTCAAGCAAAAGTACGAAATCTACGCGTCCAAACCACAGCCGCTCGATTTCTACGCGGACAACT
>JAICIG010000425.1 GCA_025924495.1 Pirellulales bacterium | reverse complement strand
TTGCCGACTTGGCCCCGATGGCGCGAAAGACTGGGGCCGCGGCGGTCACTCGTACCATACGAAGCCGAGCCGGGGGGGCGAAAGCAAATCTTGCAGGGCACAAGGCAAAAAGCCCCCGGTGGATGGCGTTCCTGAAGCCGGCAACTGGTATTTCTGTTGACTTTGCTTGCGCGCGGCGGTCCGGCGCACCTCCGCACGAAACTGCACGAACAGCCGGGGGCGGTTTCAGGGCGTCGAACGCCAGAAAGAAGCCAAGTCCCCAGTCCGACGGGCAGGGGCCGGACTGACTGTCGACCTCAATTGTCGGGGCAATTGCCGAGAATGCGCATGGCAATTGGCGGCCTTTAAACATCAGTTCAGCCATTTAATCCAATAAGGTGCGACGCGGCGCTGACCAACAATCCGTACCTTCGGAGCAGGCAGCCAGCACCTGCAGGCGCGATTCGTCGCGTCGAACTACGTGGCGCGTTAAAGTGCCTCAGGACGTTTTGCAATGCGGGTTCATTGCGCCGCAGGAAAACAAGGCAGAATCCGCCTCCGGGAAACATAAATCGTGAGAATGACAAAGCTCCATTTCGCAACCTTGGCTGTCGCTTTGGCCGCAGTAGGGCTCTCGGAGGCTCGCGCGGCCGAGTTCTCCGCCGTCGAGCACCAGCGTCGGACGATCTATCATTCGCCGCAAACGCCCGGCTTCACGAGTTGGGTCGGCGTCTGGCTCATGCCGGATGGAAAGCTGATGTTGGGCTTCACGCAGGCGACCGGTCCGGTCGATGGACGACCGCGTGCGCCCCAAGAGGTGCAACAAAAGCTGACCTGGCCGCCAGAAGGACGCCCCGAATACGACATGACCGGACTTGATCTGCGGAATGTCTACCTCAGTTCGATAGACGGGGGAAAGACATGGCAGCAAGCGAGCGCCGACGCGTTCAAGTCGTGTATGAACGGCGTCACAAATGATGCGGCGACGGCCCTGGCGGACGGCGCCGTGCTGCGCGGCGTATTCGGTTTTTATCTTCCGTATGATCGGGATTTGCCGCAGACCGGCTACTTGCAGCGATCCCTTGATGGCACGAAGACATGGGGCCGGCCGGAATTGCCCCTTGATCCTATGAAGTACTCGACCTGGCCGCGTCGACTTCGAGTGCTGCGCGACGGCCGCCTCCTGCTGCTGGCCGGCGTGGTGCGGGCTCCAGCCGGCAGTCAGACGCGGGCGGAGTTCAGCAGGCTCGTGGAACCGGCGCTGCTGGTCTCATCCGATCAGGGCCGCGCCTGGAAAGGGCCGTTGGCTGCGATTCTCTCTGAACAGCGCGGCGGCTGGACTGAGGAGTTCGATGTCGCCGAATTGGCCAACGGCGATTTGCTATGCGTTTTTCGGCGCGCGAGCGACGCTAAACGCTGGCAGTCCACGCTCAAAAAATCGGGTGACTCGTGGACTGCGCAGCCGGCCGGCCCATCCGTTTTACCGCACAGCGGCCAGCCAGAATTGCTGGCGACTCGTGAAGGACCGGTCCTGCATCTCGCCACCAGCGGCATTCATTCGACGAGTGACGGCGGTCAGAGTTGGCAGAAGCTCGACGTGCCTGGGACGGCCTACTATCCGCGCGCCGTACAGGCAGCTGATGGCCGGATCTTCGTGTTCGGGCATGTGGGGAGCGACGACCCGTATGGCAAAGTCGATCAGTCAATTGTCATGGATTCGTTTCGCTTGGTCCCCGGGACGCCATGACCACAGGTGATGACGGCCAGGCGTTAATGATTGCAGTCACGCTGGACCGCCTTTTTTCTTTTTGGCTATTGGCGGCGACGGACTCTCAAGAGTCGCGCTGGCGAGGCCTCGCTAAAAAGCGGACGATCCAGTTTCGCCAAGCGGCGCCGGCATATGGGCTGCAGTGTAGCAAAGTGTAGTTAATTGCCCGTAATTTGCCCCAGTTTGCCGCAATTCCAAGTGATTTGAAATTCCTGGCGAAATGGCGATTTCAGCCGTTTTTTCAGCGTATTGTCAACCTTCGGCTGGCTGTGCTCATACTTATCGTCGGCGAACACCAACACGACGTTCGGTTTTTCTGGATTATCTGCGGCGAGCGATTTATCATTTGGCGCGGCGGCCCACAGCGCAAGCGCGGCGCTGATGACGATTGTCGCCGTTGTCGGCAATAAGGGCCGCGTTTGATTTTGGCATTGCGACAGTGCGACGGGCAAACGGCGAGCGATCATCGAGAAACCTCGAACTATTGGCGAACAAGGGGGAGCAAACGACGTCCGGGCCGTTGGTTTTGCCGCAATATCCGCGGTGTTTTTGTTCAGGTCAACCTTCAGGCCCTCTCGTTCGTCCAGTTTCGCGCATAAGACCTCTCAACCGCGGCGCCGTCGTTAGCAACAAGGAGAACAGTCAATGCCAGCCATGATCGTGGCTCCGCAGCCGCTTGCGGTTGAAGAAGGGGCAAAAGTCCTCGCCGCCGGCGGCAACGCCTTCGATGCTGCGTTGGCCTGCGCCGCCGTGCAGTTTGTCATCGACCCGCATTCCTGCGGAGTCGGCGGATATCTACTGATGAACTACTGGCTGGCCGACGACAAGCAGCCGCAGCCGATCGTTGATGCTCCTGCGTTGGCCGGGTCGCGCGTCTCGCCCGACATGTGGTCGGGCGTCGTGATCGGATCGAATCCTCGAGGCTGGGGATTCTATCTGAAGGATCGCGTGAACGAGGACGGCTATCGATCGATTTGCACGCCCGGCATGGTCCGCGGCATGGAACTGATCCACCGGCATTGGTGCTCGCGCTCGTGGGCCGACCTGTTGGCGCCGGCGATCCGCACGGCCGAAGAGGGTTTTACCGTCGGCGGTCATTTGGCGGAGTCTTGGCAGCGAAAGCCGGGGAGAGCCGAGGAGTCTTCGCTGTTCCTCAAACTGCACGTCACGCCCGATGCAGGTCGCATTTACCTGAAGCCCGATGGAACGGCGCGTGATGCGGGGGAGCGGCTGGGCAACCCCGACTACGCGCGAACGCTGCGGCGGTTGGCCGAGCACGGCCCCGAAGATTTTTACGTCGGCGGTCTGGCCGAGGAAATTGCCGGCGATCTGAAAACGCATGACAGTTGGATCACTGCCGACGATCTGGCCGATTACGGCGTGCGCGAAGAGCCTGCGGTAACAACGACCTATCGCGACTGGACCATTGTCACTTCGCAGCCGCCGCATGGCGGGCCGACGTTGGCGGCGATCCTCAATATCCTCGCAGGATACGATTTGGCGGCGCTCGAACACAACTCGCCCAAGTACATCTACCTGGTATCGATGGCGATGAAGGCCGCTTTCGCCGATCGTAATCGGCAATTGGGCGATCCGCGATTCGTCGACGTGCCGCTCGCCGTGATGATTTCGAAAGAACGAGCGGCCCAATGGCGAGAGAAGATCGACTCGGGCGCGCCGATCGAGGTGCCGCGCATTCAACCTGGCTCGCCCAACACGACGCAAGTTACCGTGGTCGATCGCCACGGCAACTGCGTGTCGTTGACTCATTCGCTCGGCTCCTCGTCCGGCGTGATCAGCCCGGGCCTCGGTTTCATGTACAACAACTCGATGGTTAACTTCTATCCGTACCCCGGCCATCCCAACAGCATCTTTCCGGGCAAAGGACGCACGACCGGCATGACGCCCACGCTCGTCCTGCGCGACGGCCAGCCGGTGTTGGCGCTCGGGGCGCCGGGCGCCACGCGGATCATCACGGCGGTGTTGCAGACGATCTTGAACCGGCTTGATTTCGGCATGAGCATTAGCGATGCAGTGCTGGCCCCGCGGTTCGATTGCCAGGGAGACGCCATCACCTGCCAGGCGCGGATCCCCGAATACGTTTGCGCCGAGGTCCGCAAAAAGCATCCCATCAACCGTCTGCCCTATAGCCATGGCGAAATGGCCCTCGTGCACGCCATCGCGCTTGGCGCCGATGGCCAGTTGCAAGGCGCCGCCGACGCCGGAGCCGACGGCATGGCGCTGTTGGTCGCGAATGATTGAGCAAGGGCGAGCCGCCATTTGATTCGCGAAAGGGCGATCATCCGTGGAATGAAAGACGACGATGGTTTCCGCCGAAGGGGAGTTATTCAGACGCTCGTGAGAAATCGAGCCGCCGCCGGAACGAAGAATTCCGGCGGCGGCGATAAAGCCCATTCGCGCAAGCTGCACGTTATTCAAGCAGCTTGGGCACGTCAGCGAGCACGTCCGAGACGTTCTTCTTCTTGAGCTGGTCCGGGCCGAATGCATGGTTGGCCTGAACCTTCAACCCCTTATAGAGCATGACCGTGACTTCGGCCTTGGGGTTGATGCCAAAATTGTCGGGCCCGTTTTCGAACTCGACCGGAACCACGACCGGGATATTGGCGATCTTGTTCTTGGCGGCGAACTCTTTGGCGTCCGCTTCCAAGGCATCCCGATCTTCGCCGATGAGATTGACGAATGCGCTCAGCTTTTCGTCGGCGTGCTCGGCGACCAGTGTATCGACCTGCTTGACCAAACTGGCCAAGGCCGCGTCAGATTTTCGAGCGAAAATCATGACGACGGGCTTACCGCCGTACTTTCAGCGATAGCAGAGTTGCCGGCCCTCTTTCACGCCATCGTCTTCGGCGCCGGCGCACTTGACCACGTCAAACGCGCCGACAAAGTCGCCCGCTTGCAGCCCGCTTTTCAATTCTTCTGCCCCCGCGGTAGCGACGCTGGCCAGAAAAACGGCCGCGACGCTACATCTCCACAGCGTTCTCATCTCGCAGACCCTCCTTTCTTCAAACCACTGAAAAAAAGGAACTACGCTTATCGCGGCAGCCCCACGATCGCGCGGGGCTGCGTCGCCAATATAGCAGATAGAGATTATTCAAGCGGCGCCAATTGTACGGCGTCGGCAATCACGAAGCCGTTGGCGCCCGCATTGGAAATGGTGACGATCGCCTTCTCGCCGGCCGACAGATGCACTTTGCCCAAGCTCACAAAGTGCTTGTCGATTGGCGGCGTCTTCCGCTGGTTGACTTCAACCTGACGAGTCTCGCTGCCCGCGGCGACGGTGACAGACACATTCGTGGCGCGATTTTCGTTTTGCGTATAGGCCAGCCGCACGTCGTAGTCGCCCCCCTTTGTCGCCAGGAGGGTGAACCGCACCTGCTTCTGGCCTTTCAGTTCGTTGGCGTCGTGCAAATATCCGCTGCCCACAAAGCCGGGCGTGGCGCTGCTCTCGGTCCACTCGCCGATCCGTTCCGCCTTCACGTCATCGACCACCACGCCAGCCAGCTTCGCGGGGTCGACACCATGCACAGCAGCAGGGCCGGTCCACGTCAGAATCTGATGGTCGGCGGTCAGCCGCTCTTGCAGTTTTTGAATGTCGACCTTCTGCACGCTCGTATCGGCGTCGATCGCTAGGATGGCGGCCGTCGCGGCCGATTGCCCAAGCACCATAAAGACCGGCTCCATGCGGATCGAGCCATAGGCAATATGCGAGGCCGCCAGGCAGACCGGCACAAGCAGGTTATCGCACTCGGCTGCTTTCGGAACAATCGAACGATAGGAGATCGGGTAAGGCGTGAAGCCGTGTACTTGCACATCTCCCTCGTTGATCGCATGGCCATCTTTCACGTAGCGCTGCGTGTTGTGCGAGTCCATGCCGTAGGCGGCCAGGCCGATGGAGTCTTCGGCGACCAGACGCCCTTGGCAATTGTGCTGCGTCATCACGTAATCGGAAATCATCCGCCGCGCCTCGCGCACGTACATCTGGTGCGACCAGCCTCCGGTCTCGACGAACTCGTCCTTGCACAAGCCCCAGCGGTTGACGAAGCCGCGAACTTTTTGCGGCAACCGCGGGTCGTTGGCCAGGAACCACATCATGCCTTGCTGGTAGACGACGTGTTCCTGAAAGATCTTCTCGCGCGTGGCATAATCGCCATCGGGATAGTCGTAGTTCATGCCGATGTTGTCGGTCGAAAAGGCGCCGTTGTTGTTCGTGTCGGTCTTGCGGTTGGGCATCGGCAAGTTACTGCCCAGCGCGTCGAACACGCCCGCCTGGATGTAGCGCAGAAGCAACTCATAGCGCTGCGGATCGTAGCCGGCCGGCTTAGGAAACGGCAGCCGATTGGCCGGATCGTCGGTCATGCACATGCGGAAGTTGTAAGCCTGCACCCGACGGTCGCCTTGGCCCTGCTCGCCAGGGCCGCCCTCGTGGATGCCCGGCAGCAGACCGCTCTTGGGATCGCCGGGCACAACGTATGGATCGACCGGCGCATTGAATTGGTGCTTTTTCGAGCCGAGTTGCACGCCGTTGAGCGTTTCGTCGTAAACCGAATTGGCCTCGCGGCCGACGTGGTACGAAACGCCCGCCTTGGCCATCAGGTCTCCCTCGTAGCTGGCGTCGATGAACACCCGGCCCGCAAACGTGCGGCCGCTTTCCATCTTGATCGACTCGATTCGCGCGCCGCGCTTTTTGACGCCGTGCTTCAGATCGAGCCGTTCATTGCGAACGACGGTCGCCTTGGCTTCGGCGACGAACTGGTCCATGAGTTCTTCGGCGACGTGCGGCTCGAACGTCCAGCCTTCGTCTTTGCCGTAGTGCCTGCCGATGCGGCGATAGAACTCGCGCGACAGCCCGCCGATGGCGCCCTTGTTGCCGATATCAGTTGCGCCTAGCGCGCCCGAGGTCAGCCCGCCCAGATGCTTGCCCGGCTCGATCAGCGCCACGCTTTTGCCCATCTTGGCCGCCTGCACCGCCGCCATCACTCCGCCCGACGTACCGCCATAGACGACCACATCGACGGTGTCCATTTCGGCC
>JAICIG010000424.1 GCA_025924495.1 Pirellulales bacterium | reverse complement strand
CTCCAGACGCTCAAACGGCTGATCGCCGACGGCGCTATCGGCCGCGTGCTCGAATTTCGCGGCCGCGGCAAAGAAGACCGGCGCGGCGGCAGCGAAGACCTGTGGGTGCTTGGCTCGCACGTCATGGACATGATTCGCGCTTTGGGCGGCGATCCCTTGTGGTGCTTTGCGCAAGTGACCAAGGAGGATCGGCCAATCGTCAAGGCCGACGTCGCCGAAGGAGCCGAAGGGATTGGTCCGCTGGCCGGCGACGCGGTGCGGGCCATGTACGGCATGCCGGGCGGGGCCACCGCTTACTTCCAGTCCGTCAAGAACGCCGCCGGCAAACCCTCTCGGTACGGCCTGCAGATTTACGGCTCCGCCGGGGTGTTTGAATTGCTCGAAGGCGTTCTGCCCTCGGTCAAGTACCTGCGAGACCCGGGCTGGTCGCCCGGCCGCAGCAAGACCCAGTGGCAGGACGTCTCGTCCGCAGGCATCGGCGAACCCGAACCGCTCAACGTGCCCGAGTATCAGGCTCGCCATCTCCTCGCCCTGCGCGACTTGATTCACGCAATCGAAACCGATGCGCAGCCGCAATGCAGCATGTATGAAGCCCGCGGCGCCGTTGAGATGATCTCCGCCGTTTTCGAATCGCAACGTCAGGGCCGGCCCGTCAAACTGCCGCTGGAAAATCGACAGAATCCGCTGAGCATGCTTAGCTGAACAACCCCGTAATCAGCTTGCCGCCATCGACAATCTTCAATGGGCGGCCGCTGGGCGAGGTTAGCTCGTCGGCCGGATTCAACCCGATTGCGTGACACATGGTCTGAAACAGGTCCTCGACGCTGACCGGTTCTTGGTCGACTTCCATGCCATCGGCGGTGGTTTTGCCGATGATTCGACCGCCGCGAACGCCTGCCCCAGCCAGCAGCAGGCTGAAGGTGTTGGGCCAATGGTCGCGTCCCGCGCGGGGATTCACTTTGGGCGTGCGGCCAAACTCTCCCATGCAAACGACGAGATTGCGTTCGAGCAACCCGCGCTCCGCCAGATCGTTGATTAAAGCGTCCAAGCCCTGGTCCACTTCCAAGGCCAGTTTGCCGACCGATTTGAAGATCTCCTGATGATTGTCCCAGCCGCCGCGATTCACTTCGACGAAGGGCACGCCCTGCTCGACCAAACGCCGTGCTACGAGCAAGCCCTGGCCGAAGCTCGAGCGCCCATAAACGTCGCGCACTTTCGCCGGCTCGTCATCCAGTTCGAATGCTTTGAGCTTCGGCGAAAGCATCATTCGGGCTCCTTGCGCGTACAAGCCCTGCTGTTCCGTGACGACTTGCTTCGCCCCCAGGACGGCGAATCCCTCGTTCTGCTGCTCCAGTTGCGCCAACCGGCGCTTAAGCTGGTCAGGCGGTACGGCGCTAGCCACATTGTCGGGCAAGGCGCCTGGCCGGTTAACCACGAACGGCTGCGAATGGACGCCGAGGAATCCGGAGCCGATCGTCTGCCCGACGCTGACGAAGTTGGGCAGCTCGGCCTGCCGATCGCCCAGCCGTTCCGCCACCACCGAACCGATATTGGGAAACTTCAGGGCTCCGGTCGGCTTGCGGCCGGTGTGCAGTTGATACGTCGCCCTCTCGTGGCTCCCTTCTTTGTTCGTCATTGAGCGAATCACGGCCCAATGCTTCAGCCCTTGGGCAATCTTTGGCCAATATTCGGCGATTTGTACGCCCTGAATCGCCGTATTGATGGCCTTTGTCTGCCCGCCATTCGGCGTGCTCGGCTTGGGATCCCAGGTTTCCAATTGGCTTGGGCCGCCGCCCAGCCAGATCAGGATGCACGAACGTTGCTGTCGTTTCAGCTCTGCGGCGTGCAGGCTGATCTGCCCCAGCAGCCCTGAAGCGGCCAGTGCGGAACCGCTCAGCTTGAGCAGCGTGCGTCGAGTCATGCGGCCATCTGCGGCAACATTCACATGCAGGCAAGGTTCTTGAATAAAACTCTTCATGCGACTTAGCTCGCTTAGCGTTTAGCGATGAATTCGGCCGAATTGATCAATACCCAGACCAGGTCGGAAATGGCTTCGCCGCGGTTGGGAACCATCGGCAGATATTCGCTCACGCGGCGGCGCTCAGCCGCGGTCGGCTCGCGCGAGAGGATTTCGAAATAGAGTTCATCCGCCAAGGTTTCGGGCGAACTGATCTTGAGCAACCGCTGGGTCAATGGACCGTTCTTGATTGCGGCCTGAAGCGCGGGGTTATTCATTAAAAACAACGATTGCTGGATCGCCCCTTCCACATCCGCGAGTGGAATCGAAGGATCGACGGCGAAAATTCGATCGACGTCGGCCGCAAGTTTGTCATTGCCTGTAACTCTCGCTAAGGCCTTGGCCACCTGGTCGGCGCGAAGACGCGTGGCGCGGACGGCGGTGAACAATTCTCCGGACGACTTCATGGGGCGAATTTGCCGCTGATAGACGCGCGTGTTCATGATCAGCCGGAAAGGCCAGCGGGCATCGAATTGCTTGTTGCGGAAGACGTACGCCATGCGGTTGATGATCAGTCTATGCGCCGCCTCTTCGTCGGGGCCCAGACTGTCTACCGCGTAAAAGCCGTCGCCCACCAGTTCGCTCCAGATGCGATTGACGTATGCTCGAGCGAACCAATAGTTATTCGGGTTGTAGACCAGAAATGCGGCGACCGCCACGCGACGCGCGTCTGCCTTGAGATCAGGCGGCGGGCTCTCGCCGAGCAGAAAGCGAGCCGGCATTTCGGTTTTTTCCTCGGGTCGCTTCAGGTCGGGCATATAGTACTTGCCCGGCGAGAAGAAGGCTGCCAGCTCGTGAAACTGTTCTCGCTTCCAGCGGTCGAACGGGTGATCATGGCACTCGGCGCATTGGATGCTGACGCCCATGAATACCCTCGCCGTCTCCGAAGCCAGTTGCGTCGGCTGGTTTTCGCAGGAGAGAACGAAATTATCGGGACCGGAGTCTTTGTTCTTGCCGTCGGCGGCTAGAATCTCAGCCGTAATTCGATCCCAGCTTGCGTGCTGTTTGAACTGCCCCGCGAGCCACTGCTCGAACGCGTCGTAGTTCACACGCGTCGGGTTAGCCGGAGCGTTGAAGAACAACACGTTCCGCCAGAAATGGGCCCATCGTTGGCCGAAGGCGTCGGTCTCCAGCAGCTCATCGATCAGCTTGGCGCGCTTATTTCGATCCGAATCGGCAAGGAACGCGCGTATTTGAGCCGTTTCAGGGGGCCGGCCGGTGAGATCGAACGAGACGCGACGGATGAAAGTGGCGTCGTCCGACAGCGGCGCGTAACGGTCGCCTGATAACTTTTTCTCCCACTCGAGCGCCTTATCGAGGTCTTTTGAGGTCAGGTTGCTGGTATGCTTGATCGTCTGCCAGGGCCCGCTGCGGCGGAAGTACTCCAGGGCACGGAGCTTGGCCTCGGGGGTCGACATGTCCGGCAATTTGGGGCCGGCTGCTTCGGCTTTTCGCTCGCAGGGCAGACGCAGGCCATACGACAAGGCCAGGCCAACGGCAAGAGCGACGATTGCATAGGCCGGCCATGGCCTGCTTCGTCTCGACTGCGTCATAGAGGGCTCAAAGTAGGGCTTAAGCTCGCGCAACCGAACCATCGAACGCCGCCCCGCGACTCATTCCGTTATATCATCGGCTGGCGATTGGAAACAAAGATATCTCATAGATTTCGCTGCCGCCTGGGCCGAATAAGCGGCTCAGGCCCCTTCCAACACCCATTGCACGGCCAGCCGCGTCAGCTCGGCGCTATTTTTGACGTCCAGCTTGGTCTTGATGTTCTCGCGATGGCTTTCAACTGTTTTGACGCTCAAATCAAGCTGGCCGGCAATCTGGCGCGTCGTCAGCCCCTGGCCCAACAACCGAAACACCTCCAGCTCTCGGTCCGAGAGCCTGCCGAGCGGGGAATCGGCGCCGACGGCGGCGCCGACCGAACGACGTACAATGCGCTCCGACAACTGGGGGCTGACGAATAACTTGCCGTCCAGGATCTGGCGAAGGGCCGTAATCACTAATTCGGGCATTTCTTGTTTGTTCACGTAACCGTGCGCTCCGGCATGTAGAGCGCGCTCGCCATAGACCGACTCATCGTGCATGGTCGCCACGAGCATTTTGATTTCGGGGCGCATCGCGCGAATTCGCTTGATGAGTTCTATTCCACTGCCCCCTTTCAGGGAAATATCGACGATGGCGGCGTCCGGCGAAGCCGCCTCGATCTTGGCGATCGCCTCGTCAACGCTGCCAGCTTCGCCGCAAACGACCATGTCCGACTGAGCCGAAATGCGAGTCGCCAGACCGTCGCGCACCAAGGGATGGTCGTCGATGATCAGAATCCGCGCCGGGGCTGTCCGCCTGGCGAGAGTGTCAGCCACGAGCAGGCCTCCCCAAGATACAAGTGACGCAAGTGCCGCGAGGGTCGGCCGGTCCGATCGTCAGATTGCCGCCGCTCAAGCGTGCACGGTAATGCATGAGCCTTAGGCCCATTCCTTCCCGTTCAGCATCGCTCGCATGCAGACCCCGCCCATCGTCGATGATCGTCAGCTTGATAGCGCCGTTATCCTGCGTAAGGCGGATCTGAATCCGTACGGCGCCACCATGTTTAATGGCGTTTGCAATCGCTTCCTGAGCAATGCGGTACAAGTGCGAGGCGACGAACGGATCGTGTACTTCAACTCCGGTCAAACGGTCAAAACTGCAACTTAAGCCCGGCAAATCATTCGTTCGCGCGGCAAGTTCGGCCAACGCAATCGCCAGCCCATCGCCGCCGGCTGGCACCGGCGCCAATCCATGAATCACGGCGCGAATCTGCCGCATCGCCGCCTTCAAGCCGTCAGCGATTCTGGCAGCGACCTCGGCCTGCTGGGGTGCAATCGATTGCAGCGAGTCAACTAGGCTGCGCGCCAATAAACCCAAACCGGCTAGTTCCTGCCCTGCGCCGTCGTGTAGATCCTGGCCAATCCGCTGCTGCTCGTGCTCGGCCACCTGGAGCACCTGGCGTTCGAGCGCCCTGCGCTGGCTGACATCTGCCCCCAGGATAAACAACCCGGCTATTCGTCCCTGTTCGTCGAAATCGGGCACATAAGTCAGCGACATTGTCCGCAGCCGGTCCGGGAAATGCAGCTCGGTCTCGTGGCTAACGGCTTCGCCGCGGAGCGTCCTTGCGATCGGCCCCTTCAGCGCTTCATAAGACTGCGAGCCGAAGAGTTCTCTTACGGTCCGTCCAACGATCTGTTCAGCGGATACGCCGAACATTTGCTCGTAGCGCCGATTCACAAATCGATACCGCTCGCCGACATCCACGTATCCGAATAGCGCCGGCACGTTGGCAGCCAGAGTGCGAAACTCGAGTTCGCGCCGCTCGAGGGCTCGGCTGGCGGTGGCTAGTTCCGTGGTTCTCTCCGCAACGCGCTGTTCGAGTTCCGTATTGAGCGCGCGCAACTGATCCTCGGCCTTTCGTCGCGCCGTGATATCTACGAGTGCCGTAAAAATGCTTGGCTTGCTTTCAGGCCCCTCAGGACGTGCGATACTCTGCAACCAGACCAAGAGCGGTTCGCCACGCGAGCTGCGCATACGAAGTTCGCAGGTTTGCTTACGCTGGGTCGCCAGGACCGAGCGCCGGTGCAAGTAAAAGGCGTCTTGCGACTCGGCGGCGATCAGAGAGCACAAATTGCACACAGTCAGTCGGCCGCGATCGAGCTCCAGGATGTTCGCAGCGGCGAGATTGGCTTCACGAATGGCGCCCTCGGCATCCAGCGTCAGGTATCCGACCGGCGCAAACTCGTAGAGTTCAGAATACTTGTCGCGCGAATAATGTAACTCGAGCTGGGTTCGCTTCAGCTCGTCATTCTGCATTTCCAATTCGACTTGGTGCACTTGGAGCTCGTGAACCAAGATCCGAATGTCTTCCGCCGGCAGTGCGGCGGCGTCGCCGCCCGCTTTGCCAAGCAGCTCTTCGGCTCGCCGGCGAAGCGAAGCGCCCGAGGTCGCGGGTCGTTTCGATTTTCCGACCATAATTGCCTCGAATCCGCTCGAAGGCGAACCAGATTTCACCCGTCCGATTCGCCCAGCCATTGGGCGAAGTCGTCATGACGGCCTGGTCATTGCTTGCCGCTCATGGTCCACTGCGGGAGTCATGGCGCGCCGATCGAGTTTATGCCGCTGTTGGCTCAACAAACGCCGCTAAGTGATCTAACAATCGCGATCGCGCGGTCCCCTCGGTAGACGTGGTAATTCGGCGCCTCGCCATGATTATGGCAAGCCGACCACGTCCTCGCAAACGCCACTTCTCATATCTCGACCCGCCTCGGGTGCAAGCGGGTCCCCGACGCCGAGCTTCACTTACCATGCAACACGAAACGAGAACTGTGGATCGCCCGCCGATTGCGCCTTTGTGCACAGCGACGGCGTTTAAGGCCGGCCTGCGTGTTGAGATGGCGCCGCCTTGAACGCCGTGGATTCCCATTGTGGACGCTCCTTCTCCCTAGCGCGCCGATTCTCGGCGGAGCGGCAATGACGCAGCTTTCGTCCACGGAATCGTTTCAGTATCTCGGCGCGAGACGTCTGCATCAGGAAATCCCCTAGATCTCACTACAGCAATTCCTGAAATAAGGATTGAGTTTTCTCCTGATGCCGATGGCCGGCGCGCCGAGCCAGAATGCCCGCCGTGGGAACGGGCGTCAGCGCCCCCTGTTTCTTGAGCGTTAAAAACATGAAAATCCAAAACGGCGATGACCGCCGCCCCCCGCACGAAGGGCCGCCTGGCGAGGTTGACGCAGCCGGCGACCGTTTAATGGTTTATCG